>JAQTTZ010000018.1 GCA_028710485.1 Bacteriovorax sp. | reverse complement strand
CGCCCAGTCTCTTGAAGATCCTGTTCCGTATTCTTTACCTGCAATTACCACTAACGGAGTTTTATTTTCAATATACTTCATGGCCGCATCGTAGATTGGCATTACTTCACCAGTAGGAATAAATTTCGTTACTCCACCTTCAGTTCCAGGAGCTACTTCATTTTTAATTCTTATGTTAGCAAAAGTTCCTCTCATCATAATTTCATGATTACCACGACGAGATCCGTAAGAGTTGAAGTCGTCCGCCTTAACACCTTTTGTCTGAAGATAAACACCTGCTGGAGAAGACTTCTTAATTGATCCTGCAGGAGAAATATGATCGGTGGTAATCGAGTCACCGAAAAGAGCTAGAATACGTGCGTCTTTAACTTCAATAGTGTTGATAGTTCCGCCAGTTATATTTTCAAAAAATGTTGGGTTTCTAATATAAGTCGAATCTGGCTCCCAATCAAAGGATTCACCAACGCTTGTCTTAATAGCTTGCCAGTGAACATCTCCATCAAAAACATTTTCATAACGTTTTTTAAACATCGCACTCGTAAGTTTGCTCATCAGCACAGCATTGATTTCTTCATGAGTCGGCCAGATATCTTTAAGGAAAACATCTTTACCGTCTTTGGATTTCCCAATTGGATCTTTAGCAATATCAACATTAATATTTCCGGCCAATGCGTAAGCAATGACCAGAGGAGGTGAAGCTAAATAGTTTGCTTTAATATCTGGATTAATTCTTCCTTCGAAATTTCTATTTCCTGATAGCACAGAAGTTACAACCAAATTATTAGCATTAACTGATTTGGAAATGTTTTCAGGAAGTGGACCTGAGTTTCCAATACAAGACATGCATCCATAGCCAGTAAGAGTGAACCCTAGTTCATCAAGTGAATGCTGAAGACCCGACTCGACTAGATAATCTGTAACAACTTTAGACCCTGGTGAAAGTGCTGTTTTTACCCAAGGCTTAGATTGTAATCCCAGTTCGCGTGCTTTTTTGGCAACTAGTCCGGCAGCAATCATAACAGATGGGTTGGAAGTATTAGTACAAGAAGTGATCGTTGCTATCGCGACAGCTCCATGCTTAAGCTTGAAATCGGCACCCGCTACATCATATTCATTGCTCGCCGTTTCTGGATTTATCTTGAAAGTGGCAGCAAGTTCTTTTTTGAAAGCATCAGCTGCTGCAGTTAACTCAATTCTATCCTGTGGCCGTTTTGGTCCTGAAATACATGGAACAACTGTTGATAAATCAAGTTCAAGCGTTGAGGTAAAGACAGGATCAGTATCCCCTGCATTTAACCACAGACCCTGCTCTTTTGAGTAGGCTTCAACAAGTGCGACTTGTTCATCGCTTCTTCCCGTGAATCTTAAATAATCAATTGTTTTTTCATCTACAGGAAAAAAGCCACAAGTTGCTCCGTATTCTGGTGCCATATTAGCAATAGTTGCTCTATCAGCTAAAGATAAAACTTTTACACCAGAACCATAGAACTCAACGAATTTTTCCACAACACCATGTTTACGTAACATTTGAGTTACTGTTAAAACAATATCTGTTGCAGTAATTCCTTCGGGAACAAGTCCTGTTAATTTAAAACCGACAACTTCAGGCACAGTCATCGTTACCGATTGACCAAGCATAGCGGCTTCAGCTTCAATACCACCAACGCCCCAGCCAAGTACAGAGAGACCGTTAATCATTGTAGTATGAGAATCTGTACCTACACAAGTATCAGGGTAAGCAGTTGTTTCACCATTTTCAGTTTTAGTCCAAACTGTTTGTGCTAAATACTCTAGGTTAACTTGGTGACAAATACCTGTTCCTGGAGGAACAACTCTAAAATTCTTAAATGCTTTTTGTCCCCATTTAAGAAATGTATAGCGCTCTTTATTTCTTTCGTATTCTAGGGCCACGTTTTTTTCAAAAGAATCGGCCTTACCAAAAAAATCAACTGCGACCGAATGATCAATGACTAGATCAACTGGTATAAGCGGATTAATTTTTTTTGGATCTCCACCAATTTTTTTCATCGCTTCTCTCATCGCTGCTAAATCTACAACTGCCGGAACACCTGTGAAATCTTGCATAAGAACGCGAGCCG
Source organism: Bacteriovorax sp. (assembly GCA_028710485.1). GTDB lineage: Bacteria > Bdellovibrionota > Bacteriovoracia > Bacteriovoracales > Bacteriovoracaceae > Bacteriovorax. The sequence goes on along the minus strand of JAQTTZ010000018.1, from coordinate 47,097 downwards.
GATAATAAGCAATTTCTCTGTCTGATTTTTGAGTTTTGGTCCACTCGTTAATCGCTTTTGCATCTTCAAATGTTACGTCTTTACCGTTTTCGTGACGTAGTAAGTTTTCCAATAAGACTTTGAGTGATTTTGGAAGTTTGTCGATTTCAGTAAGACCTAAATTCTTAGCTTCTTTCAAGCTGTAGTAGCTGTAATTTTTATTTCCAACTACTAGTGTTTTTTTTACCTTGCTCACGAAGGGCTCCTTGCTTATATCGGGTTGATAAATGTTAAAAAAAGATTCACTTAATTATAAGACTATTAAAAATATACGTCACTGTGGGTTTTTGGGTTATCTCCGATTAATTCACTATGCTGCTTTACCCTGTTTAATTATCGCCGTTCTATATTAAAGAATAAATTGAATAAATTGAATAAAATAAAGTAGTATTTAGAATATGTTAAATGGAATTGAAGCCCTTATTGCCTTAGAGAAATACGGTACCGTTAGCGAAGCTGCTATTCGTCTGCGACTCACTCAATCTGCCGTAAGTAAAAGAATTCAGGGACTCCAACTAGAACTTAAAGTTAAGCTTGTAGAGCCAGATGGACGAAAACTTCGCTTGACCCAGGATGGCTACCAGTTTTTAAGCAAGGCGCGTCCACTTATTATCGAACTCAAAAATCTTACACTGAACTCAGACAAATCCAATCTCTCCCATTTTGCTCTCGGGTTATCCGATTCTATTGCGGGATCTTTTGGCCCTTACGTGGTGAGTGAAACCCTGAAAATGCTAACAACGTTGGAGCTGGATTTTCATGTGCACAGAAGTCTTATGCTTTTAGAAAATATTTCCCTGGGAAAATATCAGCTTGGGATATGCACTTTTGATGAAAACCGAAAAGATCTCTACTCTGCTCATTTAATTGATGAACCGCTGGTTCTTTTGCATTCCGAATTTAGGAATAGACCCAGCAAGAATCTCCCTTTGATCACCATTGAAGAAAACTCGGCCACATGGAAAAATGTTGGAAGTGTTTTAAAAAAAGATTACGCCCAACTTTTTTCTAATAATGTTATCTATGTTGAATCGTTTATGGCCGTCTACCAGATGACCAAGGTTGGCTTAGGTAATGGACTTATTCCCCTAGGATTAACAAAAGAATTTCACCTCAAAAAAGAAGCCTACAAAAAATTAAAAGTAACGAGAACTATTTCTTTAGTCACTAGAAAGACAGTTGCTCAACTGGATTTCTTTGAACCTTTCTACAAAGAACTGAAACATAATATTGAAGTTTATTTTGAAAATTAATATATGAAAAAAACTTTATTGCTGATTGCTGGTCATCTTTGTTTGGTTTTGGGAGTTATTGGAGCTGTTCTTCCAGTACTTCCAACAACGCCATTTTTATTATTGGCAGCTTTTTGTTATTCTAAATCAAGCAATAAACTCCACTTATGGATTCTCAATCAAAAACACCTAGGGCCACCGCTTAGAGACTGGGAAAAAAATGGAGTGATCGGATTAAAAGCAAAACTAGTTGCAACCATCATGTTGAGCCTGGTTATTGTTTTTCGAATACCCTATTTGAAAGTCACTCTTGCCTTGAGAATAACTGGGACTGTGATTTTAATTCTTGTTTTAGTATTTATTTGGTCGAGACCTTCGAGCATGAAGTAATTGCTAATCCCATTGGTTTAAAAATAACTCTGACTGGTTTTTTTTCTTTGAGTGATTCACGCAACTCGCGCAAACAATCAATAAGTGTTTCACTGGCCTTATAGACGCCTGCCTGATTTTTAAAATCAACTTGGTAATATTTTTGTTCTGAATTGTAATTAAGTTTTGTAACGACAAAATCTTTTGTCATGGCCGCACTAAGCGTTTGGAAATTTAAAAGTAAAATCAATCCTAATAATTTTTTCATTTATTACCTTCATTTAAAACGGCAGTGTATTCTTTCATTGTTTGTATGGCCATCGCCATATTTTGCTCTTCCGTTTTCACTTCATCATTGTCTGGAACGTAGACATCTGAAGACGATAGGGCGACTGCTGTTCGCTGAAAATTAGCTGCATTAACCGGAAAGGGATAACGCGTTTTCATCACTCCCCCTTTAACATTTTTTCCCATGGATTCAACCCACTCATCAAGTGTGACGGCGTTATCAGCAAGAGAAGGATCGATAACATATTTTTTTATTTTACCTTTTTTATCTTTGACATTAATCACTGGGGCAACATGGTAGTTCCATTTAATATCAGTTCCTGGAACAAAAAGAGAACCTTTAATCCAGGCCTTCTCTGTAGGTATCCCCATCTCTTCAAACCTTCTGGCCATGACATGCGCTCTTGCATAACAACCATCGTCTTTATAACCAAATGGTATGTCTGACATATTTTTTGCTTTCTTAAAAAGTTTTTGCACTTCAGTAATAGATAAATATTTTTCAACAGGCCTTGGTTTTACTTTTCTTAAATAATCTAAATGGGCCTCTGCCGAGGGAGAAAGAATCATGTTTTCGTAGCGACAACCAAGGTCATGACTTTTGGCCACATCAACTAAGAGTGATACCATTTGTCCGTCGGTCATCGTCAAATAATGAGCAAGATCAGTATTGGCCAAGTCTTCTTTCATTTTATCTGCGACACGATGTTTTTCTTCAATCAGTTTTCTTACTTCATTATCTCCATAACAATAATTCTCTTCTTCCTCCGTGCTAGCAGTATTCATTGGATTAGTTAAATAATCAAATGTACTTTCATTATTTTGATACTTTTTAGGAGTCAATAATTTTTGATCGAAATCAGGTTTGAATCCACCAGGTAAATCGTATTTGGGGTAAGCGGGAATATCGTAAATTGGGACAACCTGTGTAACATCAGTATCAACAACTTTAAAACCATCATAACGAACTTCACTTTTATCTGCCTTTAACTTTAGAAAACTTACTCCACCGGACATTGAAGCGGGAGATGGGATAAAAGCGAGGGATTTTTCACCTGCTTTATTAGAGCAAGAATAATAATTGCACACTATCTTTGTATTATAACGTTCTTGAAAAGCAACTTCTTCTACTGTTAATTTCCTTGTATGCCCTTCTTTGCAATTAAAAATTTCGCCGTTGTAATCTTTAATTTGAAGTTGCGATCTTTTCACAGATTGTACTGTAATATATTTTTGTGAAACATCGACAAAATCACTGGCCCAGCTGTCTTTGATATCTTTTAAATTAACAACAATTGTATTGGCTTCGGACAAACGTCTCGATTTATCATCGGGAATTTTGTAAGTTCCCATCCCTCCTCCATACCCTCCATCCCCTCCGGGCATCTCACCTTCCATCTCCGAGCTTTCACGATTGTCAGAATATCCTCCTCCAGAACCAGGAAACTTAGGAGTCTCATATAGCAATTTATCGTCATCAACAACTTTAGAGAGCCACTTCGACTTCGGTAGTTCGTCGCCATTTTTTTCCACGGCCATATAACCCATAAAATTCTTAACAACTAAAACTTTGCTACTTGCGTTTTTACAGTGAAAGATCTGTTCAGATTTTTTTTCACAATCTAAACTTTTGCCTTCCATTTCAATAGTTGTAGAAGCTTTCGCATTCAACGACATGAAAACAAGTAAAAACAAGAACGAATTTTTCATGAATGGGCCTCTGTTCTTAAAGTCAGCTTATTTATAACAAGAGATAATTTTTTTCCGCTATAAAACTGAAAACACTTTCCGACAAATGAAATCTGATCTCCATCAATAATGATCCCTCCTCCGTCTGAACATCCATATAGTGGGATCTTTGATTTTTTAGAATGATGGAGAAGTTCAGCATCATATCGTTTTGAATTTTTATAATGGGGGAAAAATTCAAATTTAACCAACCTCATTGCTGAAAGATTTTTCATATCCCAAGGATTTTCATCGCGATCAAAATGAGGAAAACTGGCGGTATGTACATGTGGAGTTAAGATGATTGCCCCAGCAGAAAGACCACATAGAACTCCACCGCGTTTTAAAAACTTATCGAAATGTGCAAACATCCCCGCTTTTTTCAAATGCTTTAAAAAGTAAAAGGTATTTCCACCACCTAAGAAAATCAGGTCACTTTTAAGAACTTCTTGTAATAATGTTTTAGTATAGGGGGTATCCACACAAAATAGCATAAAGCGCTGAACACCAAACTCAGAAAACTCTTGAACAAAAAACTTGAAGTCATTTTCCGCATCATAAGAGCTTGAAGGTATGAGTGTTAGTTTAGGAGATTTAACGTGAGTTAATTCTAATGCACGCAAATTGAGAAAACGATTTTCATCTTCAGTCCCTCCGGAATATAGAACTAGTTTCATATCCCGTCTCTATACTCTCTAACGATTTGAAGCATGCCTTTTACCATTCGAGATTGCTCTTTTTCAGATTCAAAATTTGAAGGTCTCCGCTCTTTATCGGGATTGAGATTTTGGTATTCTGTGAACTCTTTTAAGATCAATGAAATATCCTCTGCCGAAAGTTTTGGTTTTCGTGCCATCACTTTTTCGACAATGGTGGAAATTGAATCCCCTGTTACGCGGTCATATTTATTGATGACCGATGATCTCATTGAAACATCTAAAAGAACTTTCTCTGGAGTTTCTTTTAATTTTTTAGAGACTAAATTAATTAGTTTAATATAATTCTTTTGAAAACTTCTAATTTTGAGGCTTCGTCTTATAGATCTTTTGAGATCTGTTTTTGTCGCATAACTCGACTTAATAATATCGATAAATTCCGTTTCACTTACTACGCCACTTATTCCGCGCGAAAGATAGACTTGGGGCAGCTCTCTGAGAATATCGCGCATACAGAAAATAGCATTCCAATTAATTCCATCTGGAACTTTTTGAAGACCTTTTACTGATTTTGCCATTTCAAAATAGGTGAAGTCATTTCTAAAATCTTCAACTTCTTTACGGTAATGCTCTAGAAGCGTTTCTGTGTACTTGGCATTAAATCCCATTTTTGTCAGGATATTATGATTTTTGAAATCAAAAAATTGCTTGTCAAAAGTTTGCATAGCATGGTGATTTTTGAAATCATCAATTGTCTTCTTTCTTTCATTTTTTATATAATCGACAATTTGGGCAAAAGTTTGAACAATATAACGGGCCTTTTGTTTTTGCTCTTTTATCGATGTCGACCATCTTTGAACATCATCGTAACGGTATTCGTGGTGGTAAAGACCAAATTGTCTGACAGAACCATAATCAATGATTCCCCCATCCATTAAAATATTGTCTCCATCCCAATCCAACCAGCAGAAGATATATTGGTCTTCAAAATTAGCAGACATTTGAGCAAATGTTTCTACCATTTTCATTAAGAAAAAATCGTAATGAGATTTAGGATCAGTTGGAACATTTTTCCAAATTTTATTTTTAATTTGGCGTTCGATATAATAGTCCACCACTCTTTTTAAAGTTGGTAGGTTGTTTTGTTTTAGATGATTAAACATATGTGAAGGGCGCAAAAGATTTTCATGAACGCGCACATTAATCGCTAAGCCTTTTGGAAATTCAATGATTGCCAAAACTCTTTCTGTCTCTAGTCCATTTTTTGCCAAGACTTCACTAAAAAAAAGAGAGCTCAGGCCTTCATCTTTTTCAGAATATCCACAACCATAAGAAACAGTTGGATCTCCGGTTTGGTAGAATTTTTTATTAATATTACAAGCTGGACTCAATTTTGTAGCACCTGTTCCACAACTTGAGACATCATAAGATTTTCCCTTGTTATTAATCTGGCCATTCCAGACACTCCGCCCGTCTCCAGAAGTTGTTCCTTTCTTGCAAGGATGCTGAAGTTGCAAATATCGAGTGGCCATGTATGTCTTGGGTCTAATTTCCTCTTTGGGATAATTGAAATTATTCATCATATCGTACTCGTTGATAATTACGATACTGAATGTCTGAAGAATTTCTTCCTTTAACTCTTTCGTGAGTTCGTAGGAATGATTTTCTGGAATGAGGCCAAGCTCTATGGCCAGTTCAAAGTTAAAGAATGCAACTTGTCCCCCATGCCTTGTGCGTACTTGGTACTCCACGACAGCTTCGGGAACTGCGATTTTCAGAGGATGACTACCATCAATCTCTTTAAATTTTGGATAACCGGAATTTTCTTTGTTGGTTTCTTTTGATGGTCTTGACTCTTTGAATTTTGTATTTCCCATTACTCTATTTTCAAGCATTCAAATAAAATTTAAAGAGGCAAAACTTTCATAGCAGTTTTTGCCGATCTTGGGAACTTGGGGTTATAATTTAGACCATGAAAAAAATCTTACTGATCCCACTGACACTCACAACTCTCCTGCTTGCCACCTCTTGCTCCTCATTAATCAGCAAAGATGATTGTAAGAAAGACATGAAGTACTTAGGGCTTGATCATGGCAAACGAGGCCTATCTAACCTCTCAGAAGAGCTTAGAAGAGTTTGTGTGACCAGTGATGAAGCTGTGAACCTTGAAGCTTATCAAATGGGCTTTAATATGGGTTGGAGTAATTTTTGCACACCTTTTCAAGGTTTTGAAATGGGCAAAAAGGGCGATCTCTATAAAAGTTTTTGTCCGCTAGAAAAAGAAGAACTCTTTCGTGAAAAATTTTTAATTGGGAAAAAAGTATACGACAAAAAAGATCAGGTGATTGAAGTTGAAGAAAAAATCAAAGAGCTGAAGGCCGCTTCTGAAAAAAATCCAGCTTCGCAGGCCTTAAAAGATGACTTAAAAAGAACTCAAGACTATATGCTTTCTCTGAAGCGTGAGATTCAGGCACTAGAACAACAAGGGATGAGTTTAATTCACACTAACTAATGCCCAGTTCCTGATAGGCAAAAATCATATGTAGGGCCTCGTTCTCAGCATTTTTTGCAGGAGATGTCCTTCCCTGATGACCACCTTCTCTTTCTTCATGAAAATAAACTTTTTGATTTTCTTCGATCATTCGAGCCGCCATTTTTCTGGCGTGGCCTGGATGAACACGGTCATCATAAGTTGAAGTATGAAAAAAGGTCGCTGGATATTGGACCCCCGGCTTAACATTTTGAAGTGGAGAATAGCTCTCAAGATAAGCTTTCATTTCAGGGCCTTCTTCCGGACTTCCGTATTCTGCAACCCAACTTGCTCCTGCATGCAATAGGTGGGATCTAATCATATCGAGCAGAGGTACTGCGCAAATGACTGCTTTAAAAAGTTCTGGTCTTTTAGTAAAAGAAGTTCCTACCAGTAATCCGCCATTACTTCCCCCTGCAATTAAAATCTTTTTTTCATTTGTTAGTTTTCTCTGGATCAGGTCTTCTGCAATTGAAGAAAAATCCTGATAACAGAGATGGCGATTCATTTTAAGCGCAGCTTGATGCCATGAAGGTCCAAACTCCCCTCCACCACGGATATTTGACCAGACAAAAACTCCGCCTTTTTCCAACCAGAGCTTTCCTCTCATCCCAAGATAAAATGGCTCAAGTGAAATTTCAAATCCACCGTAGCCATAAAGCCATACTGGATTTTGACCATCGAATTTAAGATTTTTTTTCTTGATAATAAAATAGGGAATTTTTTCTCCATCAAGACTGGTGCTCCACCACTGCTCAACTTCAAAATCAACTGACGAAAAACGTGAACTGCCTTGCTGAAAAAGTGTCAATTCTGCAGATTTGGAATTATAGAGGTGTAGAGTTGTTGGTATTAAAAAACTGTTTTCGGCGATAATGGCAAGTTCAGATTGCTGGTCGAATGCCACCATACTAAAAGTCGATTTATTATCAGGAGTGATTCTCTCAAGTCCCCATGAATTATCTTTCTTTTTTAGTTCAAATATTGAAGAAAGAACATTTTCACTAAGCCTAATAAAAAATTTACCGCTATTGACAAAAAAAGATTGAAAAGAAATTCTATTTTTGGGAGACCATAGACATTCCACTTCGACCGAGTCTGCTTCCGTTAATGAAGAGATAGTGCTTATTAAAACTGAATCCGCCAAAAATGAATTCCACAGGGATTTTAAACGAAAGACAAAAGAATTTTCGTAGTAGCATAAAAGCTCTGCGTCTTCAGGTATATTGAGTTTTTTAACCTGGTCCTCATCAATAATATGACTGAATCCCGTATAAAATCCTACACGTTCATCGAGCGCTATCATTTTTTTTTCTAAACCATCAGAAGTGTATTCATAATGAGTTACCCACAACCCCATATTCTCTTTTGAAGTTTTAAAAAGAACTTTAGCATTTTCTATTTTTTGATGGCGCTTTAAAAGAAGAAGCTGTCCAGGATAACCAGAGTTAGTTAACTTTCCAACTGCAATCAAAATTTCATCGTGAGATCTCCAGGCAAATGTTTGCTTGGCTTCTGAAAGATTGAATCCATCATTGACAAATATTTTTTGTATAAGATCAAATTCTCTGATTACATTCGCATCTTTTCCGCCAACAGAAAGAGAGAGCATCACGAGATGATCGTTCTTAGGATCAGGGTGGGGCTCAAAACTACTGTAAGTTAAATTTTCTTCCGTATCCTTGAACCACTTATCAAAATCAAACAAGTTGTCCCAATTGCCTGAATTAAATTCGGAAAGTTTAATTCTTCTCCACAGTCCTTTGGGATTGATTTCATCTTGCCAAAAATTGTAATAATAAAAATGATGAATAATACCCATCTTTAAACGATTCTTGTCTTGATATCCCGTAAGGATGTCTTCAAATACCGAAGCAAAACGAGGATCTTGTTTTAAATGATCAGTTGCTTGCTGGGTTTGATGGGCTGCCCATTCAAGTGCTTTCTCACCTTCAACATCTTCGAGATATAATAGTCTTTCAAGCTTTCTATCAGTCATATTTTAGTCAACTCTAAAAAGGGCAAATTTCAGATAGCGCAATTCGTCCATCGCCATTGGATACGGATGATCAAACGGCTGACCTCCAAAATAAACGATTGTTCCTTTCTTTCTATTTTTTGAAAAAGATTCGCGGCAAATTTCTAAAAACTTATCTGTACTGATATGACTTGAACAAGAGCTCGCTGCAAATAATCCGTTGGGGTTAACCAATTTCAGAGATTGAGAAAATATTTTCACATAAGCTTCAATTGCCGTTTCGACAGATTTTTGATTGGGTGCAAAGCTTGGGGGATCGGTAATAACCATATCCCATTTAGCTTTTTCTTTAATTCGTTCATCGATAAATAGAAATGCATCCTGAGCAATAGCTTCATGCTTTGTCTTGAGTCCATTCACTTCAAAATTTCTTCCGGCCGCAAGAGTCGCAGCTTTGGAAATATCAACACTGGTCACTTCGCGCGCTCCACCCTTTGCGGCAAAGACAGAAAAGCCGGCAGTATAGCTAAAAAGATTCAGTACACTTTTTTGGTGAGAGAATTGTCCAATTAATTTGCGGTTATCTCTTTGATCTAGAAAAAATCCAGTTTTCGCGGCATCGCGAATATTGGTTGCAAAAAGACTTCCGTTTTCTTTAAAGATAACTTCTTCTTTTAAGTGCCCGTAAATTTCGATCCCTTTGACCTCATCATCATTTCTTCTTTTATAATAAACCGTTTTGAGGTTGGGAAAATCTTGAATAAGCTTTGCTGCAATTCCTTGATGATTCCAAAATTTTTCAACCGCTTCGTGGTCATGCTTAATAACAGCAGTATCATCATAAATATCGACAATAAGTCCAGGCATTCCATCCCCTTCTCCATTGATCAAGCGAAAACTATTAGTAAGATCGCTACTAAAATGTTTTCTTATTTCGACTGCTTTTTTCCATTGCAGCTCGCTCCAGACAGTCATTGTGTGGAAAAGATTATTATTTCTGACATAAGGCTCTTCAGCTAAACATAAAACTCTAAAGCGCAATTGGGTGTCTGGCTGAACGATCCCAAAACCCAAAACTTCGTTTCTAGATTTTAAGATTGAAAGTCCTTCCTGATGGCGCTCTTTCTGATCAAAGCAATCCGCAAAGATCCAGCGATGGCCGCGCTTTAAATGCTTGCTCACATCACGTATCAGATTAATCTCAGGAATTTTTCCATCGGGAAAATGAATTAAGGAAGTTGTCTCGGTCATTTTTTATGCTGCTTGTTTTAGTGATGACACTTGTTCTAGTGGCAATTCTATAACAAATCGAGTGCGATGGCATGATTTATCGTACCAGATTTTTCCCGAATGCTCCTGAATAAGTGCTTGAGAGACTGAGAGCCCAAGACCTGTGGCCCTAGAGTGAACTTTAGTCGTAAACAAAGGAACCATTATTTTTTCAACGATTGACGTGGGGATTCCATTACCACTATCGGTAATTTCTAATCTAATCTTTTGATCATATTGCATAACATGAATCAGAATCCATGGGTTTTCTGATTTTGAAATTGCTTCATATGAGTTATCTAATAAACTGATTAAAACTTGAAATATTTGAACCGAGCGGCATTCAAAAAGAACATCTAATTCACCGATGACAATACTTCTAACATTGCTAGTTAAAAATCGTTCCTGAAAGATTGAAAGCGCATCATCAATCAGAGTTCGGGCATCAGTTTTAAGGAATGGATCATTTGAAGCCTCTCTTGTTAGTGAACTTAGTCCCTTTACAATTTTTTCAATTCTTACAACAGATCGCTCAAGTCTCGCGGTGTGCATTCTTAATGTTACTTTATTATCGCCAGGCTGATCAATTATTCGATTCATTTGATGAACACTACCTCGGATGATGGCAAGTGGACTATTAACTTCGTGTGATATATTTTTTGCCATCTCACCGACTGAAGCATGCTTAAGAGAATTAAGTGCATTTGTTCTCTGAATTTGTATCTCTTTTTCACTTTCTTTTTTTAGAATGGCGGATCGCTCCCTCTCAATGGCGAGACAAGCTATATCGATCAATTCTTTCACCAGAATTGTTTCCTTCTGAGTTGGCTTATGAGTCTTTTTATAATAGAGCGCAAATGTTCCGAGCAGCTCTCCTTTCATATTAAGAATAGGCACTGACCAGCAAGCTCTCAGGCCGTACTCCTTCGCTAATCCTATATATGAGGCCCAAAGAGGATCACTTAGAGTATCTCGAACGACTGTGGTGCTTTTGAAATATGCTGCCGATCCACAGCATCCAGCGGTTGGTCCAATTTGTATGCCGTGAACTTTTTGAACAAAACTCTCAGGCAGACTTGGAGCTGCACCAAAAAGTAGACATTTACTATTTTCATTATATAGCAATATTAAAGCTTGGGTCTGAGGTAGTTTTCCCTCGGCGTGAGTAAGTATCACATTGAGAATACTTTTTAACTCTTCCCCAAAAAGGATCTGGCTTATTATATTTTTTATCTCTACATAAGATGTAAGAGCTTTTTTGCCAGAAGAATTTGTTTTAGTCTTAGTTTGAGTCATAGAATCTCCATAAACAATTTCGGACTAACCGGAATTTACTTGAGATAATTTAAACTTTTATAGAAATGATATTAATCATTGCGGCAAAGATAACCACAAGCGCTTCCCCATTCATAGTAGAGTAAAACCCTCGCCTAATAAAAAATGAGAAAGAAAAAATACTTCCAGCGCTCAGTCTGAAAAAAATAAAAACTTTTAAACTGGATTTTTTTTCGCCAGAGAAAACTGAGTATAGCAATAGTGATCGCCAATGGAACATTGGCAAAGATAATAATGGCCAGAAGTCCTTCAAAAAACATAATCTAATTAGAAAGCATTTTTCTCTGGAGATCAATATGCCTGAAAATTTAAAAGAAAAAAAACAGAATCAATGCAGTGTCTGTGAAAAAAAATATTCTTTAAAGCAAATAGTTCCGTTGGCAACCATTCGCGATTCACTTTTAAATTTTGTTTTAAAAAATAATCCCAATGTCGATATTGAAAATGGATACATCTGTTTTAATGATTTGAACAAAGTTCGCAGAGAATACTTCAAACAACTCATCAGGGAAGAAAAGGGTGACTTGACTGAGGTTGAAAATTCAGTCGTAAATGCACTGGAAGAGCACGATGTCGTTTCAAAAAATTTAAATCAGTTCGATCCAAAAGCTGGAACATTTGGCGAACGCCTTTCGGATAAAATTGCTAGATTTGGTGGTTCGTGGACCTTTATTATACTTTTTGCTATATCGCTTTCAATTTGGGTCATTTGGAATTCAGCTGCTCAAGTTCGCTTTGATCCCTACCCCTATATTCTTCTTAATCTTTTTCTTTCTTGCCTGGCTTCCCTTCAAGCTCCGATCATTATGATGAGTCAGAATCGCTTGCAAGTTTATGATCGCCTAAGCCAAGAACAGGATTTCAAGGTCAATCTAAAATCTGAAGTTGAGATTCGCGTGCTCAATGAAAAAATTGACAAGCTTATTTCTCACCAGTGGCAACGACTTCTTGAAATCCAGGAAATGCAAATGGACTTCATGGAGCAGTTAACTAATAAAAAGCATAAATAATGAATAAACAAACCTGGAAAAGACTTTTTACTCTCATCAAAACTGAAAAGATTTTTCTGTATTGGGGTATGTTTTTTCTCATTCTTTCCAGCGGAAGCACTTTAATTTTCCCTCAACTCACCAGATGGCTTATTGATTTTGTCCTCACTCCTAAAAAATATGATCTACTTGCGCCTGCCGTGGCCGGAATCTTTTGTGCATTTGTCATTATGGGTTTTGCCGGCAGCTTGCGCTATTATTTTTTCACGTTAAGCGGAGAGCGCATGGTGCTTCATCTTCGCCGCCAACTTTATAAAAAGATTCTGGCCCAAGATGTTGCATTCTTTGATGCCAATCGCACGGGTGATCTTATGAGTCGCTTATCGAGTGACTGCACGACATTGCAAAACACAGTGAGTGTAAACGTGTCCATGGGACTCCGAAATCTTGCACAAGTATTGGGTGGATTTAGTTTTATGTTTTATACATCATGGAAACTATCATCTTTGATGCTTTTAATGATCCCTCCTATCGCCCTCTCAACTGTATTTTTTGGTAAAAAGATTCGCAAACTCTCCCACGATTTCCAAGGGACCCTGGCCGAGGCCAGTATCGTTGCCGACGAAACTATTTCGGGAATCCGCACAGTGAAATCTTTTGTGCAGGAAGAAGCTGAAGTCATTCGTTACAATTCCCGTTTGGAAATTGCTTTAGATAGAGCGAAAAAAAGGGTTAAGACCATCGCCCTCTTCATGACTGTTGCCATGGTCGTAGGATTTGGTGCCATCTCATTTGTCCTTTGGTATGGAGGTCATCAGGTCGTAACCGGTGTATTATCAATCGGAGACCTAACCCAATTTCTTTTATACCTAATGATCGTGGCCATTGGCGTAGGAAGCCTCGGAGGTCTCTGGGGTGATATCATGGCAGGAATCGGAGCGAGCAAAAGGGTTTTTGATATTATAGAACTTGAACCTTTCTTAAATGATTCCGGAAAAAAAATTACAACTTTGGCCGGGACTATAGAATTTAAAGATGTGAGCTTCTGTTACCCCATGAGGGCCAATGTTGAGGTTTTAAAAAAAATTAATTTTAAAATTAATACTGGTGAGATGATTGCCTTAGTAGGCCCTTCTGGGAGTGGAAAAACCACCATTGGAAGTCTGATCCCACGCTTTTATGAGCTGAACTCAGGTGAAATTCTAATCGATAACGAAGACTATAGAAATTTTAATCCTTATTCCTTGAGAGAGCATATTGGAATTGTTTCACAGGAACCCATTCTTATTTCTTCTACTATTAAAGATAATATACGTTATTCTAGACCAAATGCAACCGAGCAAGAAGTCAGAACTGCTGCAAGAGACGCTAATGCTCTCGATTTTATCGAAGCATTTCCGGAAGGGTTCAACACACTGGTTGGTGAAAAAGGAATTCAGCTTTCTGGTGGACAAAAACAACGAGTAGCAATTGCCAGAGCTCTTTTAAAATCTCCTAAAATTCTTATCTTAGACGAAGCCACCAGTAATCTAGATACGGCCAGCGAGAGCCTTGTTCAAGAGGCCCTCAATCGCTTGATGAAGGGAAGAACAACTTTGGTCATTGCTCATAGATTATCTACCATTAAAGAAGCCAACAAAATTTTTGTTTTAGATAAAGGTGAGATTATTCAAACTGGCACCCATGATGAATTAATTCTCGATCATCTGGGTCTTTACTACCATTTACTCCAAAGACAATTTAGTTAAAAAAGACTTTTTCTCTTCACCAAATGGTGAACTCGAAGGCCCACAATAATATAAAGAAGTAATCCAAGCACCGTCATGACTGATGCTACAAATGAAAATCTTAAGATTGCTTCCGAATCAAATATATATCTCATCAATACCATTGTTAAGGCCGATCCAAAAATCAATGATAAAAGAATGCACAACAGAATTAAAAAACTAAATTCTCTTGTATAGATTTTCTTAATGCTATTTAATTTTAAGCCCAACATATAATATAAAGTCATCTCTCTTGTTCGATGATCCAGGTGATTAAAACTCACTGCCACCAACACAACGAGTGCTACAAATAAAGACAGGAGCGAAATGAATTTAATGGCCAGGGCCATCAGGTCAAAAACGGTGGTAATTTTCCTAATAACTTCAGAAATATCAAGCAAAGACACATTGGGAAAATGCTCGGCAATTTTAGCAAAGATCTCTCTTTTTTCGCCAAGTGTTTTTACCTTAAAAGATGATAAAAAAGTTTTAGGCGCTTCTTCTAAAACTCCTGGTTGAAAAAGAATGAAAAAATTTGGCTCAAAACTAATCCACTTCACTTTACGCATACTGGTAACAACACCCTCAACTTCTATTCCACTAATATCAAAAATTAATTTATCTCCTAATTTTACACCTAATCTTTTAGCATAGGCCTGTTCTAGAGAAATTTCGCAAGGAGCTTTTTCAGGATTGCATCTCTCTCCGTTATAGCTTCCCTCTACTACTTTTTCAGACCAAGAAAGTTTTGGGCGATAACTCAGGTTCACGCCTCTATTTCTCATTTGTTCTGAAGTCTGATCTTCACGAGTTGAAAACTCACCTTCGCCTGGCCCTACCCTTTTTTGGGTTAGTTCCTGGTTGATTTTAATTAAACGTCCCCTGATCATGGGAGCAAACAGAGTTTGATGCCATTTTTGAGCGCGCACAACTTGATCATATTTTTCAGTTTGAGAGTCTTGAAGATCAAACATAAAAAGATCAGGACGTCTGTCACCGTAAGTTTGAGTGAATTCATGGCGAAGAGAGCTGTCTAATTGAAAAATAAAAGTCGTAAGAGTCATTCCAATCAATAAGCAGATAAAAATAGTAAATGATGAGGTAAAATATCGGCCCATTGTTTTGGCCGCGTGACGATTTATAAAGCTGAAATGCTCCGCAAAGTTTTCCAAAGCGATTGTAAAAAACTTAAAACAAAGGCCTGCCAAAATAATAATAACAGTCAAAGAACCTAAAAAATAACCTCCTACTTTATAGGAATTGGCCAAGATGATGGTCAATATTATGATATAAAAGACAAGAGGCATGAAATAATAAAATTTAATTCGTTTAAGTTCTGCCGGGAGGTCTTGAAAAATAGTCGCTACTGGAGTTTGAAGTGCTCCCCAAAAGAGAGGCCCAAGAGCTAGCAAACTTCCGCCAAAAGAAAGAAGAAAGATTCGCCCGAGCGCCAAAATTCCAAGTCGAAAGATAAGCACCTCTCCAACTAAATTAGTGAAAAATACTTCTAGCAACGGCAAGGAGAGAATAACTATAGTGGTAGAAATGATGACAGCAGTAATAGTTAGAACAATTAAATGAACAAAACTCACTCTGAATAGAAATGTTGTTTTTAGTCCCAACGATTTATAAATTGAAAAAGTCTTTAATTTTTTAGAAAGAAAATGCTGAGTAAAATAATAAAGCCCAACTAAACTTAATAAATAAGTCATTAAAGTAATTAGCGCCAAATAATCACTAAGAAGATTTAACGATCGAGCGATTTGTTGGCTTGATTCTTCGGGACCCACAATCTTAATACTTTTATCTGGAAGTAATGCACGCAATTCCTTCTGAATCTTTTTCAAATCATTATTTGGTAAAAGCTTAATGGCATAGGCATAAGTTGCCGTAGAACCAAATTTAATGAGTTGAGTTTTTTTCAAAAAATTATAAGACAGAAAGATTTTTGGAGCTAAGTTAAATCCACGAAAGGAAGAAAACTTATCTTCAGTAATGACCCCATCAATTATAAAGTTCATTTCTCCAATCTTTAATTTATCACCAAGTTTTACTCCCAACTCCCAAGAAAGATCGCGGCTAATCCATGCATGAGGAGCAAGATGCAATGCTGCCCATTTTCCAGCTCCTTTAAATCCACTATTCTCAAGAACAACACCTCCAAAATAAGGAAATTCTTCCGAGACAAAATTTAAATCGCCCAATTTTGAAAGTGGTTCAGTTCCACCAGCTCTCGAAACTAAAGAGTAAGTTTCTATCCATCTGGCAAAGCTTAATTTATTTTTGGCCATATAATCTTCAATTGCTTCAACCTCTTTGGGCCCCATGGCCCTGCGACTAGAAATTGAGAGATCGGATGCAATAAAATTTTTGGCATTTTTAGAAACTTTATCTTCTATTCCACCTTTGAAAGACTCCACCAGTAAAAGACCAACAATTCCTAACGAAGCACAAAGAATATAGAACCAATTGAATGCACGATCAGATTTAAAATCGCGCCAAAAGAATTTTATGAATGGCATTTTCCACCTGTTAGTCTAACGATGCGATCTGCTTTCAAGGCCAATTCCTCATCATGAGTGACTATGATCATCGTGGTTTTCTTTTCACGAACAATATTAAAAAGAGTCTCAATAACCTTTTTTCCAGTTTCACTATCCAGGTTTCCTGTTGGCTCATCTGCTAATAAAAGAGGAGGACCAAATACCAATGCCCTTGCAATAGCAACTCTTTGTTGTTCACCTCCTGAGAGCATTGAAGGAAAGTGATTAACTCTATCGTCGAGACCTACCAAGGAAAGCCAATCGAGTGCTTTTTTCTTATCATCTAAACCGTTAATCTCCAACGGCAACATTACATTTTCGAGAGCAGTTAAGTGAGGAATCAAGTTAAATTGTTGAAAAACAATTCCTAAATTTTTTGCCCTCCAATCACAGAGAGCTTCTTCTGAAAGTTTTGTTAAATCAGTATGATCAAAAAGAATAGAACCAAAATCTGGTTTTTCAAGACCTGCGAGCAAAGAGAGCAGTGTCGATTTTCCACTCCCCGATTTTCCCAAAAGTGCGATCATTTCACCGCTCTGAATATCCAAGGAAACATCATCTAAAACATTGATAATATTTTTCCCTTGAAGAAAATTTTTTTTTATATTTCGAACGCTAATTTTCATAAATTCTTCTCCACAAAATCGGTGACACCCTTTGCAACGAGTTCGTGCCCACGAGCATTGGGATGAATTCCGTCGGCCTGGTTGTATTCCGCAATGCCTGCGACATCCTTTAGAATAAAAGGCATAAATGGAATTTTTTCAACTTTACTAATATTTTTATACATCACTTCAAACTCCGCAGTGTATTTTTCCCCATAGTTTGGCGGCATCAATAAACCTAGCAATAAAACTTTTACTTTTTTATCTTTGGCCAGTTTGATAATTTTTCTCAAGTTTTTTTCTGTTTCTGATATTTTCACCCCTCGCAAACCATCATTGGCGCCAAGTTCTAAGACAACAATATCCGTTTTCTTTTTTAAGTGCCACTTCAAGCGACTTTCACCACTGGCCGAAGTCGCTCCACTGACACCACCGTTGGTAACGGTGACATCAAGTTTTTTTGCCCGTAAATTTCTTTCTACCAGTCTGGGAAATGATTGCTCTTCATCAACTCCCAGCCCCTCAGATAACGAATCTCCCAAAAAAAGAATATTGGTTGTGGCATGAACAGATGAAAGTAAAAAAAAATTAAGGGTGATAATTAAAAAATATTTCATTCAAATTTCCAAGAGAAAGAGGTAGCTAATTATTCACCTTAAGAAGCTAGTTGGAAATCAAAACTATTTCATAACAATAAACAATTGGTATACAAACTTTTCATAACCTTGATATTCGGCGGATCTTTTGCATCTTTAATTATCGGCCGCACCAAGACGATTAGAAGTGCGGTCGGAGGTCACCAAATGTACTTGTCCCCACCTAAGGCAGCCGCGATGCGCGTCGCTTTAGGCTATTTTATGATCGGTATTTTTTGGCTCATCCTGACTGATGTCCTCGTTTTAAATTTAACAAATGCCCCACATCTGCAAAGTATAAGTCTTAGTCTTTTAATTATCATTTCCACTGCTTTTTTCTATGGATTGCTTCGACGCTCATATGCAGAAATCGAACTCAAATCCTTCCAACTTTTAAAAGAAAAGCAGTGGCTAGAGGCCATTCTTCAGCAAATACCTTCCGGAGTCGTTTTGGCAGCAGAGCCTTCTGGTAAAATTTTTATAAGCAACAAAGCATCTAATGAAATTCTCAAAATAACGACCGAAGCTGCTTTAACACTTGATGACTACATTAGTTCTATTAAAGGTATTCACCCCGATGGAAGTTTATACAAACCTAGCGAATGGCCACTAGCGAGATCTCTTTTTTCTGAAGAATTTATATCCAACGAAGAAATTGAAATCCTACGCAAGGATGGAACTCATTGCCTGATGCTTACAAACTCAGCACCTCTTTTTGATACGCAAAAAAAATTAATCGGTGGAATTGCGTCTTTCTTTGATATTACCTCTCAACGAAATTCCGAAAAACTATTACAAGAGTCTTTACAGAAATATCATATTTTATTGGACACCATCGACGGTATTGTTTGGGAAGCTACTTCCGATTTGCGCTTTACCTTTGTCAGTAAACAAGCGGAACGGCTCTTGGGATATCCAAAAGAAGCCTGGTTAGATTCTCCCACTTTTTGGGCCGATCATATTCATATTGAAGACCGGGACTCGACCATCAAAACTTGCCTCGCTCAAAGTAAAAAAATGCTTCCCCACGATTTGGAATACCGAATGTACACCGCCGCTGGAGGAACTATTTGGGTTCGAGATATAGTTACAGTAGTCACTAAAAATAATAAATTTATAGGGCTTCGAGGAATTATGGTCGATATCACTGCTTATAAAAATACAACTTTTGAACTTGAGAGGTCACTGTCTCTACTTAATGCCATCATTGAATCCACGGCCGATGGTTTAATGGTTGTCGATCTGAATGGCAATATTATGAGATATAATCAAAAGTTTGTAAAACTTTGGCAGATACCTGAAAAAATTTTAGATAAAAAGGATGACTCTTTAACCATTCAATATATCTTAGGGCAAATCAAAAATCCCGACCAGTTTCTTGAAAAAATTAAAGAAATTTATGAATCCCCTGAAATGGAAAGCACTGACGTTATTGATTTCAAAGATGGTAAAAGAATTGAGCGCTTCTCGCAGCCTCAGTCAATCGACGGTAAAAGCGTCGGCCGAGTGTGGAGCTTTCGAGATGTGACCGAGAAAAGCCGTGTCGCACAGGAAAGAGAAAATATCTTAGAACAAGAAAGAGAAGCACGCCGCGGAATCGAGAAATCTATTCAACTTCGAGACGACTTCATTTCGATTGCCTCACACGAATTGAGAATACCACTAACTCCAATTCGTATTTGCCTTCAATTACTAAAGCGACATATATATACAATGTCACCTGGTGACGTCAAATCAGAAGTTCTTTTTAAAGCGTTGGAAAATGCCGATAAACAATTCGATCGCTTTCTGATGTTGGTTGAAAATTTATTGGATGTTTCCAGAATTTCCGCTGACAGACTGATCCTTGAATATGAAGAGTTTGATTTGAGCGAATTGGTGACTGAAGTAGTAGAACGTTTCACGCCACAATTCTCTAAGGTCGGATGTCAGGTAAAATTAAAATCCCAGACTCCGATCATAGGTAATTGGGATCGAGCACGTATAGATCAGGTCATTTCGAATCTGTTAACCAATGCCATGAAATACGGAGAGGGAAAACCTATTTATATAACTGTCTCCCTCAGTGGAAATCAGGCATTCATTATCATTCGTGACTTCGGTATTGGTATCTCGAAAGAAGATCAACCAAAACTTTTTGGTCGCTTTGAGCGCACGGCCTCAGTTAAACATTTTGAAGGTCTGGGCCTCGGACTTTTTATTTCTCATAATATTATTTCTGCTCTTGGTGGAAATATCAGTTTTGAAAGCAATGCGGGCGAAGGTGCTACTTTCACTGTGGAACTTCCCGTTACGAAATCAAATTAAATATTAGTGCAACAATTCTCAGAGTAGCTTATTATTTTGAGATATATAATCTTATCTAATTTGCACTTATTTTCTTGCAATACTTTTGTAATGAATTTAATGAAAACATTTAATCTGGAGTTTAAGTATGGAAAATAAAAAGTCCCCCCTAAATACGCCTGTATCTATTGCTAGTGACGACGATTTCTTTCGATTCCACATACCTCACATACATCTTAATTCAGTATTTGGAGATGATTGGTTTGCTTTAAAGGCAGAAGCCTTTGCACGTTTCTTTGGAACACCTCTCTTCTTAATCGCTCAAACATTGCTTGTTGCTATTTGGATATTGATCAACGTTTTGGGCTTCGCCAAATTTGATATTTATCCTTTCATTCTTCTCAACTTAGCTTTTAGTTTACAAGCGGCCTATGCGGCCCCTCTTATTTTACTAGCGCAAACCAGACAGGCCGATCGAGATAAAGTTCATGCAGAAGCGGATGCTCAACACAGAGAGGCCATTGCTCAGGCAAGTGAAGAACGTGAAATGCTTGCAGCTACTCAGACGGCTCAGTTAGTTGAGTTACTAGCTCAAAACACAAAATTAACCGAGATCACTCAGCAATTAAGCAAGAGAATCGAGACCCTGACCATTGAATTACATCAGAAAATATTGAATCCGAAATCTTGAGAAAACATTGCCTGAAATATTGTGCATTTCAGGCAACGATTATTTTTGCTTAACAACCAGTAACTAATTTATGAATATTAGAGATATTAAATGCACCTTTATGCCAATCCATATTATACCACTTAAGATTTTGCTGAAGACCTGTCATAAAAGAAATTTTTGATTCGTTCAATTGCGTAGGAATCAATCCTTTTGAAGCGTAGGCAAAAGTCCAGAAGACTCCAGGGTAAATCAACATCGGTCCAGTAAAAGACTTAACTACAGGATAAACATTTCGAAGATTATCATAGAAAGATTTAATTCCATACTCATCATAAAGCGGATTTTCAGTCTGTGCCATCATAATTCCATTTTCAGTCAGTGCATCACTCACATGTTTATAAAATTCCTGAGTGAATAATCCGGCGGCGAAATCTTCTGGATCAGTAGAATCAATGATGATGACATCAAAAAAGTTTTTATGTTTTTTAATATATTCAACACCGTCTTCAGTGAGAACATTAACTCTCTTATCTGATAGACCTGAAGTGCAGTCAGGAAAGAATTGTTTTGAAACTTCAATAACTCGGACATCGATTTCCACCAGGTCAATCCGTTCGATCTCTGGGTGTTTAACGAATTCGCGGACAATCCCGCCATCTCCGCCACCAATGATGAGAACATTTTTAATTTTTGGGTGAATCATTGTAGGAATATGGCCCATAACTTCATGGTAAACAAATTCGTCTTTATCAGAGACCATTGTTTTTCCATCTAGCAGAAGCAGCCGACCGACACCATAAGTATCCAATACATCAATCTTTTGGTACTCGGACTGCTCTGAGTGCAAAACGGATTTTATTTTAAAAGATGTCGCAACATTCTGATGGAAGTAGCGTTCTGAATACCACTCGTTACCTAAAATATTCTCAGTCATAACTCTCCAATTTTTACAAAATTGCCCAATAAACAATTTGTCACCTTATTCGTTTTATGACACATAGATAGAACTTGAAATTTAAATACGCAATGACTTTTTAAATTTTATTATTTTAGTATGGTAATGACTTAGGAAAGACCCAAATGTTTGAATCAAAACTCAGCCCGAATGATAAAATTAAGATCTCTGGATTTAATAATCTTACAAAGGTTTTAAGTTTTAATATGTATGACTTTTGCATCACTCTAAATGAGGAGCAGAAAGGTCAGTACGTTAATTTTATTAATGATAAATACAATGCGACTCGTATCATTGATATCTCAAAGAAAATCGTCGAAATCATTGAGGCCAATATTCTTGCAGTCTCTGCTCAAGACTATGATCCAGTTGGGGCCTCTGCAATGGTACTCATGAGCGATATCAAAGGCGGCGGTGAACCAATTCCTTCAGTTCAAGTGAATGCTCATTTAGATAAATCACATATTACAGCCCACACTTATCCAGATGCTTCTGATCCAGACGGAATTTGCTCTTTCAGAGTGGATTTCGACATTGCTACTTGTGGAGAGATTATTCCTTTAAACGCCATCAATTATTTATTTGAAGCTTTTGAATGCGATGTTGTTTACGTCGATTACGTTGTTCGCGGTTATACACGTCTTGAAAATGGTAAAAAAATCTACAACGATCATCACTTCAACTCGATCCAGGATTTCATTAAACCTGAAATTAAAAGCAAATTTTTATATATGGCCGACATCAATATGCCACAAGATAATATCTGGCAGACAAAAATGATGGTTAAAGAAATGGGACCTGAGAATTATCTTCTTAATCCAAATGATGTAAACCATCCGGATGTTTCAATGAAAATGGAACTTCTGAAAAAAGAGATGAAAGAAGTCTACAACATGATCCATTAATGAGCTCGAACCTTTGGGGCTCTTCAAAAACTCAATTTTTCTACGAACTCAATCCCGATTTAGTTCTCGAAACGCTAGACCATTTGGGTTTTAAAACCACTGGCCGAGTGATGACGATGAACTCTATGGAAAATAGAGTTTATGAAGTGGAAATTGAATCGGACTCAGACAATCCGAGCGATCATTTTAAAATCATAAAATTCTACCGGCCAGGTAGATGGACTAAAATACAAATTCAAGAAGAGCACGACTTTCTCGCTGATCTAGTCGAATACGAAGTTCCAGTGATTGCTCCAATCGCTTTTCCTCAATTCGATGGCCAGACATTGTTCACCTTGAATGATCCTGAGCTTTATTACACAGTGTTCAACAAACAAGGTGGACGAGCTCCTGATGAATTCACTAACGAAGAAATTGAACAAGTAGGAAGACTACTTGCCCGCCTTCATAATGTCGGCGATATGAGAACAGCTCCTCATCGTCTAAGGCTAACACCCGACGTTTACTTAAAATCTAATTTAGACTTCTTACTTGATCAGAAGATTATCCCCAGTCACCTTGAAGCGAGTTTTAAGGGTGTTTTAGAAGGGATCTATGACCTGACTAAGAATAGTTTTAATAATATTCATTTCCAACGCATTCACGGCGACTGCCATCTGGGAAATATTTTAAAACGTGGAGATGTTTTTCATCTCATCGACTTTGATGACATGGTTATGGGTCCTGCAGTTCAGGACATGTGGCTTATGCTTCCAGGGCGAGACGAATACGTTGATAATTTACGAAACCATATGCTCGATGCTTATTCGACTATGCGTGATTTTAATTTCGAAGAAGTTCGTTTAACAGAAGTTTTAAGAACACTTCGAATGATTAATTACTCTGCTTGGATTGCTAAAAGATTTGAGGATCCGGCCTTTAAAAATGCATTTCCTTTCTTTGAGTCCCCTAGTTATTGGGAAGGCCAAATTAATGACCTTCGCGATCAAATTTATTACTTACAAGAACTTTAATTATTTCTAGAAGTGGTAAATGCTCCAAAAGCTTGCTGTGTGGGCATGAGTGAAATCACGTTAATATTGATATGAGCAGGTCTTGAAATAACCCAATCAATTGTCTCGGCAATATCGTCAGCAGTGAGTGCTGTCATGCCTTTATAAACTGAATCAGCTTTTTCTTTATCGCCTCTAAAGCGCACTTCTGAAAATTCAGTCTGACACATCCCAGGCTCAATGCTGGTTACGCGAACTTTAGTACCTAACAGATCAGCTTTTAAATTGAGAGTAAACTGGTGAGCAAATGCTTTAGTTGCTCCGTAAACATTTCCGCCGGGATAAGGAAATTCTCCAGCGATTGAACCAAGATTTACAATATGCCCGAAATTTCTTTCGACCATTCCCGGCAGTATATAATGAGTGCAGTTTAAAATTCCATTGATATTAGTGTCGACCATCACTTCCCAATCATCAAGAGAGGCTTTTTGAGCAGCATTGATTCCCAATGCAAGGCCCGCGTTGTTGATCAAGACATCAATCTTTTTAAAATCTTCTGGCAAATGTGCAATTGTTTTTTTTACTTCCTCACGGTTTCGAATATCCAGTTTAATGGTGTGAAGATTTTTGGGAAATTTTATTTTTAATTCAGCTAAGTTTTCTCCTCTTCTACCTGTGGCAATTACCTGATGACCGTGATTTAAAAAACGTGTGGCCATTGCGAATCCGAAACCAGAAGTGGCCCCCGTAATAAAGATAATCATAACGAACTCCTATCATTGGTAAGGAAGAATGGTTAACGGCGCGGTATTAAATATGGATTTCGTTCGGACGAGGAATTGCCTGCATAAACTCTTGTCTAAACATTGAATCTTCTGCAAAGATTCCACTTAGTTTTGAAGTCCGAGTCATCGATGAAACATCTTTAATCCCGCGAGTTTTCACGCAAGAATGCATTCCATCTAAAACTACCGCGACATCTCGAGTATCAAGAATATGGCAAAGGGCCTCGTGAATTTGAATGGTCAGGCGCTCTTGTACTTGAGGTCGGCGAGAAAAATAATCGACAATGCGATTAAGTTTTGAAAGCCCAATGACTTTCTCTCCTGGCCTATAGGCCACATGGCATTTGCCGAGGATGGGTACAAAATGGTGCTCACAACAAGAATTGCTGATGATATTAGTTTCAATTAAGGGATGGTCATATTTAAATTTATTTTCGACAACCGTCATCTTAGGAAATTTTTTCTCATCAAGACCGTAGAAAATTTCTTCGACGAACATCTTAGCTACACGCTTGGGCGTGTCTTTAAGTGAATCATCAGTGAGATCAAGTCCCAATGTTTCCATGATGATTTTAAAATGCTCTTCGATGATATTCTTTTTTTCAATATCAGTGAGGTCATTCTCCAACATCGGAGTTGGTGAAATTTTATCGAACATATGTCTTAGAGGAACTATCGTAGGATCTTTCATACTGCATTACCTTTGTGATCTTCTTCATAGATACCAGAATTTTTTTCATTCTCTCTAGTCTCAACTCTAAAGCACCATACGCGACCATTTGTTTTTTGAGTTAAAAACTCATTCATTTTTTTATGGAGAAACTGAGATGTTCCCTCCATGCCAACATTATCTAAAATTCTAAGTTTAATGATTCCTTTCTTATCCATATCGTGGAAAAGGTCAAGCTCCGGATCATCACTATTGATTAGACAGCTATGATCAAAGGTATCATCGAGAAAAATTTTAAATTCCTTGAAGCCGCCAAAATCCATAACCCAAGATTTATCATCGAGAGCGAAGGCCTTAAACCAAAAGGTAAACTCACGGGAATAGCCATGAATAAATTTACAATGACCCGTATCGCGCCACTGTCTATGAGCACAAGGAAAGCCAATAAATTTTTTGGTTGAGATAAACATATTAATCCCCAAGTAAAACTTACCAAGTAAATTTCCTAAGAAATTTTACGTAAATTAGGACAAAAAGCTAAGCGCGCTTAAATTATCATCTAACTCTACGACATACAATAGACCATGAATTTTAGACTCATTTTCATCTATTGGGGGGATATTCAGGGCCCTCATCAAAGTATCCAATAAAAGACGTTGATCTCGGGCTTTTTTAAGGCCGAAAAAAGCAGATTCATTAGTAGCAAGGCATCCCGAAGTGGGAACGAATGGATAATAAGTGGTCAAAGGATTAAGATTTCGTCGGCCCGTTCCATGGATCCGAAGCAGGTTTCGGCCCAATTCGCGTCCTACCACCGAAGGTTTCCACCAATTGAGTTGATGATGAGTTTTAGGCAGTAGCTTCTTGGCCTCAACTTCATCTGGGCTTGCCTTGATGAAATTAACGATCAATCTTTTAAATTCACCAAACTCAAAATTCTTGTCGGCCAAGGGCATGACAGCATCAAGACTATAAACACCCGTTGGAGTGCAGCCATTAGAATGATTAAATGCTAGCCCTCTTCTCGATAATCCTAAGATGGGAATGGACCATACGTTCTGGGACTCATTTGTCATAAAATGGCCATCAGGCGCTCGCACCAGCAGGACACCAGGCTTGGTGCGATCGGCCTTTAATAGAGCAAACACTGTTAGTTTTTGGTTTTTAAAATCCAATAGCTCTTGAAGTTCCCTTGCTCTAAGTGGAACAGCAGTTGTCGATTGATAATAGAGAATTAAATCTTCTGTGAAAAAAGGGACTAATTGTTTTTTTAAATCGCGATTGAGATAATCAAGAAAATTAAAAAGATGAAAAATATCTTTTCGAGATAAAGATTTTAAATCAATGGAATGAACATATTGATTAATTGTATTTTGAAGAGTCTGGAACATTAAAACTTCTTCAAAACCGAGATCCGACCAAGGAATAGGATCAGGAAGAGGAGTATCTAAAGACTTTCCTTTTTTATTCCCAAATAAATAGGGCAGAAAAGTCTTTAGATAATTCATCATTTTAATACTTAGTGATGGTGTCCGTGCTCACCATGAACGTGGCCATGAGCAAGTTCTTCTTGAGTTGCCTCACGAACTTCTTTTACGTCCACATCAAAGTGAAGTTCCATTCCTGCAAGTGGGTGGTTCCCATCTACAGTTACTGAGTCTCCTTCGATATTTGTAACTGAAACAACAAGTTCACCTTGTTCAGTTTCAACTTCAAATTGCATTCCGATTTCTAGAGCTTCAGTTGATTCAAATTGGGCCTTAGGAACAGTCTGACAAAGAGCATCGTTTCTTTCTCCGTAAGCATCTTTTGCAGCAATTGTTACTTGAAGACTGTCGCCAGCTTTTTTTCCTTCAAGAGCAGATTCTAAACCAGGAATCAAACTTCCTGTGCCTTGGATATAGTACAGTAATCCATGGTCCTTTGAAGAATCGAGCAATTTTCCAGAGCCATCAGTTAGTTTATAGTCGATACCGACGACTTTGTTTTTTTCAACTTGCATTATTTACTCCGTAACTGTTTGAATCAAATTATTATCATTTCTTTTTTATGATGTCTAAAATTACTACTGATTCTAATGGAACATCTTCAAGAGGTCCGCGAGTTCCAGTTTTTACAGCTTTGATTTTATTAACAACCGGCATCCCGGAAGTGACTTTTCCAAATACAGCATAACCAAAACCAGCTGAAGAATTATCGCGGTGATCAAGAAATCCGTTGTCTGCAATATTGATAAAAAACTGGGCAGTTGCACTATCAACTTCGCTTGTGCGTGCCATGGCAAGTGTTCCCGTTTCATTTTTTAAGCCGTTACCAGCTTCATTTTTGATCGGAGCACCGGAGCTTTTTTCTTTAAGATTTTTATCAAAGCCACCACCCTGGATCATGAAATTATTAATTACTCTGTGAAAAATAGTGTCTTTGTATTGTCCTTTTTTAACATATTCCATGAAATTTTTAACACTAATTGGCGCCTTGTCTTCGTATAATTCTGCTTCAATTTCTCCCATATTCGTTTTAATAACGATTTTTGGGTTAGCGGCCAGAACTGTCCCGCTGATGATAAGTGATAGGATAAGTGATAGAAAGGAAACTGAAAGTTTTTTCGATGTAATCATTGCTTTACCTCTTAAGTTTAAAACTGGTGCTTGCTTAAAAATAATTTATACTTGTCATGATCAAGAGGATCGTTACCCGCCAGATACATTTCTAAATACTTTATAGAATCATTTCCCCAAAACATTTCTTCGTCTACAAAAAATGTTGGAACTCCAAAAACTTCTTTTTTTAAGGCATCTTCAATAGCGCTTTTTAATTGCACGCGAGAGGCCTTATCTTCCATTTTAGAAAAGAGTTCATCAACTGGAAGATTCTTATGTTCTAAAATCTCTCTTAATACGTCGTCGCTGCCGATATCTAATCCTTCTTCCCAGCCAGCGCGAAAAATGGCGTCAATCACCTCTTTTTGCAATCCTCCCGCGACAGTTTTAAGCGAGAGCCTTAAAGCATAGAGAGAATTAAAAGGTAAATTCTTGGGAGTGGTAAAGGGAATTTGATTTAAACTTGTGTAGCGAAGAAGATCTTTGAAAAGATAATTTCTTTTCGGCTTAATTTGAGCGGGGCCTTTAGTTTCATAATGAGAAACGATACTAGGAATACTTATTGGATAGTACTCAAAATCATAAGATTGTGATCTAACCCAAGTCCAGGCAACATAAGAGTAAGGAGACAGAAAATCAAAATAGAAATCTATTTTCTTTTTCACAAGTTCATCCATCCTAAATTTCAGCTTTCTTTTTATCGATATAATATTGAAAATTACTTTCAAACACTCTGATGCCTCCTTTATCCACTTCAAATACACGATTAGATAACCCGTGCAAAAAGTGTCGATCATGGGATACGTACATAACCGTTCCTTCGAATTCTTTAAGGGCATTCAGTAGAACTTCTCTCGATTTTAAATCAAGATGGTTAGTAGGCTCATCGAGAATCAAAAGATTGTTATTATTAGACATTAAAGTCGCAAGAACAACTCTACTTTTTTCTCCACCTGATAATATTTTAATTTTTTTATCAACATCATCACCACGGAATAAAAAAGCAGCAAGAAGGTTTCTAATATAACCATTTGAAGCGAGAGGCAGGCGCTGTGTGATTTCTTCCAACACCGTATTTTCGGGATTTAGTAAATCGAGTGAAAACTGAGAAAAGTAACCTGCGTTAATACTAGGTCCTAAACTCGACTCTCCAGAACTTGCTTCCGTTAAACCACAAATAACTTTTAAAAGAGTTGATTTACCTGCACCGTTAACTCCAACAACAGCAATCTTATCAAGACGGTTAACTGTTGCCGTCAATCCGGAGAAAACTTTATGAAGAGCTCCGTCATCTCGATTCCAATTTTTCCCCAAGTCCTTCATGACAACGATATCATTGCTTCCACGAGGAGGTACTGGAAAACTAAAGTCCATCACGATGTCTTCAGGTGGCATTTCTACCCGCTCAATCTTATCTAATTTCTTTACTCGCGATTGCACTTGAGCTGCATGACTGGCACGAGCTGCAAACTTTGCGATAAATTCTTCTTCCTTTGCAAGCATATCTTGCTGTCGTTCGAATTGTGCTTGCTGCTGATCTTTTCTAATTTCTTTTTCTTTTTCGTAATAATCGTAATCACCTGTATAGGTTGTGATAGTTTTGTTATTGACTTCAATAATACGATTAACTATTCCGTTCATAAAATCGCGATCATGGCTGGTCATTAGTACGGCGCCCTTAAAACTTTTGAGCCACTCTTCAAGCCAAACAATACTTTCGAGGTCGAGATAGTTGGTAGGTTCATCGAGCAAGATAACATCGGGAACTTGAATAAGAATTTTAGCCAAAGCAATTCTCATTCTCCATCCACCCGAAAAAAGACTGACATCGCGGTCGTGATCGTAAGGCATAACCCCAAGGCCAGTAATGATTTCTTTGGCACGAATATCAAGATCGTATCCACCAAGCTTTTCAAAATCTGTCTGATAGTCCCCTAGTTTATAAAGAACTTTTTCCATCTCCGTGTCTGATAATGGGATTTCTCCATCCAACATTTTTTCAATTTTTCTGATTTCAACTGCTAGTTCCGAAGCTTTAGCACTTCCGCTCATAACTTCTTCAATAACAGTCCGCCCTTTCATCTCACCAATATTTTGGGAAAAATAGGCTACCCGGATTTTTTCGGGAACAGTAATTGAGCCTCCATCGAAGCCTTCTTCTTTCATTAGAACTCGAAAAACAGTGGTTTTTCCAGCACCATTTGGGCCAACAAGACCGGCCTTATCACCAGGACGTAAGATAAATGAGGAATTCTCATAAATAATTTGTCCACCGTAGTTTTTGGAAACATTATTAAAACTGATCATAAATAAAACCTTAGTACCCTTTAAAATTTAAGTAAATCACGCTAGTATTTTCCATGACCGCAATTCAATTAATGCTTCTTTTTTTTAGCCTATACCTTACCCCCTATTCAAAGGTTTTGGCATCAACAATTATTACTTCTGAACCTATAGAACAAGATATCAGCAAAGATTTTTTCATAGGCCAGGGGACTGATCAAAAAAACGAAAAAGCTTCACTCCGATTTGGCTATTTTAACGGCAAAAAATGGGCCCGCGTCACGTTGGCCAATAACAGTCCGAATCAGATCGACAAGCTCCTATATTTCGACACTCTGACAGGCAAGATAGATCTTTACGAACAAGTTGCTCCAAAAATTCGGTTGAACTTTATTGGCTCGTCAGGAAGCTCTATCCCTTTTAGGAAAAGAGAGTTTAAAGCGATTTTCGCAACATTTAAAATCTCTCTTCCTGCACACTCAGAGAAAACTTTTTTCTTAAATGTCGTTTCCCGGCACAATTTTAATTCTAAGGTCTTTATCGGAAATCTCGAGACGATGAGCAGTCGGCAATTAGATAAGCTCTCTTTCCTTGATTTTTATGCTGGCGGAATTTTATGTTTAATTTTTTACAATTTTTTTATTTTTTTATTATTAAAGGATAAAAACTATCTCTATTATTGCTTTTTTTCGCTCGCATTCATGCTGGCAATCCTGGATATTCACGGATTGCTTGATAAATTTTTTATCACTAAATCCTTTAGTTTTTCTCATTACTTGATATGCTTTTCGGCTTTGTCTTTGATATTTGCCGTTCTTTTCACCTATCATTTTTTAGAAATTCCTAAACTTTTAAATAAGCTTTCTAAATATTTTCAAATCGTGTTTGCCATTTGTTTAGGAATCTTTTTAATTGGCTTAACTCCGCTAGAAGATCTGGCACCCGCATTTTTTGGAAGGCTTATTGATTTCCTTTTAATTACAACAAACCTGTCATTTATTATCTGTGCTTTTTTACTGATAAAAATAAGCAGTACGGCGCGCTTTTATTTGTTTTCATGGGCAATTGTAGGGATATCGCTCCTGACGTGGTTTGCCATGACCTTTGGCTTTCTGCCCAACAATTTTTTTACCCAGCATTCTCTTCTCTTCGCAAACTTAGGCCAGATGCTGGCCATTTCCTTGGCACTTGCTTCTCGTATCCACAAGGTAACGGAAGAAAAATTAGCAGCAGAAGAAAGAGCTCTACAAAAAGAAAAATATCACCGTTTAGTCAGAGTTTTATCTCATGATATCGCCAACTCACTAACAGTCATTAATTACTATTCCAATAAATTAATTAAACCTCGAGATCTTGAACCCCACCATCAGAGAGCTTTAGAAAAAGTTTATTTCGCTGGGGAAAATATAAAAAATATATTAAAAAATGTTCGTGAAGAAGAGTTATTGGTAGAAAGAAAAAAAAGAATGGAACTTCATCCAATCAATATATATGAAATATTGTTGAACGCCTCGGTAATATTTGAAGATCAGCTAAGACATAAAATGTTGGAACTGATTATCGATGTTCCCGTCAATATTGAAATTATGGCCAATAAAACCTGTTTTCTTAACAATATAGTCAACAATATCATTTCGAACTCCATAAAATTTTCTTATGAAAACTCAAGGATTGAAATCTCCTCTGAGGTAACATCTGACAAAATCGCTATTACTTTCAAAGATTATGGCAGGGGTATTGATCCCTTGCAAATTCACGATATTTTTTATAGCAATCTGATTATCTCCACAGAGGGAACTAGAGCGGAGGCCGGTCATGGCTTCGGCACGATCTTGATGCGTGAATATGTAGAGCTCTTTGGTGGAAGCATAAAAGTTAAATCCTCACTTAAAGATTTAGATCACGAGATTTCGGGAACTAGTGTCACGCTTATTTTCCCAATGTCTGTTTAACTAGATTACTCTAGTATCGCAAAATCTTTTATTTATTCTCAAATTGAATTATTCAGTAATTCCCTTATCATTATCACAGAACCCTCACTTATAGGATATTCATGGACTATACTCCATTGCGCATTTCGACTGTCAAACCTCTCAAAAGTTTAACTTTTGATCTGTATATTTTTTTTAAAGATCAGTACCTCTGCTACGTTAAAAAAGGTGAACAATTAACTGAAGATAAATACACAAAACTTAAAGTTCAAAAAATTGCAAAATTTTTTATCACCGAATCGGATGAGTTGAGTTATCAAAAGTTTTTGGATTCACTTCTTTCTGAAACGCTGAAAAATACTCAAATAAGTATTGATGATAAAGTTCATATGGTTGAAGGTGCGGCGTCTTCTGCAATCGAGAGAATGCAGACAAATCCGGGAAGTGAAAGTGCTTACTACATGACTGAAACAGCTGCAAAAAGTTTACGTCAAATTATTAAAAGCAATCCTGAAGCTTTGAAAAAAATCTTTGGTAAAAAAGTTGAAAAAAATGAAGAGCTTATCAAGCACTCTCTTAATGTTTGCGCGCTCGCTGTAAAACTGGCGGAAATTCTTCACTGTACAGAACAAGAGCTTGATGACTTGGGGACTGCCGCTCTCATCCATGATATTGCCATCACCCAAATGAATAAAGATGATATTCAGCTTTTTTACAAGCCTCGTAAACTTTTAAGTAGCGATGATAAGCGTGTTTATTATTTGCACACAAAAGATGCCAAAACTCTTCTCCAGGAAAAACCTTATGTAAATAAGACCATCTTGGAACTAGTGGCCAACCACGAAGAAGTTTTAAGCGGACAAGGTCCTAATAAAAAGAAAAAACTTACTAAGTTGGAAGAGATATTATCGATGGTTAATAACTACGACAAAAGAACCATCACTAATAAAACTACACCAATGCAAACGCTGAAAGATATGATGATAGATGAAATGGGAAATTATAGTCTCGATCTTTTAAATGAATTCAAAAAAGTCCTCCACTCTGAAGGACTTCTCGAATAATATTCTTAAAAAATAACTCGAATTGAATCTAGTATGACGTCAGCATTATTATAACTTTTATTAAGCATCAGCATCTGAATGGTAAGGGCATCGATTTCTTCTGTGCGCACGATAGGGTTTACTTCTTTAAGTTTTAATAATCGTTCTTTTTCGCCCATCAGTTTATCCATCATTGCTTTTTTATAAGCGACCTTTAACACTTCTGCCCGGACCAGGGCGTGTTGATGAGCTTGTTTTAAGATTTTCTGTATCGCTGCCTTCGGAAGAGTGCGGGCCTTTTTTACGGTGTCGCCATCGGCCATTACGGCGCGATCATCGATATCATCTTTGCTCCACTTATCCGAAAAATCCTCTCCGGTGCTATCGACTAAAATTCTTATCGGAGTTGGTGGGAAGTATCTCTCTGGTGATAAATTCTTTGGGGCGATGGCGTAAAGTTTAAAATAGGCTTCAATAAATGTTTTGGCCTGCCCTGCTTTTTTTCTCATCATCACCGTAACGTTTCCAAAAGTATTGCTGACGATTAAATCCATAACACTCACGACCATCGGGTGATCCCAAGTGAGAAACTCTACGTCTTCTCTTCTTCTTGCCGTCTTGCGGTCATAAGTAATTCGTACTCCCTCGCTATCGAGCCCTGGAAAATGCGGAACATACATATTGTCACTAGGCTTGATAAAATAAATATTGTCATCGAGGTCTTCGATATCAACCCCTAATTCTTGAAATACTTCGCTCATATAATTGGGAAGATTTGATTCTTCATCAAATTTTCTAATCTCTCTCAATAGAACTTCAGCTTTCTCTTCATTAAAAGAATTAAGTTCAATCAAGATATCTCTACCTTCTTCCAGTTTTTTTACAACCTCAGCGTATTCTTTTTTAGTTGTCGCTAAAAACTGCTGTAGGATATCTGGTTTATCCAAGCAGATTTCTGGTTTTTTTAAGTATTCTTCCAATAGCCCTTGGAGTTGTTGATGGACTATGCTGGCCCCCTTGGCGGAATGCTCAAAAGCGTTTAGTCCTTCGTGATACCAACTAAAAAGAATTTCTTCATAAGAACTCATAACATAAGGCATGTGAATATTAATATCACTGGTCTGACCAATACGATCCAGACGACCAATACGCTGTTCCAGCAAATCTGGATAAAGAGGAAGATCAAACAAAACTAAGTGATGAGCAAATTCAAAATTACGCCCTTCACTCCCAATCTCAGTACACAACAATATTTGCGCCCCTTCCGGATCCGAAAAATAAGCGGCCTGGCGATCGCGTGCAATTAGTGCTAGTCCCGAATGAAAAACACCAATATTTAAACTGGCGATGCGGTCTTTTAAAAGTTTCTCTAAAGCTAAAACTTTGGTTTTTGATTTAGTGATTAGAAGAATTTTTTCTGTTCTATTTTTAGTTAAAAAATCGCTAAGCCAATCTAGTTTTAAATCAAAACTGGGTCCAATAACTTCTTCTTCATCTAATCCAAGCAAGCTTAGATTTTTTGTTTTTTTACTTTCTAATGGATAAGCATGCAGAACTCTCTTTGGGAAAAAGGAAAAATGCTGCCCCATGCGCGACCTGGTGTTTCTAAAAAAAATACGCCCAGTTCCGTGCAAGTCCTGTAGTTTTTGAATTTCCAGATCAGCTGCAGGAGTTTTTTTAGCCACTAATTCACGAGCTTGCTTTGCCACGACATCATAGTGGCTCATCTCTGCTAAAAATTCATGATAATTAAAAAAACGATCCGGATCTAGGAGCTTCAAGCGAGCGAAATGCCCTTCTAGACCCAATTGCTCGGGCGTAGCCGTTAGCAGTAAAAGACCTTTTGTTTTTTTAGCGATGCGCTCGACGATTTGGTATTCAATTGAAACTTTTTCCTGGGACCATTTTAATTGATGGGCTTCATCCACTATCATTATATCCCATGTGGCCTGATCCATCATATCACGGGCCATGGCGGCCCCTTTTAACAAACCGATATTCACAATGACAAAATCATTGTCTAAAAATGGATTGGTCCCTGGCTCAAGATGAGTTTCCTGATTGAGAGTAGTAAAAGACAAATTAAATTTTCTGAACATCTCCACAAACCACTGATATACAAGTGAGTCTGGAACTAAAATAAGTGCGCGCTTGACTCGTTCGCTTAAAATTAAATGGTGAAGAGCAAGACCTGCTTCAATTGTTTTTCCAAGGCCCACTTCATCAGCTAAAAGCACTCTTGGTATTGCTCTATCGGCAATTTGGTTGGCCACATAAAACTGATGTGGAAGAAGTGCCATTCTTCCACCGACAAAGCCGCGAGCTGGACTTTGTGTGAGACGATTTTTATTCATTTGTGTTTTAAAACGCAAATCAAAAAGAGTAGCAGTATCTATAGTGCCATTAAATAAACGCTCTTCTGGTTTATTAAAACTGATGGCGTCCGAAAGCTCAGCCTCTTCACATTTTATCGTGTCGTTGATCACATAAGTGACAAGACCGTCGCTATCAACGATAGAATCAACAGTGTATTTATCTCCTCCACGCAGAGAGATTTCATCTCCCGCTGAAAAGATCACTCGCTTGATAGGTGCACCACTAGAACCGTAGGTCCTTTCTGTTTTGCTGGCAGAAAAAGCGATCTTAACGGTTTTAGATTCAACCATTGTAATGATGCCAAGACCGAGTTCAGGCTCAGTTTCACTCATATAGCGCTGGCCAACTTTCATTAAACTCACTTAAATGTCCTTCGTGAAAATGTTTTTTTTATTATTGCATACGATAGAGACCAATGGCGATTCCAATCACGATCATGCCTAATAGAATATAGACATGTGTTTTACCCATCTTTTTTTCTTCGACAGTAAGATGACTTTTAAGTTTTTTATTGTTTTTTAATTTAGACACAAAAATGCTCCTAATAATAAGGGGGCTTTCTAGAAGGCCCCAAAAATATCTTTAAAAAAATCACTAAATCCGTTACTTGATTTTATTTTATAAAGATCGAAAGCATAAGAGTCTTCGCAAGAAAAATTTGAGGCTTCGCTAAAAGTATCCACCTCAACTAATGCAATATTGGAGTCTTCTTTGAGTTTTATGATCATTTCGTTATTTTCTTTCACAATTCTGCGTGCTTTTTCCACTGCCAATCTGGCCATATCATTCTTTGGAACAAAATCCATCTCATTTCTCATAGGTGTTACTCCCTGAGTCGTAAATAATTAAGTATTATATATAGATTTAACCTTTTGGAAGGCCATACGTCCATCCAAGAATATCATTCAATGCGAAAAGCTAGTGTAAATCCACCCGAAAAAACCCTGACATTTTCTCTCTTTCAGGCTAAAAAGGAAGAATAAGAAAACTGCGAACTTTAAAGGATAATTATGATTATTTGCCAAAATGTAGGCCTTCGTTATGGTGCACGTAAACTTTTTGAAGATGTAGACATTAAGTTCACACCTGGGAACTGTTACGGACTCATAGGTGCTAACGGCGCAGGTAAATCTACTTTTATAAAGATACTTGCCGGTGAAATCCCTTCATCAACTGGAACTGTTTTCATCACTCCAGGACAAAGACTTTCTGTTCTTAAACAGGATCACTTTTTATTTGATGATATTGAAGTTTTAAAAGTTGTTATCATGGGTAACAAAAAACTTTTAGAAATCATGGATGAAAAAGACGCTCTATACGCCAAAGAAGATTTCTCTGATGAAGACGGTCTTCGCGCTGCTGATTTAGAGGCGGCGTTCGCTGAAATGAACGGATGGGAAGCAGAATCAGAAGCTGCCACACTTCTATCTGGCCTTGGAATAAAAGAAGAACTTCTTTCAAGGAAAATGAATGAACTAAACGGCGGAGATAAAGTAAAAGTCCTTCTTGCTCAGGCCCTTTTTGGAAAACCAGATATTCTCTTACTAGATGAACCCACCAACCATTTAGATATCAAAGCAATTCATTGGTTGGAAAACTTTTTGGCCAATTTTCTCAATACAGTTATCGTCGTTTCCCACGATAGACATTTTTTAAATAAAGTATGTACTCATATGGCCGATATTGATTTCGGGAAAATTCAAATTTTCTCTGGTAATTACGATTTCTGGTACCAGTCTTCTCAATTGGCAATGACTTTAAAATCAAATCAAAATAAAAAGACAGAAGAAAAAATGAAGGACTTAAAGGACTTCATCGCAAGATTCAGCGCCAATGCTTCGAAATCTAAACAAGCAACTTCAAGACAGAAAACTCTTGATAAAATTACTCTCGAAGATATCAAGCCTTCTACTCGAAAATATCCTTTTATTATTTTTAAACCTAAAAAAGAAATTGGAAAAGATGTACTCAATGTCGAAAAACTAACAAAGACTGTTGATGGAAAAGTTCTCTTTAAAAATATCTCTTTCCAGTTAAGAAAGTCAGATAAGATTGTTCTTCTTGGAGACGATCTCGCTAAAGGTGTCTTGATGGATATCTTGGCCGGAGTTACAAAAGCTGATTCAGGTGTCATTAACTGGGGAGTTACTGCACAACGTTCATACTTCCCATCTGATAACTCTCAATATTTTGTTGAGGGAAAATATAATCTTGTCGATTGGCTTAGAGATTTTTCTGAAGACAAAGATGAATCTTTTGTCAGAGGTTTTTTAGGGCGCATGCTTTTTTCAGGTGAAGAAGCTCTTAAAAAAACCAATGTCCTCTCCGGAGGAGAAAAGGTTCGTATGATGCTCTCGAAGATGATGTTGGAAGCACCAAACGTACTCCTTATGGATGGTCCAACTAACCATTTGGATCTTGAAAGTATTACTTCGGTGAACGAAGGCTTAAAAAAATATGATTCAGCTTTAATTTTTTCATGTCACGATCATGAGTTTGTGCAAACGGTGGCCAATCGAATTATTGATATTCAACCCGATGGATCTATTATTGATGTTGAAAAATCTTTTGATGAATACTTAGAATTAAATTAAAAACACTGAATAAAAATTAATTTATAATCAGGGCCATCACCATTGTCGACCAATCGCAAGGCGAAGGCCGCCATTAAGCAAAAAATAACTCACCTCTATGGCGATTTCCACACTAGTAATACCAAAATGCTTAAGCTTCTGGAGAAATGGCGCTCACCTAACTAGTCATATTCAGTAAAAAGTGCTAAATTCATTAAACTCATAAAAATATTGAATCAAATATAAGGATGATTGTATGGGACGTAAGTGGAATAATATTAAAGAAAAAAAAGGCGATCAAGATAAAATTCGCTCTTTGATGTACACAAAATGTCTTCGCGAAGTCACGAAAGCTGTAAAAAACGGCGGCGAAGCAGTGGAAAGTAACTTTCTTCTAAGAATTGCTCTAGAAAAAAGTCGCAAGTATAACGTTCCAAAAGACAATATTGATCGCGCGATCAAAAAAGGTTTAGGAAACGAAGATGAAGGATACGCTGATATCGCTTACGAGGGTTACGGACCTAACGG
Organism: Bacteriovorax sp.; assembly: GCA_028710485.1. GTDB lineage: Bacteria > Bdellovibrionota > Bacteriovoracia > Bacteriovoracales > Bacteriovoracaceae > Bacteriovorax. The sequence goes on along the minus strand of JAQTTZ010000018.1, from coordinate 8,535 downwards.
TGTCGCAATTTTCGTTGAGGCCTCTACTAATAATGGAACAAGAACTGTCGCTAACATCAGAAACTTTTTCAACAAGTGCAGTGGTTCCCTTGGAACAACAGGTTGCCTACAATTCGTATTCGAGCGCAAAGCTGTATTTGAAATCCCACAAGGAAAACTAGTTGAAGACGACTTCACTCTCGATATGATCGACGTTGGAGCTGATGATGTTATCTTAGAAGACGGATACTTCACAGTAACTGCACCCATGGAAGCTTTTGGGGTCATCCAAAGTAAACTCGACCAATTAAAAATCACAGCGGAAGAAGCGGGCCTTGAGCGTCTTCCTCTCACTTATAAAGAAATCGACAAAGAGACCTTTAAAACAGTTATGAAATTAGTCGATCTTCTAGAAAGTGATGACGATGTGACCAAAGTTTATCACAACATCAAATACGACGATTCATTCGCCGATGCTTAAATAAAGCATGAAAACTAAAAAATTAGAGCAGGCCATCAGCGCCGTAGTCCAAATCTATGTCGAAGGACTTAATGAGGGAGAATTGTTTGAAGTTCTCGATCCACGCACCATAAGGACCGGTAATTGGAGTGGCTCAGGGTCCTTCATTCGAATAAAAAATGAAGAAGGCTTTATTCTTACCAATGCCCATGTGGTGAAGAATGGATTGAAATACAGAATCCGGACAATGCTAACCAGTGAAGAAAACTTTGAGGTAATACTCATCGGAATGATCGAAACTCTCGAGCCAGATGTCGCTCTTTTAAAACTTCCCACCCATGAACTATTGCGCATGAAAAAGATGATCGGAGAAATCCCCTACCTTGAACTTGAAAGAGATGATTTAATTAAAAGAGATCTCAGCATCAAGGCCATTGGTTATCCACTTGGTATGGAAGAGCCAAATATTTCCACCGGTAAAGTGACCAATTTTATTTTTGGATCAGAAGATGAATGCGAAAGAATCGTTACTGACGCTGCCATTAATCCTGGAAATTCAGGAGGACCTGCCGTTACCGAAGATGGAAAAATCATAGGTATCAATACTTCCATTGTATTAGATGCCAACAATATTGGATTTATCACTCCTGCTAGTTTTGTGAGAATTGTTCTACACAATTTAACTGAAGGAAAAGAAACTGCCCTCACTGATCTTGGGGGACGTTTTCAAAAAAACTCTAAAAATAGCGCAGCTTATTTAAGATCACCAACTAGCGACGGCGTTATCATAACGACAATGTTCCCCAATGGCCTTATGGCAAAAGCAGGTCTTGAGCCTCGAGATATTGTTTTTAAAATCAATGAATTTGAATTTGATTCCCACGGAATCGTTAAAACCAAAAATATTTTTCGTCACAAAAACATTTATGATGTTGTAAGGCTTATTCCACTACATTCGAATATAGATTTAGAAATTATTCGAGGTGGGCAAAGAATTAAAAAAACCGCAGAGGCGCTCCCCTTTCCTGAGCAAAACTTGCGAACAACAAACAACCTGCTTAAAAGAAAATTTATTTCTTTTAAGGGAATGATTATTCAGGAAATAAATTTCCTTATTGTTCAGGCCCTTGCTGAATTTTCTCCAGGAAAATTTGATCGTTTTATCGAGCTTCTGGCCAAAGATAAAAGAAAATTAGCTGTCACTTTTGTATCGTTAAACTCTTTTGCTGAAGATATTGATATCGATCTGGGCGATATTATTTCCAAGATTAATGGCATTAGTATTTATAGCCTTCTAGAAGTCGAGAGCATTTTCAACGAGAAAATCGAAAAGGGTGAAGATATCATTATTGATTTTGAATCAGGTGCCCTTGGGGTATTTAAAGGGAATAATAAAATTAAAATCCTAACACCTCTTGATCAAATTCAAGATCTATACAATTAACACAGCTCCAATAATATTCCCCAATAAGGTTCCTGGAACCTTATTTTTATTTATTAAGTTTATTCAAAAGATTTACCATCTCAATCATCGCTACGGCCGACTCATAACCTTTATTACCGCCCTTACTGCCTGCGCGCTCAAATGCTTGTTCAAGATTTTCGGTAGTGAGAACTCCGAAAGCGCATGGCACTCCAGTAGTCAAAGACACATGAGAAATTCCTTTAGCTGTTTCATTGCAAACATAATCGTAATGAGTTGTAGCTCCGCGAATAACTGCTCCGACACAAACGATCCCGTCGTACTTTCCAGACTTAGCTAATGCTAGGGCCGCAAGAGGTATTTCAAAAGCTCCTGGAACATAAACAGTGTCAACGTCGTTAGCATTGGCCCCATGTCGAACCAAAGCATCGTGAGCTCCTGCTGATAATTTCTCGACAATTAAATCATTAAAGCGACTCGCAACGATTGCGAATTTTTTTCCTTCAGCGTTCAAGTTACCTTCGATTTTCATATAGACTCCATATTAAACAAACAAATGTCCCATCTTTTCTTTTTTAGTATTGTGATAGCGAAGATTGAATTGGTTTGGATCAATAATTAACGGGCTTCTAGAAACCTGAAAGCCTAGTTCATCCAACGCGTAAAGTTTGGCGGGATTATTGGTTAACAATTCCATTTCACTAATGCCAAAGAAATTTAAAATAAGACCTGCGAACTCGTAACTTCTAGCATCTGCTAGATGTCCAAGTTCAAGATTGGCCTCAACTGTATCAAGTCCTTTTTCTTGTAATTCATAGGCGCGAAGTTTCTCTGAGAGCCCAATTCCACGCCCTTCTTGTTTTAAATAAACTAAAATGCCGTGCCCTCGTTCTGCAATCTTTTTCATTGCCTGCTCAAGCTGCTCTCCACAATCACAACGAAGGGATCCAAGCACGTCGCCGGTAAAACATTCTGAATGCAAACGCACTAGGGTTTTTTGTTGCTTTTTAAAATCACCTAAATGAATCGCCAAATGTTCTTCACCTGGAAATTGCGATGAACGAAAAAGGGAAAGTTTGAAATTTCCATACTTATTAGGAAAATCGACTCTTGACACTTCTGTGATGATCTCTTTTTTTAAAATAACTTTTTGATTATTTTCCAAGAATAAGGCCAGGTCATGTATGGTTCCAATTTTTAAATTAAATCTTTTGGCCACTTCAAAAAGCTCGGGGCCTCTTGCTTGTTCGCCATCTTCTCTAAGGATTTCGCAAATGACACCTGCTGATTTAAATCCAGCAAGTTCTGCGAGATCAATTGCCGCTTCAGTATGGCCTCGGCGTTTAATAACTCCACCCTCTTTTGCAATTAACGGAAATATATGTCCGGGACGAGAAAAATCATTCCCTACTGAATTATCATTCACTAGTAATTTTACAGTATGAGCGCGATCGCGAGCAGAAATTCCTGTTGAAATTCCTTCTTTGGCATCAATTGAAACAGTGAAAGCAGTTTCATGAGTTGCCGTATTTGATTGCACCATTGGATGTAAATTCAATTTGTCTGCAATTTCCAGGCTTACCGGAGCACAAATCAATCCTCGTCCGTAAAGCGCCATAAAATTAATGGACTCAGGTGTGACTGCTTCTGCTGCCATCACAAAATCACCTTCATTTTCACGGTCGTAATCGTCCAGCATGATCACCATTTTTCCGAGACGAATATCCTCGAGAACTTCAGGAATTGTATTAAAATTTTGCATTATATATTTCTCTGTTTTAGATAATTTTCAAATAAGCTGTCTAAGTATTTCGCCATCATCACGGCGTTGGAATCAACTTCAATATTTACTTTCGTTCCAATTTTTAAAAGATGAACTTGTGTTTGCTCCCAAGTGTGAGGAATAATTGTTACCATCACCCAATTTTCTTTGATATCTGCAACGGTTAGACTAATTCCATCGATTGCAATAGATCCTTCATTTATAATATACTTCATAAGATCTTGAGGAATTTCACACCAGATATTAAAATTTTCGCCGCGATTGGAGATCTCAACAACTGTGCCGACAGCGTTGACATGCCCTTGAACCAAGTGGCCCCCCAAACGCTCAGAGTACTTAAGAGCAAGTTCTAAATTAACCAATGAACCAAGTTGAAGATACCCAAGATTGGTTTTTTGAAGGGTGACGTGCACCGCCTGCATCCTAAATTTATTATCACTCACTTTAGTTGCCGTTAAACAAACACCATTCACCGCAATTGAATCATCAATCGCGATATGAGGAGTCAGCTCCGTTTCGATCTCAAAGATTTTCCCTTCAAGATTATCTTCGATTAAGACAACTTTACCTTTATCTTTAATTAGACCAGTGAACATAAATATCCTTCTATCAAAATATCATTTCCTAAAACTTCTGTTTTGCGAGACTGCAATTCTAGTTTTTGTAATAGATTATTAATTCCTAAATCCTCAATTGAGTTTTTCCCTTCTCCAATGATGACGGGGGCAACGAAAAAACTAACCTTATCAACCAACGAAGCCTTTAAAAATTCAGTCGCAAGCATGGGGCCGCCTTCAACTAAAATAGAAGTTAGCTTTAAACTGGCTAGACTTTTGAGCATTGATTTCAAATCAACCAGACCATCGGCCTGAGGCTTTACTGCCAAAAGAGCGACTCCTTGTAATTCTAAAAAGCGCACAACCTCTGGATTGCTTCTCACCTCATCATCAGTGGCCACAATCATGGTATTTCTTTTAAATTCATCTTGAAGAATTTTCCAATCGTGGTTCAGACCTTGAAGCTTACCAACGACAATTCTAAGTGGATGAGAAATTTTTTCAAATTCATCTGTTCTGGTTGTCAGACTTGGATTATCAAACTCAATAGTTTTTCTGCCTACCATAATACAGTCGTACTTCTGTCTGAGTGCATGAACTCGTGCCAATGATTCAGATCCAGTAATATATTTTGATTCACCATTTTTAGTGGCGACTCTGCCATCGAGTGACTGCGCTAATTTCAAATGAACAAAGGGAGTATTACTGGTGATGAATTTAAAAAATACTTCATTTAATTGCAGTCCTTCACGCTCCAGCACACCCGTAATTACTTCAACACCATGATCACGTAGAAGATTCACTCCGGCACCGGAGACTTTTGGATTAGGATCGATATTAGAAATAACTACACAAGAAATTTTTTCAAAAACAATCATCGGAGCGCATGGAGGTGTATTTTTTTGAGTGTGAGAACACGGTTCTAGATTGCAATAAAGTATGGCGCCGGAAATCTCATGTCCCTTTGCTTTGGCGTCTAAGATGGCATTGACTTCAGCGTGAGCGCTTCCATATTTTTGGTGAAAACCAATTCCAAGAACAATGCTGTCTCGAACCAAGACTGCACCAACCAGTGGATTTGGACTAGTATGCCCCAATCCCTTTAATGCTAAATCAAAGGCCATTCTCATATAGATTTCATGATTCATGACCCACAACTTAACACTAAAGATGGTGCTTTAAAAGCTAGTTTACATAGACATCCATTTCACTAAAAAGTGAAGGCTGCAAGTTACTTTTTTGGAAGCCGTTAGAAGCAATTTCCAGAAGCCTTGAACCAAACATGTCTTGAGTGGTCGATTTCACAGTGAGTTGTGGCAAGCGACCAATAATTTCTCCCTTCTTAACCAGGTAAGAAAGCTGAAGTGGTGTCGAAAAGTCACCTTTATCAGTGAAATCGCCTCCATGCCCCATAAAAACTACGACGCACTCTTCAAGACCATTTAGGATGTCCTGAGTGCTTCGTTTTCCTGCACCGAGCACTAAAGCATTAAATCCAGTCGATACAGCGGAATCAGAACTACGTTGACCATTACCCGTTGCTTCGATTCCATATTTTTTAGAAGTTCTTAAATCTGCTATAATATTTTTCATCACGCCTTTTTCAATCAATGGCAAATGAGACAATTCTCTAATCGTCCCTTCTCCGTCAAATTTTTTATAAATTCCGTGGGCCGGCGAGTAATTCACGTCGTATAAGGAAAATTCCGGGCTAAAAATTTTGGTGTTTAATTTTCCGCTGAACAAGGCAGAGCCTTCACAGTATTTTTCGGCGATTAAAGATTCAGCAAGTTTTCCAAATTGTCCACCTTCAATGAAAAGCACAGGATACTTTCCATCTTTAAAAGTGATTTCATTTTTATAAGCTTCTAGATAAGGAAGATTTTTATCAAAGACATCTTTGATATCTAGAGTTTTTCCACTCTCTTCAAAATAACCATCCATTAAATTTGGAGATCCAACTCGCTTGAAAAGATAATGCCATTCATTGTATGCAAATTTTCGCTCTAATTTCATTCCATCCGCATTGGTCATCGTGCGGGTGTGAATCGATCGTTCAAATTTTCCGTTAAAGACAAAATCTTTTGAGTATTTTGCCAGGCGCTCTTGAGACAATTCAATGGCCTCATTGATCGCAGATAAGGGCGCTTTCATACTTTCTTCGTCAAAAGTTTTTAATTGAGGATTCGTTGCCAGCGTATAATCAAAAGGAATACCTACACTTTTAGCGGCCGATGCTTTTTTAAGCAAATCAGCATCAGTTATTTGGCCCACAAAAGAAGTTGAATAAATTTTATTATTTTCAAAAAGACGAATTCCTTTTTTGATAATATTTTTATTCCTATAAGAGTTAATTTTCCCAGCGATCACTTCAATCGACAGAGACTCTTCATTTAAAGTTAAAATATCGTGTTTCATAAAATCCCCTTATTAGCTTATTTGCATTTCTGATACAAGTATTGAAGGTCCACCATCGGCAACTGGAAGTGGAGACTGCTCCATTTTTCCACATCCACCAAAAGCAGAACTTACCAGATGAAAATCATCTCCACAGGCTTCAATTTTTTTCAATGTTTCAAAAACTGATCCCGACATTACTGAGACGCGAACAGGCCCTGCTAATTTTCCGTCCTTTATTCTATACGCTCGCACTGGAGCAATAGTGAAAGTGCTCCCACCAGATCCATGTTTGAAATTATAAAAATAAATTCCTCCATCTGCCAGTTTCAAAAGTTCGTTAAAAGGAGTTTTACCGCCTTCAATATAAGTCGAAGTCATGCGCACGATAGGTTCATATTCAAAATTGATAGCACGGGCATTTCCCGTCGGTTTTTCTTCCAATACATTTGCAGTATGAGTTGAATGAAGTCTTCCGGTAAGGATTCCGTCTTTAATGAGATAATTTTTTTGAGCAAGTGTTCCTTCATCATCAATGGGGCAATAGCCGGAATTTCCATCTAAAGCTCCATAATCTACAATTGATAAACAAGTTGAACCAATCAAACTTCCCATTTTCCATTCTTTAGTGGCCTCAGGATCGCCCATCATAAAATCAGCTTCTGATTTATGCCCAAAAGATTCGTGAGTAAAGACTCCGGTGATCTCAGGAGACATAACAACTTTATATTTTCCGGGAGTGATGGTTTCTGCCGTAAGAAATTTTTGAGCTTCATCAAAATAATCTAAAATTTGTTTTTCCAAATTTTTAAGTTCTGAAATTTTTGTGACATAGCTTCTAAAGCCATCACTGAAGAGTTCTTCACCGCTTTTTAAAGTGCATGAAAAACCAAATCCCGCTTGATTAAAGTCATATGAAAACTCTGTTCCAACTGAGGACTTATAAAATTTTTCTTTATAAAGATCAGTATAGGAAATCCTTGAGTCTTGAACATTTTTAATTTTAGCAAGAAGTGGTAAGTACGACTCACCTAATTTAACTTTTTCATTCAACGGAATTTTTGAAAAAGCATCTTCTGCTTTATTGATCAGATGATGAATTCCATTATTGCTTGGGACGATATAAGAACTGGCCTTCGGCTTGTTTTCATTGGCCAAAACCAGAAGCTTTTTAATTTCGGTCTCTAATTCTGTCACCGCTGTAGTAGACGAATAAAACCAAGATCCATTTTGATAAAGACGGATAAAGGCACCTAAGACTGGTTTTTCACCAGCGGAAGTCAGCTCTCCATTTTGAAACATAAAGTGACTTGATTGCGTGCGCTCAATTCGTACATCAACAAAATGGCAGTTAAACTTTTTTAAATCTAACTGATCTAAAATTTCTTTAATATTCATGGTTAGTCTCCTGACTATTATTCGGGGATATGAGAAAGAGAGAAAATCTGATCTTGATGATACCAAATTTCGGTGAAATTTTCGATTAAAAGGACTCGCTTACCACCTCTTAAGGCCAAAAATAAAGGCTCAGTAAATAGCTCAACTTTCGCTTCTTCATTTAGAAAACTTTTAAAGTCCTTAAAGATGATCTTGGTACTTAAATCAATGGTTGATCTTTTAAGTTCACTACGGACAAAAGGATTTCGTTCAGTAGGATTTTGAAGATTAATAGAAAAATCAATTTGATTTTCATAACGATATTTTTTAAAAGAATTTAATTCTCTAAGAACAATATCTAGTTCATCAAAATCAAATGATACTTTTTCTTTTGAGTGATATTGGCCTTTCATTTTTTTGAAAGTAAGATCGATGCAAGCATCAGGATCTAAGAAGTGAAAAAGCGCCTTCGTTACCAGCTCGATCGTGACCAGGAAAGATGGATTAACAGTCCGAGGCTTAAGGGAGGTGCCTAAAAAATAAAATTCAGTTATAGAAT
>JAQTTZ010000111.1:10526-11522 GCA_028710485.1 Bacteriovorax sp. | reverse complement strand
TTTCATCTTGAAATGATGAATGATAATTATTGATGGCCAAGACCATACGAGTCTAAACTATTTCGTTATTGTCTATAATACAGCACTATTCAAAACATCATAACGAGACGAAAATTTTATTTTCAAAAAAAGTAAGCGATCCATCATCCCTTCTTTTATTATAATCTCTTCATGAAATACTATCAATAACTTTAACCACCACGGAGATTTTATGGATAGAAACTCATCGGCATTCTGGAGCAATCAGTTTAAAAAATTTGAAACATCTGGCCTCAATAAAGAAAAGTTTTGCGCTAGGGAAAAGCTTGATCGCAACCTTTTTCATAAATGGCTGAAAAAGATTAGGCCTGATTTAAAAGGGCATCGCCGAAGTACCAATACAACAAATGCCACCTCGTCTTTCATTTCGCTCAAAGAAAATTCTCCAGAAAAAATTCTCATAAAACTCTCAAATGGCATTGAGCTAATTTTTTCCACCGAGACTTCACCACGATGGATTGCAAGTTTTTTAAGTGAGCTTGAAGGCGCTCGTGCTTAAGATCGACCACTTTGACCAAATTCATCTGTATCGACCGTTTGTTGACTTTAGAAAATCGATCAACGGTCTTTGTGGAGTTGTCGTTGGCGAGATGGAACTCGATCCATTTCAAAATTATCTCTTTATCTTTACCAGTAAGCGTCGGGATAAGATTAAAATTTTGTACTGGGATAAAAATGGCTTTGCTCTTTGGTACAAAAGGCTCGAAAAAGAAAAATACCATTGGCCTAAAAATTTAGAAGACCAGAAAATAACTCTTAAAACAGAAGAGCTAGAATGGCTTTTAAATGGACTCAATCCTTGGAAAATGAAGCCACATGAAGAGCTAAAATATAAATTTTAGAAATAATTGAACTTAGGCCTGGGCCATCGGTGAAAAATAAGATAAACTTTTCGCGTAACTGCTCACACCTAATCAGGAATATTTCCACTATACGCTAATGAAATTGCTTCAAGTG
>JAQTTZ010000111.1:0-10516 GCA_028710485.1 Bacteriovorax sp. | reverse complement strand
AAGAGTATCCTTTATATCTCATAATTTTTATATAACTTGAAATTCGATAGAACGCTTTTGCCATTTCAAAAGTTCTAAAGCAGCCGGCATTTTTTTGTTTTGTCTTAGAATCTCTTAAATCTCTTTCCGCTCTATTGTTGGTAAAGTCTACTTCTTTTATATGGGCAAACATCAAAAGTGACGATTCATATTTATTTTAATCTAAGCCAAAGATTTTGAGCATCAGTATTTTTAGCAGCTAATTTCTCGCCTTCTGTATCAATAAAAACTGGCATTTCATTTAAGCCTGCTTTAAGTATTCTTCGATATTCTTTTTGTAGTTTATCAAACTCGTCTTGAGTTAATATTCTTTTACCTGGACGCTCTCGTACTACTCCAGCAGCTTCTTTTAGAAGTTCCTTCATCAGATTTGCCCAGACATATGCATTAGATTCTTCGATAAATTTTAATTCGCGCAATATATGTGCCCCACATATTGCATGCAGTACATTCTTAAATTTGAAATAACTCGCCCAGCAGTCGTGTACAATAATTCCTCCATACCTTGGAATAATCCCTATATGTAATTTTCCAAACTCCTATCGAACAAATACCTTCTTTTGATTTTACTTCTTATCAACAGCACAACACCAACCTATGACGATATTTTGAGAAAATAGATTTATTCTGAAAAATTTATTGATTTATTTTTCTAATTCAAATAAATGATTCTTTATATCATCAATGGCCAAGCCCCATTCTCCATCTTCATCAAACTCACCCACAACCTCATCGTTCTCTGCTCGCTCTGCAAGATAAATAAGAACTTCTTTTAACTCTGAAAGTGAAAGCTCATTTTTAACCGACAGAATTGATTTCTTAATTTCATAAAGATAATAATCGTAGTTTCCCCAATTGGGATCTTTAAATGGTCTCTCATAAGCAAGAGCTTCATCAATAATACTCTTTAAAACGCTAACTTCTTTTTTGGACTTTTTGATGGCGCATTTCACCAAGACAATTTGCCTAAAAAAATCATTAAAATTTGAAGCTTCAAAAACCAAGCTTCTTAATTCTTCAGATGATAAGAGAGATAAATCTTCAAAAATCTCTGCTGGTTTAAAATTTGAAGTCATAAAATATTTCCTGATGTCATTAAAGCTATGACAAAACCCATCTTCAAATTATCTTTTGTCCCAATGAATATTGTCACTAGTTATGTCACATTATTTTACACACTTCTTTCCTATTTTGAAAATTTTTTTGACTGTGCCAAAAACCAAGGTTTATGGCACAAAGATTTAACAATATAGAATGGAGGATTTTTATGATTATTGGTTATGCTCGAATTTCAACTTCAGATCAAAACTTTGCCTTACAACTGGATGCCCTTAAAAAGGCCGGTTGTGAAAAAGTATTTAAAGAAACTGTCAGTGGTGATAAATCTGAAAAAAAAGAACTAGAAGAGGCCTTAAAACGGCTCAGAAAGGGAGATACTCTTGTGGTATGGCGACTTGATCGACTAGGAAGATCGCTAAGGGCACTCATTGAATTGGCAAATGGCCTAAAAGAGGAAGGGATATATTTTCAATCCTTGATGGATTCAATTGATACCTCAACTGCGATTGGGCAATTCTTTTTTCATGTAACTGGCTCTTTTGCCGAGCTGGAGAGAAATTTGATTATCGAAAGAACTATGGCCGGATTGGAGGCTGCAAGAAAAAGAGGAAGGAAAGGTGGTCGTCCCAAAGCGATCGACAATAAAACCTTTCATACGGCCTTAAAAATGCATCGTAGCGAGGATTTTTCAGTGAACGAAATATGCTTAAGATTAAAAATTAACAGAAGATCTTTCTATCGCTACCTACAAAGCTCCGGTGATCAATGAAAATTTATTTTGAACATATAGATGCCATTCATCAATTTACGATGGAACTCAATTACCATTACAACACGCTTAAATGCAAATATTGCCAAAATTGCAATCAATTTGTTTCCCATGGGTTTGTTTACAAAAAACAAAATAATGGAGAAAAGAAGGCCGTCGGCAAGAGATTATTTTGTTCCAATCGCCACGGGAAACTTGGCTGCGGGAGAACCACCCGACTTTATCTGGCCATTCTAATACCTACATTCCAGTATACGAATAGGCAGATTTTTATTTTTCTCTCAGCGCTTCTCTCCATGTCTAGCATCCAAAAGGCCTACAAGCTTGCAACTAACACAGACGATCCGCGAAATGCCTATCGCTGGTTACATAAATTATGGAATAAGCTCATTGACTATAGATGCTTCCTTAATCTTCACACTCAATGTGAATCTTTTAAATTTAAATTCCGGGCGAGACGACTTCAAATATTGCTTCCGACTATTCATGAATTATTTTTAAAAATTAAAGAATTACCTTGTACACAATACCAAATGCTCACACAAACAAGTTTCGCCTAAAAATTTCATCATGAGTCGAGCCTATTTTTTCAAATTGCCATCGACTTCACAAGCAGAAGACTCTGAGCGCATGCGAAGCATGCCTTTGCAACAAAAGATGTCTCTACCTTCAATATAATTTGGCAAATAAGATGTCTCAAAATTTCATAAACAAAGGAGAAGAGATGTGAAGGCAAGCAAAAAACCGCCACTCGAACTAAGGCTAAGAGTTTTAAGTGCTGTGGACTACGCCCCAGGAGATTCAATTGTAGCACGTATTAAAAGTGTATCAGAGAGAACCTTCGTTGATGAGCAAACAAGGCGTGAATATAAATTTGCTTGGAGGACAATCAGTACATGGTTATATCGTTTTAAAAGTAAAGGGATGACTACACTTGATAATAAGACCAGGGCCGATAAAAACTGTTATCGTAAAGTTCAGGTGAGTGAACTTGCAGAGGCCATTAATGAAGTTATTCCCACGATGGGAAAAAGTAAAAATGGCACATTTCCCAGGAGTACACTCTATCGCTTGCTTCTAAAAAAAGATTTCTTCAAAAGACAGCAACTTTCTACATCCACTTTCTATCGCATGCTCAGGGAAAATGATCTATTCGATTCTAATGTTACAAAAAAGCTTCGACTCTCATTTGCCATGCAATTTTCCAATGAACTTTGGCAGGCAGATACGATGTATGGGCCATCCATCAAGCAAAGTGATGGCCAATGGAGAAAAACATTTCTTATTGCCTTTATTGATGATGCCAGCCGGGTTATCACTCATGGAGAATTTTTCTACCGTGATAATGCTGAGAATATGATTGAAGCCTTTCGTACGGCACTATACAAAAGAGGAAAACCGGAGCGATTATATTTTGACAATGGAGCAAACTATACATCAAAAGAAATTCTTCAAGCATGCATTCGACTTGATATAAAATTATCTCATGCGCCGATTAGAGATGGTGCCGCCAAGGGAAAAATAGAACGTTTTTTTCGCGGTTTTAGAGACCGTTTCCTCGTAGAACATATAAACTTTGAAACACTAGACGAGCTTAATGAAAAAACTAGAGACTGGATTGAAAATGAATACAATTTAAAACACCATTCTGGCATACAAATGATTCCTATCGATCGATTTAATCTCGACCGAAAAAGAATTAAATTTCTCACTGATGACCAATATTCAGAGGAGGTCTTTTTTGTAGAAGAGGATCGCAAAGTAAGTAAGACCAACGTTTTCTCCATCAACAACCAAAAGTTTGAATGTCCGGTTGATTTAAGAGAAAAAAATGTTCAGGTTCGATTTGATAGAAATCGAAGAGACCGTTTCATCGTCTATTTTGGTGGCAAGCGAATGGGAGATGCCTCGGTGCTCAATCTTTATCAAAATGCCAATGAAGTCCGAGAAAAAATTAAAGGTAAAGGAGAAAGCAAATGATTAAATCAACTTTTGGAATCACAAAAGAACCTTTTAACAGAACCGATCTCAAGCTGCTTTCGCAACAACAAAAAATTTTTGAAATCATACAAATACATTCACAACATGGAGGTTTTTCGGTTATTACGGGTAACCCAGGTGTCGGCAAGTCGGTGCTAATAGAAAATATTCAAGTGCTGGGAAAAGAAAGAAACACTATCGTCATTTCCATGTCCAGAACGATGCATACCTACATCAATATTTTAAAGCAGCTTGCTGAATCTTTAAAAATTGATGTTTCCGTGAGGCTATTGGAAAAGGAACTTATTCAAGTGGCCTATAACTACGTCAGAGATAATAAAACGATCTATACTGTAATTGATGAGGCCCATTTGTTGGACATGGATGTTTTAAGAAAGCTCAGACTGCTTTTTGATCAGTTTCCAAAAAAGCACAATTTAATTTTATTTGGACAACGTGAATTGATGTACTACCTCTCAATGAAGGTCAACGAAGACATTAAAACTAGGGTCACTTATTCTGAAAATATTTTGCCGTTAAATGATCAAGACCTTGAACAATATATCGTAAAGGAACTGGAAACAGTAAAACTGGGACTCAATACTTTTGATACATCCGCCATCGAACTTATCCTAAGGTCAGCTCAAGGCAACCTGAGACTATGTCGCAATCTCTGCTATGGTAGTCTTATCGAAGCCTGTAGGGACAGCAAACGTATTGTTTCAATCAGGCACGTCAACAACATCCTCATCCAACCTCATTGGAGATCCCATGATGAACTCGTCAAGCAACAAACAAATTGAGGCAACTGGAGGCGCTATGAAATATTACTTATTGAGCGAGCAAGACATTAAAGAGATTTATTGGAATCTGGAAATTTTTATTTCGACTGTCATAGAAAAGTTATCAGAAAAAGAAATAAAGGAAGAAGAGTAAGGGCCAAGGCCCTTACTCTTCTTTCATATTCCCAAAAACCATCTCGATCATAAATCAATTTTTTTTAAAACATAAAACAACACTATTCAAAATATCACAACGAGATGAAAATTTTATTTTCAAAAACCAAAAAGAAAAGTTGACCATTGGCATTTTCGTTATAATCATAACTGCAAAAGGTCGTACGACGAACGTTGATAAATTCTATGATGAAAAAAAAGCTGAACTTTTTTTTCTTATGATGAGATCGTGATAATCATGCTCATTTTTCACGAAATCTTATGATGGATAATTTGGGAAATTATACGATCGTAAAGTTGCACGCTACACTTACAGATATTATTCTAAGTTGTTCGCCATTATTTTTCTCAGAATAGACGACGACTAACAATCTTGTTTTTATCGAATATCCAATTTTGATCCATCTCTCTTCTAATTGTGAATCATCCAAGTTTAATAGATCAATTCCATTTTCGTCTGACCATGTAGTCATTGCTTCATAAAAATCGACACCATGTTTTTTGTAATTGCTGTCTGCTTTTACAAGGTCCCATTCAAAGGGAATATCGTATCATATGGCATTGTAATTACCTTGTAAATACGTTAAAAAAGAACAATGTTATTGCTGCAAGGTGAGGAGATTGATAGAAATTTCAACTGCTCAATTTAATTAGTAAAAATTAAGTAATTGGAAATTTTAACCATTTAACATGGCAAAAACTTAGAAGAAATAGTTAAGAAAACTATTCAGAAAGTAAGGTTTACTTGACATTTTCCCTGCCGATGTATAGTTTAGTTTACATTAAGGAGTTAAGTACCCATGGGAAATTTAAAAACAAGATTGATATTAACAAATCAAATACATGTACTACGGGCCGAGAAAAAAATCACTCAGCAAGAACTGGCAGATAAAATTGGTGTTACACGCGCGACGGTGAACGCGTTAGAGAAAGGAAATTATAATCCTTCATTGGAACTCGCATTTCGTTTGAGTTTGTATTTTAAAAAAAATATTCAAGAAATTTTTCATGTGGAGGAAAATCATGAGCTCTAGTTTAAATCGTTTTGATCGCTTTTGTTTTTATTATCTTGTTGGCCTGAGTCCTCTGACTATAGGTTTTATGATTTGGGCCACAGTCACAGATTTCATGAACAAAACAACAAGTGGGTTAGGTTGGGATATTTTTGGATGGGTTTTTATCGTCTGGATTCTTAGTTTACTTTATCTCGTCACTAAAATGGTTTTCAGTAAAACGATTAGAGATGTTGTAATGACAAAGTTAGCGGGTATGAAAGAGCGCGATGAAAGAGAAGCCGTTGTCGCTGGAAGTGCTGCTAAGTTTTCTTTCCTGTCGACACTGGCACTGCTTTTATTTCTCTTTATCTTTTCGGTGACAACAGTGACTGTGAATAAGCATCCAAAGGATCTCAATCATAAAAGAGGGAGTGTTACCCTAGGTTTTAAATTGAATGCCATTGATGAAACAGCTTTAATTCATGAAGTGAAGGGAGAGTTGGAAACTTATAATTACAAATCTCTTCCTCTAGCGAAACCCGTAATTTTTCTGTTGTTGATTTTCTGGCAAATTGGCAGCTATCACCTTATTGCAAGACGCGAACTTCGCGAATAATTCTAGTGCCCTGAAAAATCACAAAGTGAAAATACTTTATGACCAAGAGCTTCGATTTTTTTAGACCCACCAAGTTCGGGAAGATCTACTACGAAAGCTGTTTCGTAGATCTTTCCGCCAACTTTTTCGATAAGCGTGATGGCCCCGATTGCAGTTCCACCAGTGGCGATGAGATCGTCGATTAAAAGAACAATTGCTCCCTCGTGAAGAGCGTCGTGATGAATTTCAATGGTGTCGGATCCGTATTCCAGATCATAACTTTGGGTGATTGTTTTGCCTGGAAGTTTTCCTTTTTTTCTCACGGGAATAAATCCAAGCCCAAGTGCGTAGGCAAGGGCCGCGCCCAGAATAAATCCTCGGGCTTCAATTCCTGCCACGTAATCAATAGGAGCATCTTTATACTTTAGAGCGAGTTGATCAATGGTGGCCTTAAGGCCGGCAGGATCTTTTAAGAGAGTGGTGATATCACGAAACATAATTCCTTCTTTGGGGTAATTAGGAATTGTTCTGATTAATTTCGCGATATCGACCATGAGACTCTCCAATTTTTATTTATTTCTTAGCAGTTAAAACGACGTCTAATTGAACCTCATCATAGATCATTTTGTCACCTAAAGTTGGAGAAAATTTTCCAGATCCGTATTTAATGTCATATTTAGTTCTATCGAACGTGACTTTCGCAGTAGCTTTTTCTTTAGTTGCAACAGCATCGAAAGTTACAGGAGCAGTGATTCCCTTAATGGTAAGATCGCCAGTAACTTTATATGTGTCGGCTTTTTCTTTCTTAACAGTTTTAAGAACCAATTTTGCAGTCTTAAATTTTTCAACAGAAAAGAAGTCATCGCTGATCATATGGTCGATAAATTTTTTGTGGTAATCTTTGTCAGTCAGGTCGTTATTCGTGATTGAAGTCATATCAATTTCAAATTCTCCGCCTTTCAGTGAGTCTTTAGCGAAATTTAAATGACCGCTCGAAAGTTTAACTTCTCCAGTGTGTTGACCAGTTACTTTTTTAGCAAGGTACACGAGCTTGGAAGCAGCTGGATCTATTTCAACTTTATCAGCTGCAAAGGCCGCAATTGAAGATAGGGTAAAAGTCGCAATTAGTAATTTCTTTAACATCGAAGTCCTCCAGGTAAGCTTATATAATTTCTTGTTGTAAAAAATAATAACTTAGGTTTCTATAAAAACAAATTATAATTAATCTATTAACTCGATAAGTTAAATTGATTGAGATTCGACGGGGAAAAAAGATGACTTTAGAACAAATTCTCACTATCGAGGCCATTGTACAAGAGGGAAGCTTTAAAGCAGCCGCAGATTTCTTGCATAAAAGTCAGCCCTCGATCAGTATGGCAATCAAGAAGCTTGAGGAAGAGTATCAAATCATTTTATTTTCTCGTGATGAATACCGCCCGACATTAACCAATGAAGGAAGAATCTTTTTTGAAAAGGCCAAGTCAGTTTTAAAACAGTTTAGAGAGCTCGACACCACGGCCCGCCAGATGTCGAGGGGAGAGGAAGTTGAACTTCGCATCAGTGTAGATGCCGTTAGTCCGGTTTCCCTGATTTTAAAATTTCTGAAGCAATTTTTTAGCAATCATCCACTGACTAGGCTGCAATTGAGTTTTGAGGTGCTTAATGGGACTTTAGAGCGCTTGGTTGATGGCGAGGTGGATTTTGCCATTACTCCTATGCATGGCAGGGGAGATTGGTCCGTAGATGCGCTACCGCTCACCAAAACAGTGATCATTCCGGTGATGCATGCAGAGCTTATCAAGGGAAGAAAAGTCACAGATCTGATCTTGCGGGAATACAATCAAATTATCCTCGCGGACTCTTCCCGCCATACCAAGAAAATGTCTACTGGGATTTTAGAAGGTGGAAAAAGCATTACCCTCTCAGAAGTTTCCTTTAAAAAAGAAATGATTCTCCAAGGTCTTGGTTGGGGAGGACTTCCCTATGAAATGGTGAAAAGTGAACTGGCAAAAAACATTCTAGTGCCAATCAAAACTCCATTGATTAAAGAGCGCGAAATGGAAATTTTCCTGGTGCGCGATCCAAAAAAATCTTTGGGACCCGTGGCACGTGAATTGTGGGATAAAATGAGTTGTGACTTGGTAAAGTCTGAAAAGATTGGTGAGAAAGGTATTGCGAGGAAGGGGAAAAAGTAAGGTGTTAAAAAATCGACGCTTTCAAAATCCGTTTTTAAACGTCGACCATATTTTGTGTAATCAGTTTGTCTCTATGCCAAAATTCTATGTGGCAGATAGGATTTTTAGTAGTTCTTTTTTCTTACAATTGATTACTATTTTCTGACATCGCACGGTCCTTTTTCTCAACTAGCTGTAAATGCTGTTAAGTTGAAAAATTATACTCTAAGAAAAGATTCAACTACTACGAATTATTTTTGCTCAATTGATTCTTTGTAAACAAATTCTCCCTGAAGAGCTCGGCTTATAAACCCAGAATATTTATAAAGTAATGGTGAATTTTCTTTTTTTAGTTTTTCGATATGGGCCCGAATGCTGAGAATTGTATTTTGAACATCTCTAAACATGATTCTCTTCACTAGGGAACCAAAAATTGATTTGGGCCTTATATAAGAGATATAACGAAAAATAGTGATCTTTTTATAGGGAGAAAAATAAGCGCTACCAGAAGCAAGGTCTGTTGAATTCGACTCGACCCGATACCAGCTTAGCTCATAGTCTTGATTGTACTGATGAACAATAGAGCCATGAGTGTAGAGAGCATTTTTCAGGGGAAATGGAACATGCATTTCGTATTCAGTTAAGACTTCGGTCGGTGAGAGATGCTTGATTGGTTTTGATTTGATTACGTTCGGCACATAGTCTTTTTGGTAATCAAGAGCAGAAAAAATTCCCATTACCTCAATTGGAGTTGCTTCTACAAGGGTGTAAAGGGTGATTTCAGGCCAAGGAGAGCCTTTAATATCTTTAGTTTTTAAGATTAAACCACCGGCCTCTAATTGGGCCAATTCGGTCACAGTCAACTCTTTTAATACAGAAGTTATTTCAGCATAGGCCGTCGTCCCAAAAAAAAGAATGAAAATTAAGAATATGGACTTATACATTAATGACCTTTGATTTACTTATTGAATATTTTATTATAACAAAACTGTGCAACATTTAAGAGAGATAATTATGAAAAAAAACACTGGTGAATCAATCAGAATATTTAAGAATCCAATTCTTGAATCATTCACTCATGTTCATCCCATTATTCCCCTTGTGGTATGGGTGCCGGTCATTCTTTTTTTATTTTATAGAGGTGTTTCCATTAAAAATGTAAACGCCCTGGAATTTTTAAGTTTATTTGTTTTTGGAATTCTTCTCTGGACACTGACTGAATATGTTCTCCACCGCTTTGTTTTTCATTGGAACTCAAAGAGTGCGGCCGGAAAATATTTTGTCTTTCTTTTTCATGGCCTTCATCACGATGATCCTCAAGACCCAACTCGTTTAGTAATGCCACCGGTTCCGGCCATTATAATTGTCTACTTGCTATGGCTTCTTTTTAGCGCCGTTTTTCCTGCTCGTTATATTGATGTTATTATGGGGTATTTTCTAATTGGTTATCTTTGTTATGATTATATTCATTATGCCACTCATCACTTCGCGATGACTTCCCCGATTGGAAAATATCTTCGCAAGTATCATCTTCAGCATCATTATGCCGGAGAAAGAAGTCGATACGGAGTGAGCTCACCATTATGGGATTATATTTTTAAAACGACCAAAGGACCGAAGGAAGATCACTAGCATGAAAAGTTCAGTGTTATCCTTTGCTTTAGTTTCTCTCTTTATTATCTCAAATTTTATTCCTAAAGCTTTAGCCGCCAATCTCGATGGTGCTACCTATTGGAGCGGACTAAAAACCTCATTTAGTTATTTGTACCAAGGGTCTTATCTTCAGTTCCAAGAAAAAAATAATCTCTATTATACCGCCACCGCAGTTCCGGCCCTTTGGTTTTCATTTGATCAAGACAAAAGAATTTCTAATAACGCCCGCACTAAGCCTATTCCTAAATTGATTCAACTCTCTAGTGACCTGGCCCCACTTCTGGGATTGCCTTTAA
>JAQTTZ010000110.1 GCA_028710485.1 Bacteriovorax sp. | reverse complement strand
CCTACATCTGGAGATACTTTTAATATTACAGGTGGGGTAGCTTTTGGCACTTTGGGGCATGGATGGGCAGGGAGGATCGTAACTTTGATCTTTGATGGTATATGTACTGTCTATAATGGAACTGGAGCTGCTACTAATATGAGATTAAGCGGTGGTGCCAATTATACATCATCTTCCGGTAGTACTCTAACTTTGATGCATAATGGGGTTCAGTGGTATGAAATTAGTAGGACAGTATGAAATTGGGAGACGACACCGGCATTTAAGCTTGATGTCGATGGTACTGGTTCAGTTATTTCAAGAACACTCACTAATATTAAATTCTGAAGTAGGAACTCATATAATTAGAAATGAGAGTGCTGGATCATTCAATAAAAATCCAGAGCGTTATTCCATATGCAGTAAAAACTCGCACAGATGGATATTAGAGTTGAATGTTGATCCAATTCATTGGGCGGTAGTGAACGCAATCAAAGATCTTTACAATAAATATATTGTCCCAATCTGGGAAAATGATAAAAAGCAAGATCGAAAAATTGCCTCTCTTGAAGCTGAAAATATTCAGTTGAAAGAAGCACTTTGTGAGATTAATTCTAAGGCAAAAATATGCCAAGGTTTTAATGCCTTGGGAAAGAGAAAATGAAAAGAATATTTTTAATTACTCTCTGCTTGGTGTTTTATTCTTGCAAAATGTCACTCTCGAAAGGTATTTCACCAAAATCAAATTCAATAGCTTCGACTCCTGATAGTCGAATCATTTTACCAGGAGATACTTGGTTAAACGGGTACGATGTTAAAAAATTTATTTTGAAATCTGGAGAAGAATTTAACATTGGCACTAAGGACTCCAGCTTTAAGCTGGCAATGCAGTCAGATGGAAATTTAGTTTTATATAATGGTGCTACGCCATTATGGAATTCAGCAACAGTAGGCTTATGTTTGAATTGTAAGGCAGAAATGCAAGATGATGGAAATTTAGTCATCACAAACGAAAATACCATGCAGGTAGTATTTTCAACAGGAACGAATAACACCTCTTGCATTCTTCACTTCTCAAAAACGGAACCCTTCTTAAGAATGTCAGAAGGAAGTGAATCTGTTCTTTGGACTGGTGGTTCAACTATTTGGAAAGGAATTGTGCCAAATGTTTTTTTAGCAAATTCATCATCCTCGCTTCATGAAATTGGTTCCGCTGTTGCTAGTGCAACGTCATGGGGAGTTGACTCTTCCTCATCCCCTGGATATCTGACAACGACCTCTAATTTACTATCATTGCCAAGTGGAATTTTTAAAGCAAGCTTTAGTTTAAAAGTAGATAATAATTCAGCCGATAATTACGCAATTGGGATACTTGAAGTTTTCGATAAGATAACAGGCAAGATTTTAGCATTTAGAGAATTTCATCGAAAAGAATTTACTCTTCCTATGGTTTTCCAAGATTTCGATTTAACTTTTCCTATTACAAGTTCAAATAATCTTGAATTTCGAGTGTCCTATGCTGGATATACATATTTAGAACATGAGAAAACGGTTCTCACTCAAATAAATGATTCTACTTCAAACTTAATTTTTTATGCAACTTCGACTTATAATAATCATCAAATTGGAAATAAAAAAAGTTCAATTTCATGGGCCACTAATGCCTCTGATGGGGCAGGCGTTTTAACATATGGACCCTATACCAAAATGATTGGACCGGGAGTTTTTAATGCGGTCTTTGATCTACAGATAGATAATAATACCAGCGATAATTCAGAGATAGTTACTATTGATATTAATCAAGCTTCAACAGGGAAAGTATTAGCGACTCGGACTATTACCCGACATGAATTTACTCAAATCAATCAAAAACAAAGTTTTGAATTATCTTTTCTAAATAATGCAGATGGAACTTTGGAATTTAGAGTGATGACTAAAGGGATTTCTTATTTAGAACATTTTCAAACCCAAATTGTTCCCCAAAGTAAAATTTTTTATAAGGCCACTGACGCTAGGCTTTCCCATCAAGTCGGATCAGCGTACATGACTTCGTGGCAGGCCAATTCTACTGATGGCCCAGGATACATTACTTATGGACCTTACACTCAAGATATTCTGATTGGTAATTTAACTGCTTCTTTTCGTTTGGCCATTGATAATAATATGGCAAATAATAGTATTGTCTCTTCAGTAGAAGTTTACGATGTTGATAACAGTAGACTTATTGGTAAGAGATTAATTCTTAGAAAAGATTTTAACTCGTCTATGGTGGCTCAAGATTTTGATGTTGATTTTGAATTAACGACTAGAACAAAATTAGAGTTTAGAGTTTATACGACTGGCTCTTCTTTGATTAGACATGAAAGTACTACAATCTATCCAGAGAAACTTTCCCTGTCAGCATTATGGAATGGGACAGCTCACTTTGAATATATGAAGAGAGATGATTTTATTGGCTCTATTGGATACGACGGGAATACATCATCTCAAGTTGCAATAGATGGAATTTGGTATGCCTTTAATCGACAGTATCTGCCGGTTGCAAATACTCCAGTGAGTTGCCGCCCAATTATCGGCCAAACACTTCAAGAGGTTGTTCGGAAAAGTACTGATCAAGGCAAGACCTGGTCTGAACCCGTTTTGATCGCTAGTCCTACAGGAAGTGGATGCGCAGTTGTTGATGGTGGAGCTTTTTACGACTCTGAAACAGCTATTTGGCACTATCTCGCTCAATGTATAGGTACAACTGGAGGATGGAATCTTTGTCATTATACTCGGACAGGTTCTTCTCCTATGGGCATGTTTCAACCGAATACTAGCAATCCAGTAGTTGTTGGAGGAGCTTTATGGAGTCCAATATGTAGTGGAGGTGGAAAAAGTTGTCCAGCTACAACTGTCGATGAAGGAACTCCACAAATTATAGCGAAAAAAAATGGATATTTTTATGTGACCTTTCATGGTTTTGATTATGCCGGTATGAAGCTTGGTGCTCGTGGAATTGCAAGGACAACTAACTTTGTGACATGGGAGACTTCTGGAGCTGGTTTACCAAACGATGCCATGTTGACTTCCCAAGATTGTAATAGTTGGGATGCTAACTGGGGAGCAGGAGGATGTATTGGTTTTGGTGCCGCTCGAAATTTACGATCGAATGGATACGAATATATTTTAGGCGAAGCATCTGACAAGACTTTGTTATGCACTTTGGGACAAGTTTGGGTTTTTGGTCTTGTTAGAAGTCCTGCTATTGCGGCCAGTGGCAATTGGGAAAACTATTCAAAAAATCCTTATATTATAAATTTGCTACAAAATGATTCACCTTTTGGTTGTGGACTTCAGTATATGAATTTGTTTCGTGATCGAGGAGAAATTTATCTAAGTTTTGGTTTGTGGACACCAGATATGAATTTTCCTAACTATACTTACAAACTTGTAAAGGGCAAAGGCCCAGATCAGTTGAAGGTTAAATAAAATGAAAAAATGGTCATATTTTTTTGTTTTAATATTTTTTCAAAGTTGCGTTCCTCTTTCGGTTGTTAAGCATAGCTCTACGCCGAATTCTGCAACTAGTTCTGGAAAAGATGAACCAAGTTTAGAGGATTTATTTTCAGGCAAAGCTAGTTTCCAGTCCGTTGCTGAGTCTGAGGAAATAGTTTTGCAATTTAGTGATACGGTGATTGGAATTTGGGATCAAAAGCTTTCAGTATTTTTTAATCCAAATGATAAAATGTACTACACTTTGACTAGAGGGGCACTTACATCTAGTCGATTTAATATTTTCTTGTTTAAGAGTAGTGATGGAGTTCATTTTCAACAAGTCGGAGGAGCACTGTTTGACTCTCTAAGCGGAGATAGAACTTATTATGATTCTCATTTAACCCAAGATACTTCCGTAACACCAACTCGTTATATAATATCAATGGAATGTGCAAGTCTTAGTGGGGCCTTTGGAGCTTCATTGTGTACTTCTTTTTCAACAGCGCCTTGGGACCCAACCTCTTGGTCTACACCTAAACTTATTATCGAAAACAATGGACTATTATCTGCTTCAACAGGCGTCAGCTTAGTTGATAACGGGCATACTTATTTAAAATGGTCTTTAGTTAATGACGGAGGAGTTTCTCCTGCGCCTGGGGGCGAAGTTGCAGATGAAGGAAATGAATCAACCAGTTCGTGGTTTGTCGAAATATCAAACCTCACAAATTATGTAGGCAAGTCTGGAATTGTTGGTCACCTAATGATTGGAGCCAAGGAAAATGTTTATTGCAATTCAAGTTGGGATTGCAATAATGTAGATGTACAGGATTGGAAAAAAGTCGGGCATTATTTTTATGCTATTTATAATGGGGCCAATTATTTTCGCTGTGTTCGCCCAATTGAAGATAGTACTTTCTTGAGCACTTGGAGCATCGGTATTCGACGGTCAAGTACTGCTCTAGGAAGTTATGATGAATCTAGTGGACCAATTATCAATGCACCAAGATCAGATACGTGCGGAATTAGTTATCCGGTTTTAAACCAGGTTAATAATGAAACTTATTTGTATTATGCCTATTATCTTTTAGGCAATGGTGGAAATAAGATGATGCGTTCTAAATTAATCTGGAAAGCATCACCAATAGCAACACTATCTCCTGCACCATCAACACCAATATTTCCGGCCCCATCTTATCATCCTAGTTTGTTGATAAAACGATTTTACAAAATTCTGCTTTTACGTATTCCAAGTTCCATTGAAATCACAAACTGGGAAAACTATGTTCAGCAAACAGCAATTAATAAATCAAAAAATTTAGCATTGCAATTTTTAAACTCAACTGAATTTCAAAATCGTTGGGTCTTAATGACTCCAAACGAGAAAGCAAAAGTAATGTATCAGGGGTTTTTATTTCGAATTCCATCTTCAACAGAAGAGAATGGATTTGCTACATTTATTTCAGGCTTAACTAATACACAAGTTTATGATGCGATTTTAGATTCGCAAGAATTTTCCAATATATCTTTATCAGTTGGTGGAATTTAATAATTGGTTTTTTAAGGAGAATCTTTTTTATGGCAGATACTAATTTTGTCGACAAAGTTACGGTCATCGCAACTTCATGGCTTCAAGCGGTTAATGATCACGTTTATAAAGTGGGAACTATAGTTAAGCATTATTCAAAAGAAATTTCATGGACACAGACTGGAGGAAGTGCAGTTGCTCGCACTGTTGAAAAAAAATTATATGAGTTTGTAAGCGTAAAAGATTTTGGAGCAATTGGAGATGGAGTGGCGGATGATACGCCCGCAATTCAAGCAGCAATTGATAGTCTTTTGCCAGGTGGAGGAACTGTACATTATTTTGACAAACATTTAGTAAATGCGGATTTAATAATTAAATCCAATATTACATTAAAAGGACCAATGACTTTAGTCGGTACTACAAATAACAATGTTAATGCTCATTATGAAAATTTAGCCGCCCTTATTTTAAATTCATCAGCAACAATTAGTTTATTGGGAGGAGCCGGTCTAGATGGATGTTTAATATATCGTAAAGGTATGTCATTTCCAGAAGCGAATTCTTCTGGATTTACAGGCACAGCAATAACTGGAAGTGGGGATGATACCTTCGTTGTGAATTCAATGATCTTAGGGTTTAACAAAGCTTATTATTCAAATAATTGTCAACGTTCAAAAATTCAGAAAACTAATATTGATTGCACTAATGGTATTGAAATTAATAACTGTTACGATGTCGCTTATATTGATGGAGTTCATTGTTGGCCATTTGCTACTATTGCCGCTCTTGGTGGAGCCACTTCTCTTCAGCGCACAGGTTGTGCATTTAAATTTACGACTGTGGGAGACTGGAATAAAGTTACAAATTGTTTTTGCTACGGTTACTTTAGAGGTTTTTGGGCATCATCAGTTAACTCAATGACCTTCACTTCTTGCTCGACAGACAGTACAGGTGGATTTGCTGGACAAATTGGTTTTATAATAGATGGAGGCTCGACAGATACGCGCTTGATAAATTGTCAGGCGGCCGCTCAAGAAAATGGTTTTTACGTATCAACTGCTGCTTCTGTTCATACACGTCTCATGGGGTGTGATACTTGGGCCTGCACTAATCATGGAGTACTCATTAGTTCAGGGGATGTTTGTATTACAGGAGGAATTCAACGTGATACTCCAAATGGAATTACCATAAATAATAGTGTTTCTATTATTACAATCGATAGTGTTCGTTTTTACAATATTATAACTCGGCCCATTCATGCTGCAATTGCATCGAGTTCTGTTAATATCGGAAAAAATAATGATTACGGTAATTTTACAAGTGCCGTTGTTGAATCAACTCTTACAACGCCATCAATTGCCTCAGCAGACCCTATAAATCTTCCACCAAACGGAAATGTATTTACAGTTACTGGAAATGTGATTTTTGGAACGATCAATGGAGGCTGGGCCGGACGTCAAATTCTTTTGATCTTTACGGGAGCACTTACTGTTGTTGACGGAGGAGCCTCGTTAAAACTGGGTGGGGATTTTGTAGCAAGTGCAGATAGTACCCTTGGGCTGGTTTATGGAAATGGTGCTTGGTATGAAGTTTCTCGCTCGGTAAATTAATTATAATAGTTATTCATGGGGGAATCTATGTTTGGTTTAGGTATTGGCGAATTATTACTTATTTTTGGACTTTTATGTTTATTCTTTGGACCTAAAAAAATTCCAGAATTAGCTAAGGGGATGGGACAAGCAATAAAAGAATTCAAAAATGCCAGAAAGGATGATGTTTAATGAGCAAGATTAATAGAAGAAGTTTTATGTTTATAGGAACTTCAGTTTTTATTACGGCATGTCTTGATGCTCGAAAATCTCTTACGGTGACTAAGTTAGGCCCTGGTAAAAAAACAGGAAGTAATACGCAAGCGATTGCGGGATTGGCGATTGCGGGAGTAGCGATATCAGGATCTAGTAATTGAAAAGCTTAATATTTGTATTATGTTTTTTTTCAGTCCAGGCATTTGCAATGACCTTTGCTGTTCTCGACTATCACGTCCAAAAAAATGTAGAACTTCAAGAAATAATAAGATCATTTGTAAAAAAAGATACACCCCAGGATTCAATTTCGGAATCGGTTTTCATCACCAAGAAAAAAAATATCAATATAAAAGATTGGGATAACCTTAAAAAGGGAGATATTGTAAAACTTTACCTTGTTCCTCAATCTGTAGATCAGGAAAAATTTAAGATTTATAAGAAATTTAACAACGAAAAAAACAGAAGCCGCATGTCTGTTTTTTTAATGCCGTCAGTAGGGTACTTCTCTCAATCAAAAACTGGAACTGCTGCTGTTAAATATGTTCAGCTTTCTCCTGTTGCTTTGGGAATATCATATGGGTTTTCTCCGTCTGAAAAAAAATATTCTTTTAATACGAGTTTATATTACTCATATCTATTATCAACATCTAATAAGGGAGACACTGCAGGAGTCAATGCAAGTAATGTAAGTATCCCACCAGAAATAGGTGGAAATATTTATGGAGAATATTTTTACGAAAAAGAAAATATTTCAGTTTATTCTGGGATTGATGGAGAACAATTCTCTAGTTTTGATCTTAATGGAGTTTTAAATGACGATAAAATTTATCTTGATAGGAATTTAATTTTTTATGTAACAGTTGGGATAGCTAAAAATATTAGCTATAATCAAGAAAAATTTTCTATGAAATTGTCAATTTCGAAAAGTTTTTTTGGTTCCTTTGAAAGCGGAAGGCCAGATTCATTAAATGGTGCAAAACTTTCTGGTTACAAGATGATGTTGTATTTTAATTATCAAGTTTCAAATAAATGGTCGATTGGTTCATTAGTTAAGTATCATTCTTTCTCAGGGGATAATACTCTTTCTTCGTTAAGGATTGGGGCGGGGATTAATTATCATGTTTTTTAATTTCATACTTGCCGCAATTCTAATTATTTTTTTCATGCAAGATCTCCATGATTATATAATAGATAAAGTTAAAAGCGGAGACACAATCGAATCCATCGCGAAGAGAAACATTAATCGCGCCTTGGTTAAGTACGGATCACGCTACAAAGAATATGAGGAAGATATAAAGAAGTTGTGCAAGGTTTAACATGGTCCCCATCGCTGGAAAAGATTCTAGATATGGATGAAGGGGAGAGCGAGTTCAATCAAAAGTTTTCTTTGAATGCTTTTTATGCTTCTAGTTTTGGAACTTATAAAGAAATAACTTCTGAGCAAACAGCAAGTTCAGGCCAGAATTTTCCCGTCACGTTAGGACTTGGATTTAGTTCAACCAATGAACAAAAAGAACATTTTATTGTGGGAAGTGCTTATTGGGCACAAGCTTCAAAAGGAATAGTGACGGGAGGAAATAGCACAAGTACAACTTCAAATTTTTCAATTCCTGGGGAAATAGGCTTTAATCTTTATTATCAATATTATTTGAAAGAAAATTTATTAGGGATTTATTCAGGATACGATTTTGAAAAGTTAAATACTTTCAACACCAGCGAAATGTTCTCGGGATCGTCCGTCGAAAATATTGATAACAAAATCCATTATGGTACGCTTGGAGTTTCTCAGGGGTTTTCATTATTTGACTTGAAAATGAATCTCAAGGCATCTATTTCAAAAACATTGGCATCTTCCACATCAGGAACGAAGGCCTTCTCTGGATATAAGTACATATTATTTTATACGGTTAAACCTGAAGGGCGATTTAGCTTTAATGTGTTTTACAAGCATCACGAATTAAAAGGGCCAACTCAATTATCAATTGATCGGATTGGTTTTAGTATCGGTATTTTGGTGTTTTAGTGAATAATCTCAAGCGCGTGTTCTTTCTCAGCCACTGGTTACCACCTGCGGAACACGTTTTCTCAAGGCCCGTTACCACTTTTGAGGCAGTTTTTCTCAGGTTTGGTTACCACCCCTTGAACATTTAAAATGGACTTCAGATATCAACCTTTATCTGGAGTTCTTGTGAAAAAAGTTCAAGAGAGGATCGCAATGGAGAGAAAAGTAGTTGAGTCTTTCATTCAAAGAAAGAGTCACAATCAGATCGCAAAAGCTTTGGGGATCAGTAAAAAAAGAATAAAGGCCATTCGAACTAAGGCCCAAAAATATGGTTATGTTGATACTGAAGCCTTAACTTCACTTCCGCCGTTTCCAGAAACTCTATTTCCTGATGACGAGTTGGATAAAATATTTCCTCCAAGTGAATCAGAAGCTATTCTATTAAAACAAAAAAGCTACATAGAGGATCGTTTCACCGCTGGTTGGTCACCTATCACTGTCTACGAAGAAATGCCTCTTAAAACGTCACTGGCTTCATTCTATCGTTTTTTAAAAAAATATAAATTGAACGAAGGCGAACGCAATCGCTGTCGAATGAAAGTTGTCTCCGAAATTATCCATAAACCAGGCGAGGCCCTACTTTTAGATTGGGGACTTCTTCGTCATGTACACGATCCAGTTTCCAATAAAAAAAGAAGTGTATGGTTTTTAGCAGGAGTATTGGGCCATTCAAGATATATGGCCGTGCGACTGGTCTGGAGCAACAGTGTCGAAGAAACAATGGCCGCGATTGAATCCATTTTTAATGAGCTTGGTGGTGTTCCTTTAAGAATAACGAGCGATAATCCAAAATGTTTTGCCACAACTGCTTCCAAGTATGAAGCCATTTTAAATCCAGCAATGGAAAGATTTGCTTCCTATTACGGTGTTATTTTGGAATGTCTTCCGCCATACGATCCTGAAAAAAAGGAAAAATCGAAAGACTCGTTCCGTATATAAGAAGATTATTTGAGGCCCATGGCGAAAATTGGAACGGACTTGAAAATGCCCAAACCTATTTAGATAAAAAAGTTTTGATCGCCAACGAGCGAGTTCATGGAACGACGAGGTTAAAACCAATAGATATTTTTATAGCGGAAGAATGTCCTATGTTGAAGGCCCTTCCTAAAACTATCTACGAAAGAGAAGAATACTCCGAAGCTAAAGTTCGCCGAGATGGGCATATACGTTTTGCAAATAAATATTACTCCCTTGAAGAACATTACATTGGGAAAGACGTCACAATTATTGCAAATAAAAACCAGCTGAGTATTTTTTATAACGGGAAGATGATTGAAACTCATAATCGAATTACAAATCCCCATCAATCAAAATCCACAAAAGAATTACACCTTCGAGCAGAGTTTAGAAACTTGGAAGACAATAAACCGCTTCTTGAAAAAGCAAAAAAGATTGGTCCCTATGTTGAAGAGCTGGTGAAAACGATAGTAATTCAAGGCCGAGGTTTTATTGACACGAGAAAGATATGGGGAATATTGAGTCTTGATAAAAAGTACGATCATCGAAGAATAGATGTAGCTTGTAAAAATGCGCTTGAGACAAACGAACTTAGCTATCAGTATGTACTTCGTTTTTTAAATTTAAAATTATCGCCCGACAATAAAATAGAAAATTATGCCCAAGAATCCAAACCCATTTACGGGCGTGACATCGCTGAATATAAAAAAATGTATCATTAAAAAGGAGAACGAAAATGAATGTAGAAGTCTTAGGACAGCAGCTTCAGCAGTTAAAACTACGAACAGCCGCGAGTGAGTTATTAACAGTTTTGGAAAAAAACAAAAAGAGTGTGTCACTGGATTGGATCAGTGATCTTTTGAGCAGGGAACTTGATTCCCGAAAAGAATTGGCCTTGCAAGGTCGAATAAGACGAGCACGCTTTCCTGAAGTTAAAACGATAGAGAGTTTTAAATTTGATTTTAATAAAACTATTCCAGAAGAAAAAATAAAAGAACTGGGGAGATTAGACTTCGTCAAAAGACGAGGGGTCGTATTGTTTTTAGGGCAGCCAGGGACAGGTAAAACACATTTAGGCCAAGCTCTTGGGTTAAAGGCAGTAGCGAGAGGAGATCAAGTTT
Organism: Bacteriovorax sp.; assembly: GCA_028710485.1. Taxonomy (GTDB): domain Bacteria; phylum Bdellovibrionota; class Bacteriovoracia; order Bacteriovoracales; family Bacteriovoracaceae; genus Bacteriovorax. The sequence continues at coordinate 631 of JAQTTZ010000110.1, read as the reverse complement.
ATTGGACGACAATGAAAGGGTTAGTTCAAGATATAAAAAAATATAAAGAAATAAATGAACTTCACTCTCTTTTTAAAAAGATCCTGCAAGCTCGACTGCTTATTATTGATGACTGGGGAGTAATAACTGTTGACCGTGATGTCGCTGAAGAAATTTTTGATTTACTTGATCGAAGGAAATTAACTTCGGCCCTTCTGCTAACTTCAAACCGGGCAGTAGAAGAATGGCCTCAGGTCTTTCCTGACCAAATTATTGCGAATGCAACAATCGACAGAATTTTTGATCGAGCTGAGGTCATTGAGTTTAAGGGAAAAAGTTACAGGTTTGAAGGAGATCGAGAAATAGTGAGTGACAGAAAGAAAATTAAGAAATAAAAGCATCACGCAAGGGGTGGTAACGTTGCCTGAGAATGAAGTGGTAACCGTTGCTGAGAATTAACATTGTATTTAAGGGAGGAACATCTTTAATTCTATTGCTTGAAAATACAAAACGGTTTTCAGTTGACATTGATCTTTGCATCAGCGAAAAACCTGAAAACATTGATGTAAAAAAAGGAATATTTAAGCGTTGGGAAATAGATGAACGAAAGCCAAGGCCCCCAATGCAAAAGGCTCAGTATAAATTCTTTTTT
>JAQTTZ010000109.1 GCA_028710485.1 Bacteriovorax sp. | reverse complement strand
CTATTTTCTTCCATTGGGTTACCAGTGCTAAGCACGAGCACCATGCGAGTGGGATTCATTCCGTCGCCCCCAAGGAGTTCGACTACTTTTGCTTCTAGTTCAGATGTGGTTGAATATGTTTGATGGATACCTACGACCAAATCCAAAACAATAAGGCCCTGATCTTTAGAAGATTGTAGAGTTTCGTCAGCGTATGACGAGAGAGATAAAAGGATAAGGAACGAGGCAATTAAAATTTTTTTCATAAACACTCCGTAATTTTTAAGAAGACAAGGACATAGCACAAGATAGAGTAGCGGAGCTTGTGTCGACTAAATTTTACATACAAAAAAGGCCACCTTTAAGGTGGCCTTTAGGGGGACTTATTCAAACTTTTTATAGATTATTAAGTATATCAATGGTCTTACTTAAATCGAGTCTCCCGACACCAAAGGCGTCGTCCCTGCCGGGGGTGCCAAGGTCAACAGTTGAGCGAAATAAAACCTCTGTAAGTTCATCAGCACTTAGGTCTGGCCTTACCGATAAAATGAGCGCAGCCGCTCCTGAAACAACGGCAGCGGAAAGAGAAGAGCCTTTGTCTTCGATGTATTTTCCACCTACGTCTGTAGTGTAGATTGTGGTTCCTGGAGCAACCATATCGACAAATGGTCCAAAACTGTCAAATTGTGTTTTCCAGTCAATTTGATTAACCATTCCAACGGCAATAATATAGGGATCATTTGGCAAATCTCTTGGCCCCCAAACATTTCCAGCAGACATGATTAGAACTCCACCTTTGTCGTGTAGGTATTTTGCAGCGTCATGAACAACCGGTTCATCTAATCCGCCGCTAAAGCTAACATTAACAATCTTAATGCCTTGATCGGCCCCCCACTTAATGCATTTAGCAGTGTCGGTGTGCATGGCCATACCACTAGCAACGTTCGAAATTTTACCAGGAACTATTTTAACATTTAGGTTGATGCCAACAGCTCCACCATTGAGTCCCAATGCTCCTATAACGCCCGCAATGCGCGTTCCATGAGCGTTACCAGTGGGTTCGGTGTTTGTTGAGCCATCAACAAAATTTTGTCCAGGAAGGCTAATATTTGCTTTAAGGTCGGGGTGATTTGATTCAATTCCTGTGTCACAAACGAGCACTTTAACTTCTTTGCTGCCTGTGCTTTTTTGCCAAAAGAGAGGAGCTCCAATTCGGGTAAGGAACCAGCTTTTGTCGAGATTGACTTGAGAGCTTTCAAATGCAGAGAAATCAGCGGTAAGTCCCGCGCCTGCATATAAACTTAAGCCCATAAGAATGCTAAATCCACGAACACAACGGGGAAAACTAATATTTTTTTGCATTTATTTATCCTGTTTTAAACTTTTATTCTGACTTTAGGCGGAAATTATTATCGGCTGTTACAATGAATGTCAATATGACCTATTAAGATTTTATTGTTTAATTGAGGGGGATATCCCACTCTAAAAGAAGGGGCCTATGAAAGGCCCCTATTTAAGCTAAAAAAGATTGAAAACTAATTTTTATCTGCTTTTTCTGGTTGTAAAGCTTCTGCCAAGATCGTTGAGTAAGTAGTTGTCTTATGGCCAACTTCATAAGTTTTTAAGCTGGCAAAAGTAGCAGCAGGAACTTTTAAATCTTTACATGTATTTTTTGAGTAATCGATAACTTTGATTTCGAAATCTTTATAGTAAGGAGTGCTTCCTACTGGAGGTCCTGCAACGATTTCGCGGTTATTACACTTGTCCGTTGTGTCTGAGATAATATCGAAAGTGACTTCGATGCCTTCACTTTCATCCATGAGGAAAGTAAGGGTCGCATCGTTTTCAATTGGATTAAGACTTACTTGCACAGCTACAGTACGAGAAAATGGCTCAGGAAGATTTGCATCTAATGTAAATGCAGTCGCGTTTGCGTAAACGATAACTTTTTTTTCAGCTTCATTGTTTTTTGCCCAAGCATTGGTGATGGCAGTTGAGAGTAAAAGAGCTAGTAATAATTTTTTCATGTAATGTCCTCGGTTTAATGGTTATTGTTTTAGTTGCGAAGATTAGTAAGTAAGCGATAGATATCGAGACGGCCAGCTTGAGCGTATTTAAGAAGTTCAGGAGTTTTTATAGAAGTCTCCATTAATCTGTTTTTAGCTTCGGTGTAACTTATTCCTGGCTCCATAGATAATAGTAATCCTAAAGCTCCTGTTATAATTGGGGTTGCTACAGAAGTTCCTGTACTCCAAATATAGTTCGACTTAAGATCAGTTGAAACGATATCCAGTCCTGGCGCATAAATACTGACTGAATTTTTCCCATAATTAGAGAAGCTCGCTCTTCCTTCTAAGGCATTATGAGCAGCAACCGTTATCAGGTTTGGAACTTTATAACTTGCAGGGTATTTAGGAGTCACATCGTTGTCAACGTTACTATTACCTGCTGCCGCTGTGATGATAATATTTTTTTCTGCTGCGGCCATAAAAGCATCATACATAGCTTGAGAATAATCTCCTCCGCCCCATGAGTTGTTTATAATTTGAGCTCCATTTTTAATGGCATAATCAACCGCCCTAATAGCATTCTTGGTGTCTCCAGGTCCTTTATCAGTAAGAAATTTAAGAGACATGATTTTAACATTATTCATTACTCCTCTGATTCCTTCTCCGTTATGACTTGCACCAATTATGCCCGCAACGTGAGTGCCGTGGCCCAGTCCATCCATCGGGTCGCCGTCTTCATTGGCAAAATCGTAACCGTAAATATCGTCGATAAATCCGTTGCCATCATCATCAACTCCCGGTTTACCATTTTTCTCTGCTTCATTGATCCAAAGATTTTTCTTAAGATCGGGGTGGTTATAATCAATTCCAGAATCAATAATGGCAATGACGACATCACTGCCACCTTTGGCAATTTCCCATCCTTTAACCGCATTGACATCAATACCTGGAGGGCTATTTGGGATCCAAGTATTATGTCCCGTATTGAATAGGCTCCATTGACTTTTAAACAATGGGTCTTGAATTGAAGCCGGTTGAACAGCGCCGCCATGATCTAAATGAGTGTAAAGATAGTTTGGCTCGATATACTCTACGTCAGGATTTGTTTTAATGGCATTGAGGTCAATTTCGCTAAAAGAATTAGCAGAATTCAAATGATAATAATCACCAAAATCAACACTTAACTCAGTGAGATCTCCCAGAGATCTAAAGCCATTTAGAGGCATAAATCCATGTCCCTTTTTTAGCTTAATAATGTATCCATCAAACTTCGCTTCTGGTGATGTGGCATTGGCACTTAAGATAGTTAACGATAATAAAAATACCGTTGTAACAAATTGTCTAATTGTCACAGTGTAGGATAATTTCATCCTAGAACCTCCATTAATAACTTCGATTAAATCAGAAGGGAACTATTCCGTTTTTTTAGCTGTCTGGAACCTAATAAATTCTTACAAATAATAAATTATCTTTAAAAAAGTTTATCGGGTAGCGTTGGAGGGGAATTGTTAAAGCATGTTAGAAAAATAGAACTGCTTAATCTTATTAGTGCGAAGAATTAGTTGCATAAAATTGGTCTGTCTCATTTATCGGAATTAGCACAATATCAGTTCCAGTCCACTCATAAAGTGAACAAATCCTATTTCTCGGGTTGTTTAAATCTGGTTTGATCCAAGCAAAGCACTTTCTCCCGTAAGCTTTAGTGCACTCGATGTCATGGAAGGCCGGAGACCAAGTTCCAGTATTAAAATATTCAATCCCCTTAATTTGAGTATGAATTTCCTGGTGGGTATGTCCTTGAATGACCCTGCTGACTTTGGCAATGCGAGCTGAAAAAGGAATCATGGCAAAAGCCACTTTCTGCAGTTTGCTCACCTCTGACTCAACTGATCGCGCGTAAAATATAAACATCGGCAGGAGTATTAAAAAAGGAATCACAATCCAAGCAATCGAGATATTGGCAAAGACATTTACAGTCGCAAAAATTTCAAAACTTATGAAAATAACTAGCGAGAAGAGAATTGCCCGATCCAGCCAAAGTTCTCGTAGGATTTTCAGCGGACTAAAGATCGCTGGATGCGCGTGCACTTCTTTAAGCGCCCATACTACAGGAACAGTGCTATTGGCCCGCTGGGCGATGCCCTCCACTCGAGTATCCACCGTCAATGGATCATTGAGTGCCCGATGAAACCCTTCCTGCAAGGAGACAATGAGTGTTGCAATGGCACTCCAAAACCATGCGAACAATAGCAAGGGTTGTGTGCGAATGACGTATCTCATGAAAAATATCATGTATTCAAAAACAGAATCCTTGATAAAGCTGCTATCGACATGGGGGTTCATAAGTCCCATTCCATTGAGCATGTACTTACCTGCGAGATTCCCGAAGGGAAGTCTCATCAATACCTTTCCTCTTTTTTTAATGAGTGGATGAATGGGATTAGAGCAAAGGCAGTAGGCATCATATTGATTGCCATGTTCAATCAGCGTATCTTGATTGCTGATATAAAACCACTCCGTAAATCGCACTGAATCTTGAAATTGCTCGGGCAAATTCATTCGATTTTGTAAATCCCGACAAACCGAAGGCCAATGAAGTTCCATGTCGTGATTGCCTATATTAAAAACCACTCGATTGCCGTTTAAGATAAATTCCCGGACAGACTCAAGCCAAGTGGAATGTGCATCTAGAATTACTTGAATCTTAAAGCGAGATTTCGCTTCCTCTGGCGCCAGACCGCGCCTTCTTTCCAACCAACTAATAGAAAACTCGGGCTTTGCTGGCAATGTCATTACAGAATCAAAATCAAAAACATCCCCATTGAAAATCAATTCAATTGGGCCAGGAACAATTTTCTGAATTTTTTCCAAGAATAATTTAAAGGTTCCATCAATGAAAAGATCTTTTCCCTTGAAACGCTTCCAAAGTGGTTTTTTAGGATGTGGTGGCTCGGCATCTGCCAAATGAAGATCGCTCACCACAATCGTATGAATAGCACTGTAAAAAGGTGAAGGGAGTGACAAAATTTACCTCGTTCTTGCAATAAAGCATAAGACTTTCAAAGTAAAAATTCAAACATATAATATTTTGATGATTCTTGTGAAATATATTGATCTTCGAAAATGCGGGCGCATCGCCTCCTGCGAATGCGATGCAGCCGTTTATATCAAGAGAGATAGCTTTTACTTCGAAAAAGTATAAATATTAGAACACATTCCATGAACTAAGCAACCAGCATGGCCAAAACTGACCACACAGCAAGAAAATTCGTTAGTTAAAATTAATTTGTCGTTTAAAAATTCAAGTTTCTCACCATATTTAAACTCTGAACCTGCGGCGTGATCAGTCAGCTTAACAGCTAATTTATTATTGCTTTGAGTGAAAGGAACTAATATTTCTTTACTCAATTCCATGGAGGTAAATTTCGCATAGAAAATTCCATTGGATCCACGGTATATTTCTAAATTTGTTCGATCGTCTGCCGCGTAACCTGAAACTATATTAAGAGTAAGTTTTTGCAATAAATCTGAAGACTGAGGAATCTTTATAGAAGGCACAAACACTCCTGTTGCCTTTGAGTTTACACCATTTTTTTTATCGCTATCATGCTTCATCCAGTCTGTAAGAGTATTCCCTTTAAAATCACCATTCCAATCAGACAGCTCAATTTGATTAGAGGTATAGTAATTTGAAGCATAAGTATTAGATGAAATAATCGCAATAGTAATTAAACCTATACATAAGCCTTTAAAAAATTGTCCCATAGACTGCTCCTTTTAATTAAATAAATTTTTTTATTACTCTTATATGCTGTTTTTTTTAAAAAAATAAAAAATCTGACATTTTCCCATAAATTACATATGTAAAAATTACATTAAGAGTCGTGAACACATGACCTAATAATCATTGTCATTAATATCAATTATCAAATTTAATGAATGAGTTGCTGAGTGAACTAATTTTTTGTCATCGATATATTTCAACAGATCAATTTTTTTTTCAAAAGAGGGAAAGTCTATCGAGTGATCGAATTGAATGGATGTATAATTTTCGACCAGTTGACTTTGCCAGGCAAAATCGGCAGGAGCAACGATTCTTTGTGAGAGGTCGATGCTCTCACTTCCTGGTAGGTGTAGGCGCTTAATGGTTTTCGCCAAAGCACTCCAGGTGTCGATAGTGGCCTCGGCATCAACATTGACCCCTTGAAGAAATGCTAACACAACCAACTGAGAGCAGTAGGCGGTATCACGAGCGTTGGCAAAACTAGAAGTGAAGGCCAAAGCTTCGGAAGAAGTCATGTAAGACTCTGCTGTTTGTGTAATTCTAGGTGCAATATTTTGCTCAAACCAAGTGGTTGCATCCAAGGCATCATCATTGGAAATTCGCTGAACTTCTTCTGCTGAAATCAGAGTTGGCCAATTATAGAGTTCAGAGCGATCTTCGACAGATTCCGGCCCATCGCTATTATGCTTCACTTGTGACAAATAACTTTTCCAAACATTCGGCATATATCCACGTTTATTAATTTGAGTTTTATAAAAGTCGCGGTACTTTTCTGGACTGTAATGAACATATCCCACCTTTTGATAGTTGGCCGGGAAAGCGAAACCTTCGGGACCGATGAATCGTATTCCACCAATTGAAGCGTTGGGGTAGATATCCCAGATCCAAGGCATTTGAATATTTGTTTCTTCATCCTTTTTTATTTCGACAAGTCCAGCATGAGAAAAACCTTCTTGATTATTTGCGGCCGAAATTAAATCGAGTTTTCGCTTTTCTTTTTCAGTCAGAGGTTGTTGAGTTTTTACTTTCTGTTTGAGGCTTTCTTCTTCATCAGTTGAAGGATAAAGGAAGGCCATCCCTTTTCGTCCAATCAAGTGATTTTTTTTTGCCATTTTTTCATCGGCAAAATTTCCGGGAACTACACCGATAGTAATATAATAAGAAAGAGTTCCACGAGAATATTCGTTGGCAATATCTCCATTGTAGAGAGTTACTTTAGATATTTGGTTATTGGAATTAACATAAAACGGAATCACAAATGGTCAAGATGCCGGGAGTGCAGGTACTTGATGGTGCCATCGCCGGCAAAAAGGTAGATTGGTCTTTGAAGTCTGGAGCTGTGGTCGATCACAATATACATGGAAGTTTTCCCAATTCCCGTGACTCCGTTAAGTTAGATGGCTCCAAAGAAAATGCAGGTACTGAGCTGATTAGTAAGACCATCAATCTTCGAAAGCTGCCTCAAATTGGTGACGAGGCGAGGAGAATGGTATTTGAGGCATATTTCAATGCGCTTGAAATGAAAACAGGTTCAGTGAAGGTAGAAGTCCAGGAGCTGAGTGACAGCGGCACAGTATTCATACAGTCGAGCTTAGTGAGCTTAACAAGCCTGGAAACGCTCTAAGGATTCGGCACACATACAGCCCAACAGACGCCAATGTCGCCAAGATTCGCTTAGTGATCCGACCTCAAGATCTTAACGGTAAAGTTTTTATTTCCAACCCGGTTCTTAATGAATATTGATTATTAGGATTTCACTGGAGAGATTTTCATCTACCCAGCTAAGTGTTTAGAATCGCTAAATCTCATATGCAGTAAACTGTCTAAAAAATAACACCCCCTGTAATTTTGTGCCAAATGCCAATTCTAAATATCCACATGTGTCAAAATGCAGCTAGACGACATACTCACTTTTGGAGACTTTATGAAAGTTACCCTTTTAGCACTTGTTTCATTAGCGTGCAGTTTTCAACTCTCAGCACAAGATTCTGGGCATTTTTGCTCAGATCGACAAAATGCAAACTTTGTAAAAGATCTAACTTTGGATTCAAAAAATCTAATATCCTTTAGAAATCGTGGTGGGATTGGCATGGCCGGAGTGTGCTGGTGGCATTCCAGATTTGAGAGAAATGCTCTTTATTTAACTATTTATAAGCCAGAATTAGCGAAGCCAACCAATGATGAAGCCATCGAATTGATTAAGCAAATCCGTGATGCTGAAAATGTTATTGAGATTCCCGGCTATAATAATTTTTTTGAATTTACTTCTGAGAATAAGGCCCTCATTCAAAGTGAGCTTGAGGCATGGCAGCTGGGCGATGGGTTGCTGCGTTTTGCATGGATAGATGGATTATCTGGAGATGCTAAAGTCGAGGCCTGGAAGCTAAAGGGCCTTATGGACGAAATCTATAATGATGTAGAAGTGAATAAAAATATTTCCTACAACAAGCTTCAAGCACCTGGAATTCTCGCTCACGCCTGGTCTGTCGTGCATATGGAAAAGGTTAAAGGGGGATATGATTTAGAAATTTTAGACAGTAATACCGTTGGCTACTCCGAGCACTATGAATATCGTGAAGGAGACACTTTCATGAGATATCACATGGATCATGCCGAGGTTAAAGTCAGTACGTTACAAAATTTAATGGATATCGCATATCAGCGAGATCTTCAAAAAGATTATAAAAATCCGCTGATTTTGCCAGGGCTCGAATACCACAGATGGACTGTACGTCATGTGAAAAAAGTAGATGGTGGTTATGATCTGGATGTTGTGGTCTATTCTAAAAATAGAGAAACTCAAAATATCATTTATAAATATAAAAATGGTGATGCCAGGATAAATTATTCAGTAATTAAAGAAGAGATGAAGGATTTTGCTCACTCTTTTTCATTCACACCTTACCTAGAAAGAACGGATGAAATGGATAAAATTAATAATGCCATCGCTAGACACTGTTCATCTGATGAATCAATTGTCTTGGGCAACTAAGAGAATGCCCTCGCAAGAGGGCCTCTTGCTATTTCTCGCTGAGTTCTATAGGAAAGGGATCAAAATGATATTGATCTTTTAAAAAATGACAATCTTGAATTTTATTAATAGGTAAAAGAGCAAGCGTTTCAAAGAATAACTTTTTGTAATTTTCAAATACACTGAGGCAATCATTTTCTTTATCATTATCAACAATTAAATTAAGCTGATTTGTCATCGACTCACTATGATCCATCAAAATCAATTTGTAACGTTTGTGAAAATCCTGGAGTATAGGGATTGAAGCTTGAAGCGAATTAAAGCGATAATAGGCCATGACTCTACAAAGAAAATTTTCTCGCTCTCTAATATTTGAAAGCTTAAGGGATTCAATGACAGGTACAAATGGAAATCGTTTTATAAATTCTTTAGCGTAGAGTCCTTGATTATTATTTGTTGTGATTATTAACTCGTCTTTAGAATTATAAAGTTTAACTTGCTCTACACCGCAACTAGGAGATCTTTGCTGAAAGATATGGCCACAAACACCAGTGCCATCTCTCAATATAATTTTATCAATAGAGTCAATGGCGAGTCCGGTAAGATCTTGCTTAGTTTTAGTTGTGATCAATCGAATATTGCGCTGACCTTCATTCTCAAAGTTTGAATCAATCAAATTCATGGTTTCACGAGGGGCGCCTAGTCCCATTTCCATTTCGGGGCAAATAGCTTTGAGCTCAAAATAGGTCGCTAGCTTTGCGCTTACCCAGACCTCATGAGTATCCCCTCCGTCATAGCGGACTTTATTTCCAAGAATGCAGGAGCTGATGGCGATGATAGGTTTCATTAGTTTGATTATCCAAGGTTTCTTATTTTAGAGTACCACCGAATTTGATTATTTTAATTAGATACTAACAAAATCAGCTTAAAAGATGACTCAAGACCTCCTTGGAGGCCCTATTGCCCGCAAAATGTGCCCCATGAGTTGAAGCTGGCTGAATACCATCTCCTGAAGCCGTGGCTTCCCCCGCCCAGAATAAACTCGGAGTTTCATGCGCACTGGCCAACTTCTCTCTTACTTTTTCAATGGGAACAGATCTCTCTGAGTGGGCCTTCAGAAAAGAATCGGCACCTAAAGTGTAGGGATTATCTCTCCATTGCATCCGCAGATACTGATATTCACCAAAGCTATCTTGCACTAGCAACTGATCAATTGGACCCTCGTTGGGGAAAATCTCGCTTAGGTCTGAGCAAATATCGCTAATGACTGATTCATCTGATTTACCATAAATATCATCAGCTTCTTCTCCAGCAAACAAAGCGTTTAAAATTGTATTTTCTTCTCCCTTTTTTCCACTGCCAGGAATGAGAAAGGTTCTGCATGTTTTTCTTTTTGTGTTGATACTATTTAAAATGGCAGTCTTTTCTCCCCAGAAGCATTTTTTAAATTTCAAAATAATTTTAACTTCATCTCCCATGCCCAAGCATTCAAGAGCATCCATTTTGCTCTTAGGAAGTGGCGGAATAAATTCTATCATTCCACTTTTTAATACCCCCACCGAAAAAGTTATAATGGCAGTTTTGGCCTTATAGCTTTTTCCGCCCTTAACTCTAATTTCGACACCATCAGGGCCATACTTAATTTGTTCGACGATTGATTGATAACGAATATCTAATTTTTTTGAATAGTCATCACTGAAAGTAAATCTTTCTATAAATGATAAAAATCCGCCGTGAATCTGGTATTCGTACCATTCCATTTCTTGCAGTGAAGCCTTATCTGAAGCAAATCCTTTAACGCTCATATTTTCTAATTTTCCAGGCATACTTCCGGTGAAATAGAGATCAACGAGCCCTCTTCCAATATGGTTATAATCTTGGCGATCCAGCCACTCTTTTGCTGAAATATCAGGCCCTCTATAAGAATCAATTTTTTTTGAAAAAGTTAGAATATCTTTAAAGTTCCATTTAAATGGCAGCATATATTCTTTACTTTTGGGCCTTCTTACTCCTGGGACATACATCAGGCCTCTAAGCATACGCGGAACTTTTTTAAGTTGAACATCATATCGATTAAGATCTTCCCATAGATCAACTGATCCTGGTTTCCTATGAATGTACTGGGCACCTAGCTCCATTGGTTTACCAAAACGCGGATCATTGATTGAAAAAATTCTTCCCCCGATTCCTCCGCTGGCCTCTAAAACAATGACTTTGAAAGGGGAGTGATCTTTAGGAAACGCCAAATTTCTAGCAGCACAAAGTCCAGACATTCCCGCGCCAAGCACTAGGCAATCGGCCTGCTCAATTTGTTGATTTTGAAATAAAGAAGTTGCTCCTAGTGCTTTTGGTACTAAGAGAGATTTCATACTTAACACTCCAGCGCTGGCGATCAAACCTTTGGTTAAAAAATCTCTTCGTCCAATTTTTTGTATTTCTTTTTGGGCCATGATGATCCTCAGTGTGTTTATCTTTTTTAATAAAATTTTATAAAAGATAAATAATTTAAAATATTGTGATGAGGAAGAAAAATACTAAGAACAAAACTATGACATAGAATAGAACTATCATTGGTTAATAAGCTAAATCTAATTATTTTAGGCATTTCGCTTTTGTTTAGGAGAAGTGCTCTTCTTTTCCGCAATGGCAAGATTAAGACAAGTTTGTGATATGTTAAAAAACAAGATTAAGACAATTTATGATATGATCAAAGTAAATTCTAATTAAGATTTTTTTATGAGAATAATTTATAAAGTCAGACAATTTTTCCTTAAATTAATAGCGGCCTACGTCGCAATTGCCTCTATTAGTGCCGTGGCGACAGTTGTGACTTATCAAATTAAAAAAGGTGACAACCTCACAAAAATTCTTCGT
>JAQTTZ010000221.1 GCA_028710485.1 Bacteriovorax sp. | reverse complement strand
CCCCATTTTTGTGAGAATGAAGACCTGTATAAAAAAATATGGTTTTCACACTGAAGAATAATCTGTCAGTGAAAAAAAAGATGATTAATGGAGGATATAAAATTTGAAAACTGCATAGTGGTCATTTTATGACCAAGAAATTGCTTAAATCGATAATTTTATCGGCTCGGAGAAGTGAAAACTAGTTAGTGACGGATTTGGGTTTGAAAAAAGACAAAAAAAAGCCTCTAATTTCTTAGAGGCTTTTTAAATTCAAAATTTGGTGCCCAGGGACAGAATCGAACTGCCGACACAGGGATTTTCAGTCCCTTGCTCTACCGACTGAGCTACCTGGGCGCAACCTTTTTTTGGAGTCTAAAAATTAATAGAAGTGCCTCTCTTCGTCAAACACTTTCTTTCTTTCTTGCCTTAAAATCCAAAAAAACTGAAGATTTTCTGATGTTTTCAAAGCGCCGCATATTCTATAGATATTGTCAGAGCAAAACTCAATCAACTTTAGGGGGAATATTCATGAAGCTACGATTAATTCTATCTGCATTATTGTCTTTGGCCGCCTTATCAGCTTTTGGTGCTGATCAAAATTCAATTCAAATCCCAAAAGCAGTTCTCGATCGCCACAACGCCAGTTGCCCTGATTTTAGTTCAGAGCGAGGGCAGTATTTGTCGAAGGAGGTTTATACTTTACCGGGTGGAGAATACTCAAAAACTCCCAAATCGCTTTATATTTTAGGTTGTGAGCTCTATGCCTATAACTCGAAAGAATTGGCCTATATTGTCGATTCATATGGTGATGTTACCAACGTCGCCGTGGCCGAAGTAGCGACTGATAGATCCATTACCGCCACATCTGACTTGATGGGGACTGCTTTTGATCAGGCAAGCCTAATGCTCTCGACATATTCAAAGGGGCGTGGAATCGGCGATTGTGGCAGCTCAGCGATCTATAAATACGATGTGAGCTCAGAGAAATTTGTTTTGTTAGAAGCACACCTAAAAGAGCAGTGTGATGGGGACGTAGAATCTGAATGGCCTGTGGTTTATTCGAAATAAATTAAGTATTATTCTTTTCTATGAAAGTCATAAAACTATTTCTTAATTATCAAAATCAAAAAACTAACGCCCTCGTTTTTCTTCCCGATGTGGGAGGAGAAACCAGGGGCGATATTAAAGCAACCTTCGCCATACTCACCCATGGCTACACTGCCGATAAAAGCTCAATTCTCAATTGGCCTATTCGACTGGCGGAAGCAGGTGTATCATGTATTCTTTTTGACCTTCCTGGACACTATCTTGGAAATTATTCTGAAGTAGAGGATTTCGAATATTTTAAAAATCATGCCCACGAACTTTTTTATTCTGCCTTTTTAAGTTTGAAGAATGCATTTCTAGAAGAATTTCCTCTTCATGAGCATTTAGTTGAGAGCGATCAATTAAAACTGGTTTTGGGAGGCCATTCATTGGGGGCCATGCTTTCACTAAAAGCATTGATGCTTCCTGAGTTTAAAGAATTTCAGAAACTCTCAATTGCAGTGGGGCTGGGCATGGCCCCAAAAGATGTGGTTCATATCTTCGATACTCCGTTTTATAAAAGCACTCTAAAGATCCGCGAACAATTGGTTTCTCCTGTGCTTAAACCCGATAATGTTTTTCCGTGGATTAAAGAGGAAAAACAGGCCATCGATATTCATGACGTCACTGTTCACTTAATTACTGGAGTTGATGATTTAGTGGTGGGCGCAGACGGGATGGAGAGATTTGCAGATAGTCTAATTGCTAAAAAAAACGCGGTAACTTCTGAGAAGCCGACCAAACTTCCTCATCATGAACCACAATTGGCCGCAGCCCATGTAAAAAAGTATCTAAAAAAAATCAATTGGCTTTAGTAGTTTTGTGGATTCTTGGCAAACATATACGTCCAAGCGATTAATAAAAATTGCAAAGGAATTCTGAGCATTAAATACCAGCTTGGGTCATAGTGCTCAGGCAAATGAATATGATGGGTCCACAAATAAACATTGGCCGGAAGAACTGCTAGTAAAAGTGCCATTAATCCCCAAGCTGAGAACACTCTCGTTCTCGGAATCATTAAACCAATACCGCCAACTATTTGAAAAAAACCTGAGAGATATATTAGCGTAAGAGGGATAGGAAGATAGTTTGGCATCATCAGCATATAGAACTCTGGAATCATGAAATGGCGTACGCCTGCCACTACAAAAAATATTACAGTAGAATACAACGCAATTTTTTTGAGTATTTTTTCGTTATGAGTTTCCATTTTATCTATTAATGTATCCATAATATGTTCCTTGTGGAGAGGATTAAAAGCATCTTCATTTTACTCCTCAAGTGAGCTGGTCGTATTGATGGAAATCTTTAAATTAGATTAAAAAAAGTCAAGGCAACAAGACATCAGCACGAGGCATAGATGACATAACATAAGTGAATGTATGGTTTAAATTTGCATTAAGTATTTAAAAAAGTGAGTGAAATTAATTGGATTTAACTACGCTTTCTTTCTGAGAACAATTTTTTCCAGTTTGACCAAACGTTCCTCAAAATTTTCTTGTGAGTCCATTGATTTTCTTAAAAACCAATTCAAATAAGTTTGATAACCCATTCCTTGTTTTTTGCCTTCTCTTTCAAGCCATCCAACAATATCTGGATCAAGGCGAAGCGTTTTTGTGATTTTGATATCTTTAAGTACTTTTCTTGCCTTAATTCCTTTTGAAAAATCGTATTCATCTCTCATATTGTCACCATTTTTATATTTATGTCGTATTGTTGCTGTTCTTTTTTGGTTACCTTTCTTACAGATATTATTCTAAGTTGTTCGCCATTATTTTTCTCAGAATAGACGACGACTAACAATCTTGTTTTTATCGAATATCCAATTTTGATCCATCTCTCTTCTAATTGTGAATCATCCAAGTTT
>JAQTTZ010000108.1 GCA_028710485.1 Bacteriovorax sp. | reverse complement strand
AAAACAGTTGAGATATATCCGCGGGTGCGTATTTTATTGATGCTAGCAACACCCATTACTTCTTCAATACGAACGAGTGACTCATCAATGGTTGCATTAATATTTTTTTTATTAAAAGTATTTGAGATCGAAGTGAAAATAGCGATGTCTTGCACCCCTACTTTCAGGGCAGCTTCCAAACCGATCATATTGGGAACTAATGAAATAAGACGAGTTCCTGCGAGGCTTGGCTCTTTTTTTAAACGAAGATAGAGCTCAGCTCCATCGCTCATTTGCGGAATTTTTGAAGCTCTAACAAAACTGGTGGCCTCAATTTCGTGAAGTCCTGCGGCGTTCAAATTTTTAATAAAATTAAACTTATCTTCCAATGAGACAATCATTTTTTCATTTTGAAGACCGTCGCGAGGTCCGACTTCAACGATGCGAACTTTTTTGGGTAAATTTTTTAGAATTTCCCTTCCTACTTCCCTTCCTGTTTTATTTGACATTCACAAGCTCCACTCCCCCCGCAACTTGGTCACCTTCTTTGAAATGAATTTTTTCAATGGTGCCAGCTTTTGAGGCCTTAATTGTATGTTCCATTTTCATGGCCTCCATTACCAGAATGGGAGTTCCTGCTATGACTTCATCACCTATTTTAACCAGGATCTTTAAAATTTTTCCCGGCATTGGCGATTTCATTTGCCCATGATCAACGGACTTGGTCTTTTTTCTAGATCTTCTTGGAGCATCGATTACAAACTCCTGCCCATCTACTACATAGTGAGTATCAGCTAAAATAACCGGACGATTCTTTCCTTTCATGTTGAGAACCATCTTACCGTCATGAAGAGCACCAAGATTCACCGAATACTCTTCGCCTTCAAAATTGAAAAGAACAAAACTTGCACTTTCGTCAACGATATCGACGTCGACAATTTCATCATCTATTACAAACTGCTTTTTCATTTATATATTCCTAAAGCCTGAGAGGCTTGCCCAGACATCTATAGATTTCTTAATTTCACCTTGTGCCCCAAGGGCTTCGTGTCCATTAATCTTAGAATTGAAAAGGGCCGCGGCAATTGCCAGGGCAATTTCTTCTTTGCTTTTCTTTTTTGGTCTAAGTTTGTCTTCGTAAGTTTTTACAAAATTGGTAAAAGTAAAACCATGGCGATATTCAGAAAGAGAAAGAATGCGTTTTAAATAATCGCGGTTGGTTTTGACTCCAATAAAGACTACTTCGTTTAAAGCTAAAATTAATTTATCCGCGGCGAGATTTCTCGTTTCTCCCCAAGAAATAAGTTTTGCCAGCATGGGGTCAAAAGAAATAGTCACTTCGTTGCCATCGACATATCCACAATCAAGGCGAGTGTGGGGCAGTGAGGTAGTGCCAATTTTTTTGATGGTCCCAATACTTGGAAGAAAATCATTATCCGGGTCTTCAGCATAAAGTCTCACTTCAATGGCGTGACCTGTTTGTTTGAGATCCTCTTGCTTAAAAGGAAGAATTTCCCCTTGGGCCACTAAAATTTGTAACCGAACTAAATCAAGCCCCGTTACCATTTCAGTTACTGGATGTTCAACTTGTAAGCGAGTATTCATTTCAAGAAAATAAAACTCTCCGTCAGTATCCAAAATAAGCTCGATCGTTCCTGCTCCGATATAATTAATCCCGCTGGTGATTTTGACTGCCGCTGCCACCATCTTGGCCCGCATCTCTGGAGTCACGGCCAGACTTGGAGACTCTTCAACAATTTTTTGGTATCGCCGCTGGATTGAACACTCGCGCTCAAATAAATGAAAATGATTTCCGTGTTTATCACTCATCACTTGAATTTCAATATGGCGAGGGGAGGTAATATATTTTTCTAACAGAACGGTGTCATCTCCAAAGCTATTTTGGGCCTCGCGTTTTGCTCCCTCTAAGGCCTGTTTAAATTCACTTTCCATGTTTACGATTCTCATTCCCTTTCCACCGCCACCGGCAGAAGCTTTGATCAAAACAGGAAAACCGATGCGTTTAGCTTCCTTGATCAAATGGGAGATTTCTTGATTGTCTCCGTGATATCCAGGAATAGAAGGCACACCCAATTCTTGAATTTTAATTTTAGAAGATTTCTTATCTCCCATTAAATCAATTGATTCAGGAGATGGGCCAATAAAGATTAGTCCACTGGCGCCTACTAGTTTTGCGAAAGAAGATTTCTCCGAGAGAAATCCATATCCAGGATGCACAGCATCCGCACCACAACTTCGAGCAATCTCAATAATCTTTTCCTGATTCAAATAAGTCTCTTTAAGCGCCCCTGAACCTAGACAATAAGCTTCGTCCCCCGCCGTGCAATGAGGCAGAGCTTTTTCCTCTTCAGTATAAATGGTGACAGTTTTAATTCCCATCAGCTTTGCTGTCTGGATTATTCGCAGAGCGATTTCGCCGCGGTTGGCGATTAAGATTTTTTTTATCTTTTTAATATCTATCTTAGTTTCTATCTTTTTCATAACCAACTCGCCTTTCTTTTTTCTAAGAGTGCATTCATCCCTTCTTGTCCTTCGTTTCCAGTCCTAACCTTTGAAATCATTTCACAGCTATAAAGTCTCGCATCCTCTATTGTGGGTTTTCTCACCACTTCTGCAATTAATTCTTTTGCTAAAACACTAGCGTTTGGAGCTGCTTGTAAAAAATCATTTATGATCACTTCTAAATCTTCATCTAATTTATCAAAAGAAGAAATCTGATGAATAAGACCCATCATCATTGCGCGGTTTGTATTAAAGCGCACTCCACTCATAAAAGTTGCACGGGCCTGACTCTCTCCAATTTTTGCGATCACAAAAGGAGAAATCACTGCGGGCAGAAGTCCCAAGCGCACTTCTGTAAAACCAATCAAAGCAGTATCAACCGCAATAACATAATCACAACAGGCCAAAAATCCTGCACCACCACCTAGGGCCTGTCCATTGACTCTCGCAATCGTTGGTTTCTTAAATTTATTAATTACCGAAAAAAGTTCTGCCAGATTTTGAGAGTCTTTAAGATTTTCGGCGTAAGTATAATCCTTCATTCGCTTCATCCAGTTTAAATCAGCTCCAGCGCAAAATGATTTACCGGTACCAGTTAAAACGACGATGCGAACATCTTCATTTGCTGCGAGCTTATTAAAACAATCAATTAAATCTGAGATCATCTCGTCATTAAAAGCATTATGAAACTCTGGACGATTGAGAGTGATCGTCGCAATACCACGATTATCGATTTGTTTTTTATAATACATATTTTTACATCCTAAAAACGCCAAATTTTGATTCCCCTATTGCCGAATTGAGAGAAGCTGCAATTGCTAATCCCAAAAGGTCCCGGGTCATAGCGGGGTCAATCACGCCGTCATCCCAAAGCCTTGCACTCGAATAGTAGGGACTTCCTTCTATTTCATATTTGTCTAATATCGGACGCTCGAAGCTCGCAACTTCAGCGGCACTCATCAAAGGCTTGCCAGCGGCCTTTAAACCCTGCTGTTTTACCGTAGATAAGACCTTTGCTGCCTGCTCTCCACCCATGACTGAAATGCGCGCGTTTGGCCACATCCATAAAAAGCGTGGTGAAAAAGCTCGCCCACACATTCCGTAATTTCCTGCTCCGAAAGATCCACCGATTATCACCGTAAATTTTGGAACCTGCACCGTAGAGACGGCAGTTACCATTTTTGCTCCATGCTTGGCGATGCCCTCATTTTCATATTGGCGGCCAACCATAAAGCCTGTGATATTTTGCAAAAATAAAAGTGGGATTTTTCTCTGTCCACATAGTTCAATAAAATGAGCACCTTTCTGTGCACTTTCAGAAAAAAGAATTCCGTTATTGGCAACGATTCCGATTTGCTGTCCATGAATGCGTGCAAAACCAGTTACCAACGTTGCTCCATAGCGCTCTTTGAATTCATGAAACTCTGATCCATCAACCAAGCGAGCGATAATCTCTCTTACGTCAAATGGCCTTCTGGTATCTTTAGGAATAATTCCATACAACTCGCTACTGTCATACAATGGTGCCACTGTTTCTTTAGTGGCCTTTAAGCCTTGAAAGGCTCCAGGAGACTTAAAATTTAAATTTTCAATTATATTCCGAGTGATGATGAAAGCTTCTTCTTCGTCTTGGGCCATATGATCACTCACTCCGCTGATGCGAGTGTGGACATCGGCCCCTCCTAAATCTTCAGCAGTAACGATTTCACCTGTAGCGGCCGCTACTAATGGAGGTCCGCCTAAAAAAATGGTTCCATTGCCTTTGACAATTATTGTTTCATCACTCATGGCAGGAACATAGGCCCCACCAGCAGTACAAGATCCAAGCACCACTGCAATTTGCGAAATTCCGCGCGCGCTCATTTGGGCCTGATTATAAAAAATGCGCCCAAAATGGTCTCTGTCCGGAAATACTTCGTCTTGTTTAGGTAAAAAAGCTCCACCACTATCGACTAAATAAATACATGGAAGATTATTTTCAAGAGCAATTTCTTGAGCGCGAAGATGCTTCTTCACTGTCATCGGAAAATAGGTTCCACCTTTTACCGTAGCATCGTTAGCAACAAATAAACATTCAATGCCGTGAACTCTTCCAATCCCTGTCACTATACCGGCGCTAGGAATATCGTCTTCATAAAGATTATAGGCGGCGAGTGTTGAGAGTTCGATGAAGGGAGAACCTGCATCTAATATTTTTTCAATTCGCTCGCGAGGAAGAAATTTACTGCGGGCCTGATGACGCTTGGCCTGTTCTTCCCCACCACCCAATTTAATTTTATTCAATCGCGCTATCAATTCTTCTTTGAGCGATAAATGATAGGCCTTATTTTCTTTAAAATCAGACGAGTTTACGTCGATATGAGACTCGATAACGTCCATGAAATCCTCTTGAACTAATGGGTATATATAAACAGACCACAGTTTAAGAATTTTAGGGCCTTGTAGCAAGACTTAAAGTAGCTCGCAAATCACCTAATTACTAATTGCGTTGTACCGCTTGATCAATCAGGGATCTGAGCTTAAATAAGCGCGTGGGATCGCGCCCAATTTCTTTCAATGATTTTTGCACATTGCTCGCCTCTTTTACAATATTGGCCTCCTGAGCTTTTGAAAGTCGAACTTTCCTAAAGCGCGGTTTACCGTTATCTGTCAATTGAGGTTTACCATTTTTATCCAATTCGATAGTCACTTTCATCAATATCCCATTTTCACGGATCAAAAATGGCTGACCTTTAGACTCTTCGATAAAATTCATAATATCCCCATCTTTTGGATTTTCAGGAATATGTGCGGGATCAATAACAACTTCTCCCGTTTTGGTTAACATTATTCCAGAACCAGATTTTTCGACGACACTTTTGCCCCTGTCACCTGAATTGACCGGATTAGCAGAAGCAATTGAGCGTGAAGCAGCATTGTTATTTGATCCGCTTGAGTAGCCTGCTGCTTGATTAGCATTGGAGTTTGCGACAACTTCTCCTCGATTACTTTCTTCATTTTTTTGATAAGAATTTTTGCTACTTCCAAAGTAGCTTGGACCATTATTTCCAGAAGAACCTGTTGCCCTCAGTCTCTCAGATTCTTTTACATCCTCAGAACTCGCCGCTAGTTTATCTTTAGAGGCCTTTGACTGACTCTTTTTTAAATCTTCAATTTGTTGACGAAGACTTTGAAGTTGATCTGATTCATCCTTTACATCTTTTACTCCATCAGGACTATTCGGAAGTTTTTTCGCGAGTGTTCTTTCCTTATTTTCAAGTTCCGCCAGGCGAGAATTCAATTTTCGATTGTTGGCATCGGCATCGCGATTTTTTCTGTTATCTTCAATCGCATTCATATTATTCATGGCCTCGTTCACATTGGGATCAAAGCTCTTACCTGGACGATTATTCAAATTCGGATCTGGAAATAAAGCTTTTGGAGCACTGATTAAATCATCAATCCGAGCAGCGATAATCGGTGCTTCAGTTTTAGCTTGCACTGAATTACCAGAATTTACTCCACGAGATATACTTTCAGTCTTAAAAATTTCTGGATTTAATTTGACTCCGGCCTGTCTTAGTTCACGTTGTAATGGCTCATTGTTTTTGATAATATCTTGAAACTCTTTTCCCTTTTCAGCACGAAATGCCTGAGAATGGCCCGCTCGTCGTATAGAATCTTCTTCATACATTTTATTTCGAGATTCCACAACACAATCTGCCGGATGTAGCTTAAACTTATCTTCACAAGTATTGATCTGCATCGTATACACCAGGTACTTTTGATAGATATCACTTTTAGCATTCGACATTCTATTTAATGCTTCAATTCTCGAAGCACTTTCATTGGTTTTTCCTGTTTCAAAAGAAATCATTTCCTTAAAAATATCATTTTTATTTTTTATTGAGGCATCTAACAAACGACCTCCATTAAAGTTCTCTGAGACATTTTTACAAACTTGGGAAATTTTACTTACCTGTTCGCAACTCTCTTTAATATATTTACTGGCCATAATCACTCGTATGGCATTTATTTTATCGGAAAGTGCCTTGCGACCTAATTTCTCGTCAAGAATAAAATCGTCATTAGAAAACGTTATGCCATTCATTGCCTTTTCTAAATCTTCAGCTTTGTGCGATTCCTTAAATTGGAAAATAGGATCATTTTTGAAGTTCAAAATGGAATTTCTGACTATGTTTTTTAATTCATCACTTGGTAGCTTGTTTGTTTTGTCATCATTATCAATAGGTCTGTCATTCAAAACAGTAAGCATAACACTGTCTAAAACCCCATCTTGGTCAATTTCAAGATCGTGCCCACTTTGCATGGCCGTTTCACGGGTATTACCTTCGTTTTTTATAATACTTTTATAAAGTTCTTCTGTGGTATTTTTTGCTTGATTCACGACAAGTCCAAGTACTTCTAAACTCGGCTTAAGCGCTACACCTGAATCATTGTTGTTTTGCAATAAGTTACTATCTGGCCCGGCCTTTGCGGCGGTATGCTTATTTTTAGGTTGTAAATCCTCTGTCATATTAGTCAAATATTTTTCAGTAATATGTTCTTTAACAACTTGGTCCCAATAGGGATTTTTTAGACATTCTACTTTTGGTTCAGGGGTGCTTTCACAACGAAAAACTTTTTCTTTAAATTCAGGGGAAAGTTTATCAGAGTAGCTAATGAGTGCCCGCATTTTCTTAGCATCATCGCTAAAATATTTATCCATTTCTTTGTTTACGTTTTCACGGAAAAGAAAGTTCATTGCTTCAAGTGTAATTAATTTTTTATCACTAGCAACTAATTTTTTTTCACCATTATCTAACTCATTCTCATCATTTCGATCTTCACATTTTTGGCATTTCAAAACGGCCTCACAGTAACTTTGATCCAAATTATCAAGGGAGTGAGGAGATCCCACATTACTGCATACAACATTCTCAAAGACTTTGGTAAAATTGGTCTGGGATCGCGACATCATAATATTTAAATTATCAGCGACGTGGCACGATTCATACTCCGATTTTTTTGGCAAAATATCGATGCCCGTGAAATTCGAATCGCGAGATAAACCAAGAATCCTGGATGGGTGCTTAGTTACAATTTTTGTTCCTGCTTGAATTGTGGGTGCGACTAGCGACAAAATAGTTGCCAAACAAATAATTTTCTTCATAGTTCAAATTCCCAAACGGTATAAATATTCTGCATTTCAACTTCACTTCAATTTTAAGTCTTTTGTAATCTGTTTTAATTTTATGTATTCTGCACGCTCGTACTTTAATCGCTCTTCGTCATCGCGTTTTAAGTCAGCAGTGTCGTTTAAGCTGGCAGGAACACGTCCCTTTTTTGTTTGGACTTTGCCTCTTGCAAATCTACTCTCACCGACTTTACCTTTCACAATTTTTTCAAAAAGAGGCTTACCTTTTTCATCGAGAATCACTTTACCATTTTTGATGATTGGAATAATTTCTTTAACCATCCCACCTTCTTCAATATAAAAAGGTTGTCCATCCATTTCTATTATTTTATCTGTGATGGCCTCAGAAGCTTTTTCAGAACTCATTCCATCTATTTTGGTTAATACAACACCTGTTTTTGCTGAACTTGATAAGGCATTCCCTGTTCCTTGTGTAGAAGAAGATTTAGCACTCACACCTTGAGGAGTATTTTCAAACGAAGTGCTATTTGCCGAGTGATTAACATTGCCCGAATTGACATCTTGATCTTTATTCACTGCTGAGGCACGGGATTCTTCTGAACTTTTTGCCGATACATTCTGTGCTTCTTTTGCGTTATCAATTCCAGTGGTCGCAATGGTACTGATCTTATTTTTAGAATCTGCATCATCACCCTTAACTTTAGATTCATTTTTCATTTCAGCGATTTGATTCTTTAAATCGGCAATGGTTTTATTTTCTTCATTGATTTTTTGTTGATGTTCTTTTTCAGTATCTGCGGCCTCTTTTTCTGATTTTATTCTTTCTAAGTTTTCTTCTGTTGAAGAAAGTTTTTTATTTAATTCAGCAATCTTGTCATTTAGGACTGAATTTGTATTAGAAATGGAATTCTTTGAATCTCGAGCAGCTTCATCGCTCGATTTCTGGCCATTATCATTGCTCTCAAGATAGGAGTGCCCTGGATTATTGAAAGAGTTATTGTAAAGATTATTACTGCCGGTTAAATTGGACGACTCAGTGGCATTTGATCCTTTTACAGTTTCCTTGTAGCCTGATTTGAGACTATCAGAAATACTGCTAGATAAAGTACCTTCATTTGAAGGCCTTATTGCCTCTGATGGGCCGGGCAGTTTTACTGGCCCAGCGATTTGTACCCCGTCGATTGCCTTGCTACCGAAATCGTTGATACTAAAATTAGGCTTACCAAAAACCTTGATCAGATTTTGTGAAGAGGGTGAGTTCTCATTATTTAAAGATGATTTATAATAACTTGCGAGGTCATAATCAGGAAGCGGTACTCCAAATCGAGCTACACTCTCAGCTGTAATATCTATGTTTTTCCCAATATTAAAGGCCCTACAGCGTTCTGCATCCATTACGGCCTTATAATCATCAAAATCTTGTACTCCCTGAGGATAAGCTTCTTTTACAAGAGCAAATCTTTCATCTTCATTATCTGGTGGAATAAGAGCAGCTGTATGAAAATCGTAGAGCTTGCTTATATGTTTGGAATTTTTAATTTTGGTAGCATCTTGACAGATATTACTAAAATGCGCTGTTTCGAGACAAGTATTACCCAATAGATTTTTAGCAGTTACCAATCGATAGTCTTCAATTGCCTTTTTTGCTGATGCAAGATTAATAGTTTTCGATTGCAATAGTTTTTCAAAAAATTTGTAGTGAATTGACTTTTGATAAAGTTCTTTTGAAGAATCTAAGTAATCCTTATCAAATCCAAAGATAGGATCTAATTTGTTATGTTTTTTATATTCACCGAGTTTACTAAAAACATTTTGCATTTTTATCGTGCTATTATCTTTAGAACTAATGATATCTGCTAAACTTGCCAGCATTTCAGAATCATTGGCAAGAGCGTCGTTTACTAATAATTCATTACGATCTTTAAAAAAAGCTTGAGTAATACTTTCCATTCCACCTGGCTTAGACCTATAAGAAGATTGAAATGCTTTATATTCATTTTTTGTATCGAGTCCCTTGTTAAAACAATATAATCTCATTGCTGTGCAGTTGTCTTGCAGACGATTAAATCCGTTGTCCACAACTCTGGCATCACAACTAATCATCATTTTTGCATCATTTGAATCATAATCAAAAGGTGACTTACATTTTTTGGCGATATCTTTGCCATATTTTTTTTCAGCAAATTTTCGAAGCGCTTCAACCTTGTCCATTCTGACAACTTCTTTGGCCAATTCTACGCTCGCATAATCTTCACCCAGATATTTTGGAATTGTAATGGGGCCTAAGAAACCAGGGTTATCATTACTTGTCTTGGCGTTACTACATTCAATCGCCGACTTGCAATAGAGCTCAGTAAAACGATTCTCAGTGGCAGTTTTCTTTACGTCTGAACATGAGGCAAGGCCTGAAATTCTAGCGCCCGTCATTGCAAATGGAATTGTCTTAGGATCAGTATTGGATAAAACAGAAAAGCAATCCCCGCTGGGAAAGCTCGAGGGTGTCACATACTTAGGATCTAAATTTTTGTTCCAAAAAGATTTAGATCCTATGCCAAGATCAAGAGGGCCTAGGCCTTTTAATCCATAATCCTGGGCGGCCGAAATATTCAGTGTTAAAAATATTGCGAACAACGAAAATGACAAAAAGTGCTTATACATAACAAACCTCATCGTCCGATCTTATCGGATTTTAAGGAATATTCTTGAGAAAAGGACTTTATTTAAGAATTTGTTTCTATTATCCATATGATTGCGCCACTAATCTCTAATAATCATAATTATTAGTGCCATAAATATTTGTCAGTGCCGATGGAAGTGTTTTAAAATTCTAGTAGCTATTTATTAAAAAAAATCAGATCAAAAGGACACTTCTATGGACACCTATTCTATACTTCCAGACGAGCTACATGAGTACTGGACTGGAATTGCCAATACTTTTCAGTGGCGAAAAAAATGGGATTCACTTCAAACTGGAAACTTCAATGAAGTTAATGTTCAGTGGTTTATGGGAGCACGTCTAAATATTACCGAAAATTGTCTTGATCGCCACTTGGAAAAGCGAAGACAAAAAAAGGCCCTAATCTTTGAACCCAATAACCCGGACGAAGCTGCCATTTTTTACACCTATGGTGAACTTCATATAAGCGTTTGTCGATTTGCCAATCTCTTGAAAAAAAAAGGAGTTAAAAAAGGCGATATTGTTTGCTTTTATATGGGCATGACTCCCGAAGTGATGATCGGCATTCTCGCTTGCGCTCGCATCGGTGCCATTCATACCGTTGTCTTTGGGGGCTTTTCTCCCCAATCACTCAGAGGAAGACTAGAAGATTCAAAGGCTAAAATCATTATTACTCATGATGGAAGTTTTCGTGGAGATAAAATAACTCCTTTGAAAAATATGGTTGATGAGGCGATTGAGAATCTCACGACGGTCGAAACAGTTCTGGTTGTGAAAAGAACACATTCTGAAATACAAATGAAACCAGGAAGAGATTATTTTTATGATGTTCTCATAAAAGATTGCGAACCCTATTGTCCGGCGGTCGAAGTTGAAGCAGAAGATCCACTTTTTATTCTTTATACTTCAGGGTCCACTGGAAAACCAAAGGGCCTTGTACATACGAATGCCGGATACATGGTTCATGTCGGAAATAGTTTTAAGGATGTTTTTCAAATTAAAGAAAACGATATTTTTTGGTGTACGGCCGATATCGGTTGGATCACAGGGCATAGTTATTTAACTTATGGACCTCTTTTAAATGGAACGACGACTGTAATGTTTGAGGGAACTCCAAATTACCCAACTCCGGCCAGATTTTGGGAAGTTATTGAAAAACACCATATCTCTCATCTCTACACAGCTCCAACTGCTATCAGATCTCTTGAAAAATTTGGTAATGATATACCGGAGAGCTTTTCAATGAAATCCCTTAAAGTTTTAGGTTCTGTAGGTGAGCCAATTAATGAGGAAGCTTGGCAGTGGTACCACAAATATGTTGGTAAAGATCGTTGTCCAATTGTCGATACATGGTGGCAGACTGAGACGGGCGGAATCATGATTTCGCCT
>JAQTTZ010000107.1 GCA_028710485.1 Bacteriovorax sp. | reverse complement strand
CTGTGCTATTGTTTCAGGAGCTCTTAAATGTTGGGGACGTAATGCTTTTGGGCAATTGGGGAATAGTACCATCATTCAAAGCAATATCCCCGTGACAGTGATTGCTTCGGGAGTCACTGCTGTTTCGAGTGGAGGCTACCACACCTGTGCCCTTGTTTCAGGAGCTCTTCAATGTTGGGGGCGTAACGACTATGGACAATTGGGAGATCTTACTAACACTCAAAATAATACCCCCGTGACGGTGATTGCCGCAGGAGTCACGGATTTTTCAGCTGGATATTATCACACCTGTAGCGTTGTTTCAGGTGTTCTAAAATGTTGGGGATATAACGGTCATGGGCAATTGGGGTTTCCTCCTGCGGCAGTTTGGGTAAGGTTGGGTTATTAGAGATGGATGCGCGCAAATTTATTTTTTATTTTCAAAAAATTATATTCTGTCCCCAGACTTTCTACGCATGAATCGTAATCTTTAATACCATAAGCTTCAATATGTGCCCCCATAGTAATCCACCTCCTCGTGCTTAGATTGGAAATATCTGCATACATAACAAAGAAAAATTTTTCAAAAGCTTTTTTGTAAATTTATTTTTTATCAAAGTTTTTAAATTAATTTTTCATTTTGAATTTTAAATATTAAAGGAAAATTATGTTCCTTTCCATTTGTATGTTGATTATACTACAGGCACTAATTTTATATTTAATTTTAGGTATATTTTTTCCAAGGGAAGACGTCGCATGAATTGGTCATTCCGCACACGGATCTCATTTCTTCTCATTGCCCTCGTGCTTATTCCCTCCATAGTGCTAGGGACCCTCGGCTATTGGACTTCGAGTGATGTTATTCGAAAGGAAACCATTCGCTCCGTGGGAATGGTCGCCAATAATAAAAAAGAACTTTTAGTTTTTAGATTGCATCGCCAAAAAGAGCGCGCCGTGGAATTTTTGGATTCGATAGTGTCCACTTGCATGCAAGCAGGGACTGTGAATCAGCTCTGTGCTCAACGCTTGCTCGCTTCTTTTATGGAGACGGATTCCATTTTAGATGCGGACATTATTTTTCCTGGTGTGATAAGTCTTCACCGGGGGCCCCATGCGGATACACTCAGGAACCATCCGCCCTTTATCTCGCAACAGCTCGCCCAATTTTCTTCTCATTCTGCCAATAAACTTACTTATATTGTTGAGGCCAAAGGCCATACTCAGGGATCGCTTATTTCGCTTCGTTATAACATCCAAAAGATTGAAGAGATTTTCACAGCACCCTTGGAACTGGGGGCCACTGGAGAAACGTTTCTTGTGGACGCACAAGGTTTTTTTTTGACCAAGTCCCGCTTTCCAAGCCATCAAGGGCATAGTCATCCGATTGATGCTCGTCCAATGATTGCATGTCTTTCTCATCATGATTCGGAAATGCTCGCTGGAGACTATCGTCCTGAACCCGTGATTCATGGTTTTAGATTTGTTCCGGAGATTGGTGGGGGGTGTATCATGGCCCATATTCAGCAGAAAGAGGCTTTTCTTCCGCTGAAAAATCTCAGATCAAAAATTTTTCTTTCAGCACTTGCTTTTGCCATTCTTGCGGTATCTCTTTCCTTTTGGATCGCTGATCGATTTGCCGCTCAGTTTACAAGGCCTCTTACCAAGCTGGTCGAACGCATGAAGGCCGCCCAAGCAGGGGATTTGGATTCTCCTGTCTTCATGGGTGGTCCCAAGGAGATTGCCCTCTTAGGTCGCGGTTTTTCAGATCTCGCCTCTCAGCTAAAACAGAGCATTGAGCTGCGTGATGATTTTGTGGCCATCGTCTCCCATGATTTAAAAAATCCACTCGCCTTGTTAAGTCTCAATGCGTCTCTCATGGAAAAAAATCTCGGCCAGTTAGGGGATGAGGCCAAGCTTAGTCTCATGCCAAAAATCGAGTCCATGCGGCGGCATTTAGCGCGAATGAATGAAATGGTATGCTCTGTCCTTGACTTGACCGCGATTCGCTCCGGCAACTTCAAATTGCTTCGTGAGCCCTTCAATGTAAACGCCTTGATCGCCGAGATCATGGATACATTTAGGCCACTCATGGCCGAGAAAGGAATCGTTTTTAAAGATGAGGTTACGACTCATGAGATCGTTGCCTCACTCGATCGTGGACGAACTCTTCAGGTTCTTTCAAATTTGCTCGGAAATGCCTTAAAATTTACCCCGAGTGGTGGAGAGGTCACTTTGCAGGTTGTAGAGAAGGAAAAGGAAATCCAATTTCTGGTTCGCGATTCGGGACCGGGAATCCCGCCGGAAGAGTTGGAGCGAATTTTTGAGCGTTTCCATCGGCTCAAAAGAGAGAGAGATTTTAGTTCGGGTCTTGGTCTCTATATCGCAAAAGAATTTGTAAGAGCTCATGGCGGGAAAATCTGGGTCGAAAGCGAAGTGGGGATGGGGTCAAGATTTTATTTCACGCTTCCTCTTTAATTTTTTTAAAAGCAAGCACGGAAATTCTGTATTGGAATGGATATTATTAAGTTTAGGAAAAAATAAGTTGCTTTGGTGGTCTCAAAACTAGAACAGCGCAAGGAGAATATTTGCAGAGAAAATCAGTCAGTGAGCTTGGAAACAATTCTCCAACACCATGTTTTCCTCTGGTCGCAACTATTACTACATCTGCATGTACTTCAATTAAATAATCTTTCAGAGCTTCTTTTTTTGAATGAGAAAAAACGCATTTTTTAACGATGCGATTTTCAGGTAGTTTTACATCTTCGGCCAGTTTAGTTAAGGCCTTGAAAACATTTTTTTCAATTTCCGGATATTCATCGGCAATAGGATAAACAATAGAGTAGTGGGCATGATCAGCGTATTGAATTTCGACAACGTGGATTAAATGGATTTGAGCTTCTTGTAGATCTAGCTTGGCAGGAATAGTTTTTAGAGTCTCTAAACTCTGGTCATTAAGATCAACGCATATGACGGCAGTTTTCATGAGTTACTTTCTCGCTTTTGATTGATCCACTTTGTTTCTGGAAGTAAAAAAAAAACAAGGTGGCCACGTTCCTTACCAGAAGTAATAAGCATGGATGATGCCAATTTTTATTTTTCTAATTAGCTGAATTAATAAAACGCTATTTAAAGTATTTTTTCAATGAGACATAAAAGGACGGAAGTTTTGGCATTCCAAATTAATGGTCGTGCTGCAGTAATTGCTTGCCTTTTAGCAAAATTAAGCTTTAAAAAAATCGAATTAAGGACAATTTTTTGAAGTAATTAAATCTACTCCAGAATTTCTTAATTGATCAAGAGGATTATTTATTCTTAAAGACACTTTTGAAATGTGATTAATTTCACCCCTAGTTCCATCCATCATTTTAGTAATATGTGCTTTCATTATGGTTGGTACATTTAAATAAGAAGAAATGAGAGCAAGATCAGCACTGTCTTTAATCACAAATTGCATTTCTGATTTAGTATGAAGATATGTTTTATAAAAAAATATTCCATTTTGTTTAAAATCAATGGTGTTTTTTACTAATATTCCTTTTAATGTATATTCTCCACACCCTCTAAAACCAGTGAGCTGTTGGGCCTTAAGATTTAAGGAAATAAAAAACAACAATAGAGTAAATATTTTCATCATAAAATAAAATCCTTACATGGATTATTTTCCAAACTATTAAGCTCTTGGGTACGATAGAGTTTATCATAGAAGAGCTTGGCAGCACTCGCCACGTCATTTACTAATATTTCAGTTTTATTGGAGTGAATATATAATTTTGCAAACTTATTCATAATGGCCTTCGAAGCTGGACTTACTTTAGATGAAATCTCCTTGCAAATTTTATTTTTTTGAGCAAGTTTCTCATAAGATTCTTGATAGATAGAAGCAAACGAACTGGTTTTATCATTGGCCATTACATCTTTTAAAATTTTCATTGATTTTTCACGGCTTGCGGTGAGTGTTAAAATGGCATTTCCCTCTTCATCATCAAAGAGTGCAGCTTGTTCAGGAAAATCTCGGTGAATAATTTCCTTAACTTCATTTCCGGCAATTTGACTTTCGCTATAGATTTTTTCAAATTCTAATTGGTAGGCCCGATAGGCATTAAGCGTTTTTTCTAATTTAGAAGTCTCGATAAAACTAAGAGGGATTGAATAAAGTTCACTAATTTCTTTTAGACGTTTTTTAATTTCTGAAAATTCATTTTGAGTCTTACAAAGCGCTTCTGGGATGTTTTTTGAATCATAGCGCTCACTAAAGTCATATTTTTTTTGAATATTAAAAACTAAATAAGGCTCCAGTATTTTAAAAATAAGATCATTCATAAGTATTCCGGCATCAGTAGAAATCATTGGAAAATCCTGAAAATGACTATCTTTTCTAGAATTTAAAAACAAATTTTCAAGATTTTCACCCTTTCGCATTCCATTTAGAAAACGGCCTTCAAAAGTCATAAGCTTATTTTTAGGAGTACCTAAATTGTCAGAATAGCCTAATTGATTTTCACCTGTAGTTGTGATGATACAAATATTTTTTTTCCTAAGTCTTAGAGTATTGCCTGAATAACAACTCAAATCGATAAGAGCAAGCTTGACTCCTTTTTCTTCTGCAAGAGCTGTGATTTTTTCAAATTCATCCATTGAAGCAAATCTTGCTCCTTCTGCTGATTTATAACTTTCACCATCTACTGGAGAAGTAATAATTGAATGAGTTTTTTCATCAGAAGTATTATTTAAACCATGGGTATTCATGATCAATAACAATTGATCTCCTCTTTTTAAATCTTTCAATTTTCCTTCAATATCCTGCAAGCTATTTAGGAAATTTTTTTTGCTGAATCGTCCGAAAGAAGTAGCATTTTTAAATTTTGTCTGTAAAATCTTCTCCGTCTCACTATGGCCACCATTAAAAGTATAGTTTGTCTTCCAAGCGGATTTTGGAGAATTAGCGAATTGGGAAATTAAATTCAGCTCATCATCAAAGATGGTGTTATCTCCATCTGGGCCACCTCCTCCTCCAAACAAATAAAGCTGTTTTTCACCTGAATATCCCAGTGGAATACTACAATATAGTAGGAGTAAAAAAGCGATAATTTGAATTTGTTTAAAATAAGCCGTTTTCATAAATAAGTGATCGGTAATTTTTAAACTTTAATGAGTTTTAAACAATAGAATCATTCCTTTGTTGATATTCTTTTAAAGAATTTTTTAAGAAAAGTAGTTTGATTTGTATTTGCCCAGAAAATGGCGACATAATCTTTATGTTTCAGAGAGCAGATCATCCTGGTTCCTGGCCTTTAAAACAATAACCGCCTGCTTCACATTGATAATTATACTCGCACGATTTAATTTTATTTCTGTCACTTATACCCAATACTTTTTTCCATTAGCTGATTTTGTTTTTCCATTTGTTTTTTTTGTCGTAATTTTTTTGCCCTTCAATAAATCCTTTTACAAAATTCTCTTGATTTCGTTTTGGGCAAACTTTTGGAAGTTCTAGTCATCGTTTCCGATTAAATGGCCATTTTGAAATGTGCACAATTCTTCAAGTCCATTATTGAAAACCTGTTTCGTAGCGAATTTTATCTGGAACGATCCCAAACTCTTTACACTGTTCAAGATCGACATCGTAGAGATTTGCATGACGAAAACTGGTGTAAGTGTGTGAGGTCGCGAAAAAAAAACGGCATCTTAATTCGTCTGAAAAGCATTGAATTATTTTCATGCCTCTCTTTCGGGCCTATTCAGACGATTTAGTCTATAAAAGATTCAAGATCCTTATTAAATAAAAACTATTCTGTTATAAGGGAAGAATCAATTTTGTCCGGAGTTAGATCCAGCGATATTTTGAACGCTATCCTGTATTTCCGGCAATGAATGAACTTAAAACATTTCGATAAATTTTTTTTAAAAAGTTCTTGGGTAATATAATTCTAACAACTTTAAACTTACAAAATACAGGAGTTAATTATGAAATCTCTATTTATTACATTTTTGCTTGGAATTTCAGCTTCAGCAATGGCCACTTATCCAGACTACTCTTGTGGCTATAAAGTAGAGGCCGTTTTGTATAATGAAACTGGGGCAGTTCGTGACGATGTCAAGGCCGAAGGTACTTTAATTCTTAAAAAATTTTCGAGAAACATCTCACAAGGTAAACTTGATCTTCAAGGAGAAAGACATTATGAGCTTGAAGTGGTTTTGGAAAACAATAAAGTGAGTGTGGATTTTATTAGATCGCCCCACAATGTAAATGATATAAATTTAAACGATGGCTCAAATTATGTCGTATATGCTTCCTATGAAACAGCAAATCTGAATAAATTTAAATTAGATTTTGGTGGAAATGATGGCAGAGTAAAACTTAATTGCGTAAAGCTAACACATTAACTGTCATATAGTAGTGCTTTGAAAATCATACTCTAAGATTACAGGCCCTCTTTGAGGGTCTTTTAAAAAAAAAGGTTGCGAAATGTTTGGTCTCAAATAAACTCTATGTCTAAATATTTTTATTCCTCTTGAGAGGAGAAAATTCCAATGACTTCCAAGAACTAACAAATTTAAAACAAGCGCTAAAAAATCATGCGCCACCATGGCGTTTAAAATACAACTTATAATTAATTTAACACTTTTTTTAATTTTAATATTTTGAAAGACAAATATAAGCTCAATTCTACATTTTAAATTTAGAGCACTTACTGAAAACATTACCCGACTTTCTATCTTGTCTAATGTGACATGTTTTCTATTGTTGATAAGCATTTTCTTTGATTTTTCTTTCTTCATGCTAAAGTCTAATATGGGTAATATTTAATTGAGGAGAAGTTCAATAATGTATATTGAAAGGTTAAAGAATTTTAAGAAGATCTTCGAGTTTACATTTGCAAACAAAAAATTGTTTCTTCAGTTGTCTATTGTTTCAATTGTTCTGACTTTGCCAATTTTTTATCTCCTTTATTTTAGTTTTCATACATACAAAGATAGCCATAGCTTTACTTCTTTAGAAATAAAAGGTGCGCAGGAAATAATTTTAATCTCTAATGAATTTAATAGATTGATAGCCGAAAATCCCCCAAAAGTTTCTGATCAATTTAGAAATAAGTTTTCAGATTTAAGTAAAATAAAAAAAGAATTCAATCTATCGAATCTCCAATTCAAAGAATTGGAAAACATTAATAAAAATATTAATTCACAATCACGAGAAGAGATTTCTGACGAATTTTTGGCCCCTCTGAATAGGCTGATTTCAAATAATTCTAAACTTATACTTGATCCAGACATTACGAGCTATTATTTAATGGATATTTTAGCCTTGAAGTCTTCAAGGCTCTATCAAATACTCTCTAGAGATTCCGATTTTATATCGATCGAGAGACTTCTTAAACAAATTCATTTAGTACTAGTTGAAATTAATTATTCGATCTCACAAGTACTTTCAGCGAATCAAACTGACAATCCAGAGTTAGTTAATTTGAATTTGTGCTTGAAAGATTTAAATAATGAGGTTTCAAAGCAAATAAATGACGATAGATCTTTTAGTTTTATTAGAATTTCGAACAAATTAAATGTCTGTAATAAAATCAATGCTCATTTACTGATTCAAATATTAAATTATAGAAATGAATTATTATTAAACAAGTATATTTTAACTTTTCGATTGACTTTGATTATCTGGCTACTCGGAACAATCTTTGGAGTTTATATTTATTTGATGCTCATTGAACAGCAAATAGAATCATCATTGAAGATAGTTAATCAAGAAAAGAAGATTCTAGAGGCAGAAAAACTTTCAACTTTGGGCGAACTTGCAAGCAGCATAGTTCATGAAATTAAAAATCCTCTAATGTTAATTGATCATGAGTCAGGGGCACTTTATAAACGAATAGATCATTCTGAAAATAAAGATGAGATCATCTTAGGCAAATTGAAAAAAATTTCAGAAATGTCTCAAAGAATTAATAAGATCTCCAATATGATTACTATTTACACTCGCAACTCTCAAAACGATTCATTTGAAGAAGCCAATTCTCGGAAGATAATTGACGATTCTGTCTATATCACAAATTTAAAGGCCAAAGTTTTCAGTGTGGACATAGATGTAAAAGCAGACCCAGTTTTTTTTCATTGTCGTCCTTATCAAGTTGAACAAGTTTTAATTAATTTAATAAACAACAGCATCGATGCGATTGAGAAGCTTGATGAGAGATGGATCAATATATATTCGGAAATTACTCAGTTGGGCAATTGTCAATGGCTAAGGATCAGCATTATTGATTCTGGAAAAGGGATAGAGCCAGAAATCCAGGATAAAATATTTGCTAGTTTTTACTCAACTAAAAAGGCCGGAAAGGGAACAGGGGTTGGACTGTCCGTTTCTTTAAAAATTATTGAAGCTCACAATGGGAAGTTGTATTATGATTCAAGTTCTCCCAATTCGAAGTTTATTCTAGAAATTCCCCTTAATCTTTCCGATTCATAATTGGCCTTTTATAGATTTTTTTTGTCACTTTTATACATCAGTCCTGTAGCACCACAGTAGTTATCACCGGTCTCAATTTCAGTTGAAGTATAGGTGTAATACAGGCTTAAATAAGTAAGTTCCATTCATTGTAGTCAGTATTTGGTAAAAATTCCCTCCTATTTCCATTTTGCTCATGTTCAAAAGAAAGTTGAGGTGAGATGTTTCTTTTATCATTCACGATCCTATTTATTTTTTAGGTGAATATTCATGTACCTCTGCCCATTGAGATTGATTAATGAAGTTCAATTGTTCGCCACTATCGATGACTTTACCAAAAATGCAATTTTATCTAAACGTAAATTGGCATCTACTTTTTTAATTTTAATAAATTCAAATTCAAATAAAAATATTTTTTATTTTTTTAATGTATTTATTTTTTTGACTGAAAGATGAGAAGTTGCATCTATTGTAAATGGGACAATGTAATCTCCAAACAAGGATGTACTTATGAAAAAAAAATTAATTCCGCAAATTTCGAAAATTATTGCACCGCTGGTACTGACATTTGCTCTCTCTGCCTCAGCGTTTGCCACATGTGATATCGCCCGACTTCATGTCGTCCGCTCTGAAGGACCTTACGGTGGAGTGTATTATTATGACCTGGCCCCTGCCACTGTATCACCTGTTTACTATTATCGTTTTGCAGTTAATAATGGCCTTCTCATTCATCAGTTGGATACAGCATGGCTGGGACACTTAACAGTTAGAGCTGTCGGAGACGCAGCAACTTGTGGCAATACAGGCACAATCCGCGGCGCCGGAAATTTGACATTTGTTTATCGTGATTCATTTTTTTAAAAAATATTTTCTATGAGGGGCCGGTCATGTCGAATGAAAATATGATCTTCTTTATGAGGAAGAAAAAATCGAACATGATCAGGCCCTGGTCAATTTAAAGTTAATCCTTCACTAACTTGGCTCAAAACAGAATTCGGCATTGGAGAATTCTCCAATTTTCGTTAGCACCAAATATTCTGATTATCCGGCACTATGTTTAAGGCCATGCAACACGGGGCATCTGTATGGATTTAAACTTCGAAGTGGCCATACTCATTCATGCGTGGACGCCACTGAGCTTAGGGAAGGACTTCCTTTCGATAATGCAAAGGGGAGTTTCATTTCAAGATTATATTATTTATTTAAATGATATGTTAAAAAGATATGGGTCTATTTAGAAGAAGTTGATGAGGAATCATCTTTATTTGAATGAATATTTTCCTCCTTGGCCTTGATGATATTTCTTCCACTATTGCTTTGTTCAACAACCTTCTTTTCGTCAACTCCACATGTCTGTTTACGTAATGCTTTTTCATGGCAACTCTTTATACATTCGAGTTGAATAGTTGTTCTGTAATAATAATCTAGGCTCTTGTCAGAATACATAGTATTGATTTTTAATTTTTCATTTATTTTTGGGAATTTGATTCTATAAATATCTTGGCAACTCTCTATAAGAATATTTCCTTTTGGTGCGGATGTTTTATCGATACATCTATTCTTAAAAAAAATTGAATTATATTTAGCGAGGAACGCATCCTCTATCTCTTGATCTGATGTTATTGAAAATAAACTTGTTATAGAAATATCCATATCTTCTTTGTGAATCATTTCAACTGGAGAAACCTTTTTATCCTCCATTTCAATAATAGAAGTAGAGCACTCTTCTTTTTTTCCCAAAAAATAATCAAAAATCCCTGCTTTAACATTTGTTAAAGGAAAAATTATAAAAGCTAAGATCATTCCAATTTTCATAGACGCCCTTAGATTAAGATGATAGGACAATGGTTTAAGTCCATAATATTGAGCCTTTTCTTTTTCCATATTGAATATTCATGCTTTCTAAAGTTCGCAATTCCACCCCCTTACCCATCGGTAATTATAAAAAAATCTTGAAATGTAAATAAAAAAAATCTACAGATAGGCAGTGGCCGAATAAAATCAGATGTAAAACGAGCACGAGGAAAACAAAGCCTTCAAGCACATACAAAGATGCTCGTATGCTTGCGGTGAACCTGCTTAACAAACCACCAACTGTGCCTTAAACTTCCATAGTAAAAAGTTTTCCGGGCCGGCCTTGACCAAATCCTTATTCTTCATCATCCACACAAAATAATCAAATGGATTAATGTTAGCGGCTTCGCATGTTTTAAGAAATGAACAAATAATATCTCCAATGAGGGCACCGAGTTCCGTTTTATAAAAAAGCCAGTTCTTTCGACTTAAAACTTGTAAGCGAAGTTTTTGTTCAAGCTGATTGTTATCTAACTCCGCTCCTTCGATTCGTAAAAATGAAGTAAGTCCATCCCAATGATTCAATAAATATTTTATCTCGGTTGAAAGAATCGAATTCGGCTCAACGTCTTTTCCATTAAGAGTTTCCTCGCACCAAGTTTTTAAGTCACTCTGCTGGAGTAAGATTATTCTCCTTGCAATATTTATCATTCTTATAAGCTATAGCTATTTTTCCCACCACAAAATCACAGGCTTCAGTAAATTTCTCCCCCTGATCAAAAAAAATTCTACGACCATGTGTAAGGCAGTAACTTCTCAGAAAATCAAAATCAGATATATCATTTGCTGCAAGCGCATCTGACATGAGGATTGCTCACTTGTCGCTTTTTCTCTCTTTATTAATTCGATCAATGTTTTCTCCCGCATGCCTGCGTCCGGTTAAATAAAGAATAATTTTCCCCTCATCAGTCTCGCTGATTAGTCCCGTCGTATAATTCCTTTGCGTTCAGGTGATTGATGCTTATTCTCTTTTAAAAGTGATAAAACTTTGGCCTTCGTATTATCAATAAAAAATTTATTCCCTCTGCTGCCTGCCTTAGAATCACTTGCCAGACCGGGTACAGCTGATTTCCGAGATTTTCCATCAAATCCCATTGGGTTGATGCTGGCATTGGCGTGTGTAAATGTTTTTGAATCTTTTCTAATCGATAAAATGGAACCGAAGCACCGTATTTAAGCATCGCAACGATTGCGTGAGCTCCTTCATCACACTTAGGCGCATTTTTTCCTTCAAAATCTGCTTCAAAAATCGCAAGGCAAGCATTACAACGAAATTTTTCGGTCTCATGCACCACGGCCTTCAAGGGAGATGCACCTATTATACGAATATAAATTCCAGGTTCGTATTTTGAGAGAGTTCCTTTATTAGATTCTGGACATATCTCACCAGCTTTTAGCGATTCGTGAGAATGAAGAATATGAGGAGCATTGGGA
>JAQTTZ010000106.1 GCA_028710485.1 Bacteriovorax sp. | reverse complement strand
AGGGGGGCAGCCAGCTCCACCTCGGCCTGTTATGTTTAATCCTATCAGACCGTAATGGGATTGAATTGCGCTAAGCCTTGGTCATGATACATATAAACGAAAAGTTGATTTTTCTCTGCACGATGGTGATGATGAAGAGTGTCGCCAGAAAAAGGTCCAGAAAAAATGGACCCATAACTTTTTGTAAGATCAACTATAGCCTCTTTGATGAATTTTTCTTCATCTCCTAAAATTCCATTTTCACCGGCATGTGGATTTATTCCAGCAAAGATCACTTCATCAAACGAAAAAAAATACTTTTTAAAGTTATCAAGCGTGATTTGAACTTTTTCTTTGATAACTTCAAGCGTAATTTTTTTTGTAATATCTTTTAAGGGAATATGATCAGTAACCAATAGAACATTTTGGGATAGACCTTTAAAAGTCATGGAAATATTTTTATTGCCGAAATAAGATCTGAAAAATTCAGTGTAGCCAGCTTGGTTTTTATTATTTAAAAGCAACTGGTCTTTAGAGGTTGGTAGCGTAACCAAGATATCATCTTTGGAAATCAAGCTTAGAGCTGTGAGCAAAGAATTGGTCGAAGAAAAATCAGTGCTTTTAATGTTTTCAATTATGGTTAAGCCATGGAAGATTTTAGCATCTAACTTGAGATCAGATAGATTTTTTGCCAGGTCTTGTTTATCAACAACCAATCGGATGATATTTTTTTCGTCTTTAGAAAGAAGGAGAAATGACTTAAGAAAAATTTCTAAGCCTATTCCAGATTCATGGCCCTGAGTTACATAAATCATGTCAAAACCAAATACCTTAGATAGAAATTTTAATATAGTGCTTATTTCTCTCGCGTTCAAACCATAATTGGGCTTCATTTTTTACTGTAACTTCAAAAAGGTCCTCGCGAATTTTATCTTTTTGTTTCGCGAAAGCTTCTGATTCAACTAAGTCTTTTTTAGCAATATAGAAAACATGATGTTGACCACTCAAAGTAATAACGGGAGTCATCGCACCTTCATTGGTTTGTTTTAAAAGATTTTTTAACTCAGGTGCAATTCCTTCTTCAGTAATCTCATCTAGATTGGCAGTAGTAAGTGTTGAGAAGGCTTCAGGCAAAACGCTGTTGATACGGTATTGTCTTACAATCTCTTCCATTTGCCCCTTGTTGAGTTTTGGGACAACGTCTTTAGCAATCGCATAATCAATCAGGGTGTATTTAAAATTTAAACGAGCGTCTTTAATATTATTTTTAAAATAAGTATTTTTTACATCTTGTTCAGATACAGCAATTGTTGGCGAAATAACTCTGTTAATAAAATAACTATATTCGATTGCTTCGCGCAAGGTTTCAAAATATTCATCGAAAGTAGAACCTTGTTGTTTTAAGAAATTCATCAAGGATTTACGATCAACATTTAATCTTTTTTCATTTGTTTTAATTTGAGCTTCAACTTGATCATCTGTAATTGAATAACCCAATTCAGTTAGCTTCGCACGAATAAGGTATTTATTAATAGAAATATCAATCAATTCCTCTGTCGTAAAACTAGTTTTATCATAAATCATTGGTGCGACGTTTCGCTTAATCGCAAGATTTTTGGAAACTCGAACAACTTGAGAAAGCGTGATGATATTATCATCTACAATAGCGCTGATCTTATCGAGCAGTTTCGCTTGGACAGTTGTTTGAATTAGGAGAGAAAAAATAATAAAACGAATTGCAAATTTCATTGATAACCCACTCTCAAATAGTAAGATATTTAGAGTAAGTTATATGATTCTTCTAAACAAGTCGCAAGAGATAAAGATTATTGCTTTTTCTAGGGACAAAAGGCAGGCAAATCTTGAGATTTACCTGCCTGCGTTGTAAATTAAAATTGGTAACGGAAAGCACCAGCAAGTTCAATCAAACCGAAATGATTGCTATCTGAATTGCCCAAAAAATAGGAGTAGCGAATACTTGGCGAAAATACAATTTTCTCAACCACAGGTACTATTAAACCCACACCAGGACCAAAGAAGAATTGATGAGTGGTATCACTTTTAAGAATAATAGAGTTTCCGATATTTGCAGAAGCGTCTAGAAAACCAAGACCTGCTCTTAAGTCTATAAACAAATCATGAAGAGGATTATAAATTGCTTGAGCACCAACGCGAGTAATAGCAAAATCAATAATTGAGCCAGCAGCTATTGGTCCGTTGTTTCTAGAAGCAAAGCCACCTACTGCAAATTCTTTTGAAAGTGCATGGCCATATTCCAAACCGTAAGCAAAACGCAAAGGAATAGAGCCAGAATTTGAACCAGTTGGTCTTGCAATACCAAGGGCTAGACCAGCAAAATTATATCCTGCAAGTTGAATAGGAGCTTGTTTTGGCGTCTCTACTTTGGGAGCGTCTGCTGCAAAAACACTTGCTGTCGCAAAAAGAACCGAAAATAATAAATGTAATTTCATACAATCTACCTGTATATTGGCCTCGATTAGAGGCTATCTGTTGCTAATAATACTAAATTTCATTTCGATTCAACAAAAAATAAGCCTTTTTTGAAATTCTTTAGAATTGTTTTCATTAATTAATATTATTTCAAAAATTGCTTATTAATTTTAATTTGGGCACCTTTGCGGCTTTCAGCAAAGTACTCTTCAAGAATTTTGTCACGTTTTTGGTCGTAGACAATTTTCTTATAGATTGCTGGATCAACATCTTTCCAATCATGCACGCCCAGAACTTTGATTATGTGTAATCCAAACTGAGTCCTTACTGGCGAGGAAATATAGCCATTTGGTTTTCCATTGATTGCTTTGAAATACTCAGGTGCATATTTTATTGCCGGAAGATAACCCAAGTCTCCACCAGCTGGAGCTGTTGAGCTTTGAGAATACTTATTAGCTAATTCAGGCCATAATTGAGGCTTTGCTTGAAGCTGTTTATAAACTTCAAGTGCTTTCCTGGTAGCTTCTTGAGTTTCCTCTTTGTCTGGCGTTACTCTGATTCTAAAAAGGATATGTGCTGTTCTGTATTCTTTGTTTTTAGCATAATAATCTTGAGCTTCTTTATCAGTAACTAAAATGCCTTGAAGTTTTTTCTCTAAATCCTTTGATATTTGGGCATGGTAGAGAACGTCTTCCATTTTCGCTTTGACGACAGGATCTTCATTGAGCTTACTTTCTTTTGCTTTTTTAATTCCAATTTCTCTATTGATAATATCGTTAAGAACTTTTTCTTTTGTAACAATTTTATCAGAAACAAACATTAAGTTTTGCTCGTATGCTTGCTCTAATTGTGCTTTTTTAATCTCAACTCCATTTACTGTTGCAACAACTGGGTCAGTTGCTTGCGCAAAAGCTGAAAATGAAATGAGGAATGTCGTGGCCACTAAAAGATTTGATTTTTTCATCATTTGATTCCTGATTATTCCTAGAAAAGTTTTTCTAAAACGCCTAATTTAGTTTGATACAATTTTATGATAGCAGAAAAATAAATTTAGAAAGAACAAAATCACTTAGATGGAATTATTTGCTGTGAAATATCGATAGAAAACTTGAGTAAATCGTTTTGGGAAACATTGGTTTTATGATTATAAATGACCCGATAGTCAGGGGTAAATTGATAAATTTTTGGACGGGAAATAAAGAAACCGACCACTCGGTCACGAAGCTCTGGGCTCGATTCTAAAAAGCCCCGGTCGAATTTTAAAGTAATGGCAGTTCCTCCAACTTGGACTGACTTGAGGCCCAAGGTTTGAAGATGGATTCTTGTTTCGAGGACAACAAATAAATTTGAAAGCTCTTCACTAAACAGGCCATAAACATCTTGGAACTCTTCTTTAATACTCTCGAGAAGAGTAATGGTTTCGCAATTTGATAAGCGTTTGTATTGTTTTAAGCGTTCACCCGGATCGCTTATATAATGATTAGGAATAAAGGCAGGAAATGGGGTGAGAATTTCAATGTCTTTTTTGAGAACTTTTCTTTCTCCTTTTATTTCATGAATAGCATCTTTTAAAAGCTCCATATAAAGCTCAAGCCCAACAGCTTCAATATGACCAGATTGAGATCCGCCTAAAATATCTCCAGCACCTCTAATTTCTAAATCTACAGAAGCAATATTAAAACCGGAGCCCATTTCAGCATAAGTTTGGAGAGCGTGAAGGCGCTTTTGGGCCACAGTCGAAATTTCACGCATACGCGGAATAACAAAATAAGCATAAGCTTTTTTATCAGATCGACCAATTCTTCCGCGCAATTGATGAAGTTGAGAAAGACCATAAGTATCAGCGCGGTCAATAATCATTGTATTGGCATTAGGAATATCAATTCCCGATTCAATAATAGTTGTTGCTACTAAAACTTGGTAGGCACCATTATAGAAAGAATTAATTCGGTCTTCCAGTTCCCTTTCGGCCATTTGTCCGTGGGCAAATGTAATTTTAGCTTCAGGAACGAGTTCTCGAATTGAAGCGGTGTATTCTTCTATATCGTGAACCTTATTATGGACGATGAAAACCTGACCACCTCTTTGTAGTTCCTTTTGAATAGCACTTTGAATAGTGAGCTCGTCTTCCTTAATAACATAAGTTTTTATAGACTGACGTCTTGGAGGAGCAGTCTTTATAAGAGACAGATCTCGCAATCCTAAAAATGCCATTTGAAGAGTACGAGGAATAGGCGTTGCGGTTAATGTTAAAAAATCTACAGAGGCTTTCATGAGTTTCAATTTTTCTTTATGACCAACACCAAATCGTTGCTCTTCGTCGACAATTACTAAACCGAGATCGTGAAATTTTAATTTATCTGATAGAAGCTTATGAGTTCCGATTAAAATATCAATTTCGCCTTTTTCTGCCTTTGCTAAAATTTCTTT
This sequence comes from Bacteriovorax sp., assembly GCA_028710485.1. Taxonomy (GTDB): domain Bacteria; phylum Bdellovibrionota; class Bacteriovoracia; order Bacteriovoracales; family Bacteriovoracaceae; genus Bacteriovorax. Next base: position 7,017 of record JAQTTZ010000106.1, on the reverse strand, counting down.
TGATTCTTTAGCCGACTTAAAACGAGAGATAAACTCTATGCGAACGGGAAATTCCTTAAAGCGTTTCGTGAAAGAATTAAAATGTTGAAGTGCCAAGATAGTTGTAGGAACCAGAACCGCTACTTGTTTTTTATCTTCTACCGCTTTAAAAGCAGCACGCATTGCAACTTCTGTTTTTCCAAAACCGACATCTCCACAGACTAAAAAGTCCATCGGAAGTGGTTTTTGCATGGCATCTAGAACTTCTTCAATCGCCCTTGCTTGATCGGGGGTTTCTTCAAAAGGGAACGCCAATTCGAATTCTTTATAAAGATGATCTGGTTCAGAAAAAGCATAAGCAACAGAAGACTGGCGTTCTGCCTGTAATTTTAAAAGATCAAAGGCCAAGACTTTAGCAGATGTTCTAGCGCGAGCTTTTAAAAGTTGAAATTTATTGGTGCGAAGACTGTCTTTTTTTAAACCAGTGTGTGAATCAGCATGTTTTTGAATTTGATTGAGCTTATAAACAGGAACATAAACTTTATCGTTTTCAGCATATTTTAAAACCAGAAAATCTGTTTTATCTCCAGCAATATTAAGGGCTTCAAGACCTAGATATTCCCCCACCCCATATTCGCTATGAATGACGTAGTCTCCAACCTTAAGAGTTGCGATCTGTTCAGCAAAAAGGTCGAGGTCAACCTTAGAGCTTTTTTGCACTTTTGTTTTTTTGGCAGCAAATAAATCACCATCAGTAATGATGAGAAATTTTTCGCCCTCATAATAAAATCCTTCGGAAACTTTGAAAGGAAGAAATTCTATTCTAGATTGTAAATCTCTTGGATATTGTTGCAAATCAATAAGATGCTGGATTTCAGCTTTGGATGATTCACTATATGAAGAGAAATAAACATTCCCTTGAAATTCAAAGTACTTTTTTAAAAAATCAAGAGAGGCTTTTATATATTCGGGCTTAGTCAGCGCTGGGTTAATATATTGATTAAGAAATGTTTTTGTTTTTATCAGCCGCAAATCTATGGCATCAGAGATTTTATCGAAATTCATGCTTAGGTTAAGCTGGTCAACCAGGATAACTTTTTTCTCTTCAAGTTCTTTTAAAAAAGAAAAGTCATACAATTGTTCAAAATGGGGAAGCACGTTTTCACTATTTATACTCTCTTCTTCATTTTCAAATTCAACCCTTAGAGTTTCGGTTAATTCTAAGTATCCTCTATGGGTTTCATTGGCATTTAAAACCGAGATGATGCAATCATCTAAGTTAAAAAAATCAAAAAGAGTAGCCGATTGTTTGAAAAATAGTGGGATATAAACAGGATAGTTTTCAAATAACTGTCCTTCGGAAAGTCTGGCGAACAAGGCCTTTCTAAATTCAAATTTATTTTTTAAATTTGGCCCAACTTGTGGCAGATTTTCTCTTAAAGTAACTGGGAAATCATGAGTTGAAAAAATTCCTGCTGCCGGAGCTATCGTTACAGAGCTTTGAGAGTTTTCTTTAATTGATTTTTGGGTATCTAGATCAATTTCATGAATAGATTCTATCAGGTCATCAAAATAAGAAAGTCGAACAGGCGCAGATCCCACCGGGAAGAGGTCAAAAATTTGGCCTTTTTGAATAAAGGTTCCAGGTTCTTCCACGGAAGTGACTGAAGAATAGCCAAGAGCAACTAATTTTTTTGCCAGATCAATGGGCGCAATAATGTCATCGACTTGTAAATTAAAACTAAATTCATTGAAAAATTGCGGTGGAGGCGTCTTTAAAGAAAGGGCCTCAAAAGAAGTAATTAAAATAAAATTATTTTTAGAAAACTTGAGTTTATTTAAACGACTCAAAACTTCAAGGCGATCATAAAAACTCTTTTCCGATGAAATGACTCCACTATAGGGAGACGCTTCAAGTCCCGGATAAAAAAGAACATCAAGCCCTGTTAACGCTTGGGACAATTCATCTGCTTCATCATTGGAGGAAGTGATAATGAGATGCGATTTCTTTAAAAATAACTTCGGATTTTCTCTTAGAAAGCTATTGAGAATGAAAGCCCACTGCTCCATATTGGTGCCATAAATATGCAACTGAGAGGAACTATGTTCATCCCAATTAAAAATTCTTTGCAACAGTGAATTAAAGTGAATCATATGAACAATCGTCTTGAACGAAATTAACTATTTCCAAGATATTATATTTTCGTGTAATCTAAGAAAACTAAAAAATTGGATTTTTTATCTCGGAGATCAAGATGTCGACATTTAATCTAGACGTCTACATGCCGGTCGTAATTTTAATTGCGCTCGCTATGCTTGTGGCAGGTGGATCACTTCTATTGGGTAGTTTGATTCGTCCTCATCACCCAAACAAACTCAAAGAAACAGCTTACGAGTGTGGTGAAGAGCCTATAGGCTCGGCTTGGGCTAATTTCAACGTAAGGTTTTACGTAATCGCACTTATTTTCATTATTTTTGATGTTGAAAGTGCATTAATGTTTCCAGTCGCCGCAGTTTTTAAAAAATTTACCCAAATTGGACTTGGTGGAACACTTTTAGTTTCAGTTTTTAGTTTCGTTTTAGTTCTAGTAGCAGGACTTGTTTACTGTTGGAAAAAAGGCGATCTTGATTGGATTAAAAGCTTTAATTCTCCAATTAATTCCCAAGCTAATTACGCGAAAAAGGATAAGTAATGAACTCAACTGTAGTCACCTATCTTTCACAATCAAAAGAACTTAATGCCACCATTGTATGGTTAACTAAAGTTTTAGGTTTTGATGCATCTTCATTAGTAACTTTTATAGTATTTGCAGTGGCTTGTTTAATCGTTGTGACAGTCATGTCAACAATCGGTGGACTTGGAACTTATGCTGAAAGAAAAATTTCAGCCGATCTACAAATGCGAATTGGTCCAAACCGTGTTGGGCCTTACGGAATTCTGCAATTCTTAGCTGATGGTGTGAAGATGATCTTAAAAGAAGACATCATCCCATCTGGCGCAGATAAATTTACCTTTATACTCGCACCATTTCTTTGCTTAGTTGGAGTATTTGCAACTCTTGCAGTCGTTCCTTTTTCAAGCGGATTTATTTTAGCAGACCTTAATGTAGGTATTTTTTATCTTATAGGGATGGCTTCATTAGTTGGTGTTGGTGTTTTCCTCGGTGGATATGCCTCTAACTCAAAATGGTCAATGCTTGGTGGAATGAGAGGTGCATCGCAAATTATTTCATACGAAATTCCAGCAACAATCACAATCATCTCAGTTGTTTTACTGGCCGGTGGTCTTTCAATGGGAACATTGATTGGTGGACAAGGTGGAATGCCTCAAGAATGGTACCTTTTCCACAACCCATTTACCTTTGTCGGATTTTTTGTTTATTTCATTGCCGCTTTAGCTGAAACGAACAGGGCTCCTTTTGATTTACCAGAAGCTGAGTCAGAGCTGGTTTCAGGTTATCATACAGAATATTCGGGCATGAGGTTTGGTCTTTTTGCCCTAGCAGAATACATTGAAGTTTTTGTTGTTTGCGGTGTTGCAGTGGCGTTATTTTTAGGTGGATATAAAGTTCCTTTCGATCTTGGAACAGGTGCAATTTTAGTTGAAAAATTAGGCATGGATCAAATGCTTGCTAAAAACATCGGACAAGTTTTAGAAATGGGTTCTTTTTTCACAAAAACCTTCGCTCTTTATTATGTCGTCATTTGGGTTCGCTGGACTCTACCTCGCTTAAGAGTAGATCAACTTATGACTCTATGTTGGAAATACTTAACTCCAATTGCTATTTTCAACCTTCTCGGTTGCGCGGTTTGGATGTATGCATTTGATGGGAAATCAATTTATTCACTTATTTTTGAAACTGCGGCGACTGTAGCCGGACATCATTAATAAGAGAAAAATATAAAGGGAGCTAGCTGTGTTTACGAATACACTATTTTTATTATCGGCAGTACTGACTCTTGGTGGGGCTGTTGCCGTTGTTTACAGCCAAAACTTAATGCACGCTTGCATCTATCTTCTTGCTTCCTTTTTTGGAGTAGCAGGACTTTATGCGTGTATTGGCGCTGACTTTTTAGCTGCTACTCAGTTGGTGGTTTACGCCGGTGGTGTCGTTATTCTAATGTTGTTCGCCATCATGTTAACCGGTGGATCTGGAAACAAAATTAATCGTTACGGATTAGAAAAAATAGCAGCAATGGGAAATAAAAAAACCTATTTCTTCGCTGGACTCACGGCAGCCTTGGCTTCTTTAGTGGTGTTGAAAATCATAGCAAATGTTTTAAAAGTTCAGACCACTGAAGTTTTAACATCAAATGCACCAACTGTTGAAAGAATTGGAACCATTCTCGCAACAGATCATATTCTAGCTTTTGAAATTTCTTCGGTTCTACTTTTGGGCGCATTGATTGGTGCGGCTGTAATTTCAAGACCAAGGAAAGAAAGACATGATTAATTTAGGCTCATACTTAGGTATTTCGTTCGCCCTTTTTATTTGCGGTATTCTTGTTGTGATCGCAAGAAAAAACGTAATCGCCATTCTTTTGGGAATTGAACTTATCTTAAATGCATCTGCACTTAATTTTGCAGCTTATACCAAATTTACAAATAATAATCTCGATGGTCACATCATGAGTTTGTTCATTATCGTAACAGCGGCAGCGGAAGCGGCAGTCGGACTTGGCATTATTATTAGATTTTTCCAATTAAGAGAAAGTGTTCATATAGATGATGCAGCAACATTGCAAAACTAAAGTATTGGTAAGGATATAGAGACTATGGATTATACATTTTGGACGATTGCCCCCATTGTACTGCTGCCATTTTTCGCATTTGTGATTAATGCCTTCATTGTAAAGAAATTTACGAAGATTGCCGTAGCATTAAGCACTGTTTCTATTTTCGTTTCATTTTTATATGCAATAAGAATATTTTTCGATTTTATGAATGTTTACTCGGTTGGGTATAATATTCATAAAGTATTTTCATGGTTCAATCTAAGTTCAGGTTCTCATATTTTTGAAGTTAAAATGGGTATCTATATAGATAACATGACTTCAGTAATGCTTGTAATGGTTACGGGGGTAGCGACACTGATCCATGTTTTCTCTACATGGTATATGCATGACGATCCTCGTTTCGGAAGATTTTTTGTCTATATGTCACTCTTTACTTCGGCGATGTTGGGACTTGTGCTCTCGGATAATCTTCTTTCAGTCTTTATTTTCTGGGAATTGATGGGATTTTGTTCATATTCATTAATCGGTTTCTATTACGAAAAAGAAGGTGCTGGAAACGCATCGATGAAAGCTTTTATGACTACCAGAATAGGAGATGTTTTTTTCCTTCTGGGAATCTTGGCAATCTGGTCTGTTGTGGGAAATGTTTCGTTTGTAGATCTCTACAACGCCATTGCCGCAGGAAAATTTAATGGCCTTTCAATCTCAGTTTTCTCAATTGGTATTCCAGTTGCAACTTTAGCAGGTTTCTCAATTTTCATGGGAACAATGGGAAAATCAGCTCAGGTTCCATTACATGTTTGGTTACCAGATGCTATGTGGGGTCCAACCCCATGTTCTGCTTTAATCCATGCAGCAACTATGGTTGCGGCCGGTGTTTATCTTTCGCTTAGAATGTATCCATTAATGGAGCTAGGTCATCTCACAACATTTATTGCTTATGTTGGAGCGATTACTGCCTTTGGTGCCGCTACTATTGCTTTGATTCAAACAGATATTAAAGCAGTCCTCGCCTACTCTACTATTTCTCAACTTGGATACATGGTTCTTGGAATTGGTGTTGGCTCATACAATGCTTCTTTTATGCATCTTATAACTCATGCTGTTTTTAAAGCGTGTTTATTCTTGTCTGCTGGTTCTGTTATTCACTCAATTCATTGCCAGGAAATGCCTCAAATGGGTGGCCTTCGCAAAAAACTTCCATATACATTCTTTGCAATGTTGCTTTGTTGTTTTGCTATCGCCGGTGTTCCTTTTTTCTCAGGATTTGTCTCAAAAGATAGAATTTTAGGTGATGCGCTTGTAATGGCACTTAAAAATCCAACTTATATTCCAGTAGCGCTGCTAGGTTTCGGTGGTGCACTTTTAACAGCATTTTATATGTTTAGGATGTTGTTCTTAACTTTCTTTGGTGAAGCACGCGATCACCATATTTATGATCACGCTCACGAAGAACATTTAAACTGGAATTCAAATATTCCACTTTTAATTCTTTCGGTATTTACTCTTGGTTTATTCTACTCTGGATCTTTCACTGGGCAGGGCGAAGTGAATCTTTTTGGATCAAAGAACGAATGGTTTTCAACATTAATTCACAGGCCAGATGCAGCTAGCCTTCATCACTTTGCTGAATATAAGTCAGAAGATTTGGGATTAGTAGATACGCGCGATAAAATCGAACTTCCAAAAGCTGAATACGATGAAAAACATGGAATGAGCGAAGAAGAAGCTCACCACGTTCATCAAATTCATCATATGGGTGCGCTCGCTTCTATTCTCATTGCCTTCGCTGGTATTTTCTTAGCCTATTCAATGTATGTTAAAAAATCGCTTAATCCTGATTGGTGGGCGCAAGCTTTTGCTGGCTGGAGAAGAACTCTTCAAGGTAAATATTATTTCGATGATCTTTATATCGGAAAAATTATTCAGAAAGGACTGATTCCTTTTAATAATTTTCTTGCATGGTTTGATATGGGGATTTATGACAAGTATGGCGTTGATGGTTGGGCTGCGGTAAATCGTTTTGCCTATTCTGTTTCACGCTGGTTTGACAATACAGTTATCGATAGCGGTATGGTTGATGGTACTGGTTGGAGTGTCCGGGCAGTAAATACAGTTTTAAGATGGGTTCAGTCTGGAAAAATTCAGTTATACTTCATCGTTTTGATTGCTGTACTTGCAGGATACGTTTGGAAATTAAGTTTTTAATTAAAAGTTTTTATACTAAAGATTATACCAAAAAGAATAACTTTTTAGAAGGAGTCAACCGGTGCACGGTTTAGATTTGTTAAGCTGGATTTT
>JAQTTZ010000220.1 GCA_028710485.1 Bacteriovorax sp. | reverse complement strand
GGCTCTGAAGAAGCTAAAACTTCTGCAATTATAAAAACCCTCACATATATTAAAAACGAGTGGGAGCTTTCCTATGAGAAAATTGGAGAATTAGCACACATCCCTAAGTCTACTATCGAGAGATGGCTCAAAGAAAAAAAAATACCAACAACTGCCAAAACTGAAATTGATTTGATTATTCACTTCATTTCCATCTTTAAGAGCCTGAGTCAGATGTTTGAAAGTAAGCGCAATTTAAACTCTTGGTTAAATTCACCTCATCCTCGACTAAGCGACAAAAAACCAATCGATCTTATGAAAGCAGACGTTGAAGGATTAATTTTCGTTAGAAGATATCTGGACTACTCTAGAGGACGTGGGGCCTAGGTTGGAGATATCAGCTTGGCGAATTGTTCAAACACAAAAAATTTCTTTCTATCAAATGATAGATGGCCTAAGTACCGAAGAGGCAATTGAACTTAATACTGCAATCGAAAAGACAAAACCTTTGTTGGACGAAGACCATGAGTCACGGCACGAGCTGATTTACACTCCCTTCAGATACCCTCTACCAGTCGGAGCTGACTTTGGCGCTCGCTTTAGGCCACCTTTGAGTACTGATAATCTTTTTTACTGTTCAAAAGAAAAAAATACCGCTTACTCCGCATCGGCACATCACGCACTCGAAGAAAGATTGCACTTAAATGATAAAGAAGATGAAGTAATCCCAAAAACTTGTTTTGGGATTATTATTAATAATTTTGAAAATTTTTATTCCATCAAAATAGATGATCCAGAAATTAAAATTATCATGGGCAATGATTATAAAAAATCGTATGAGATTTCAACGAGAGAAGCCGATAAAGACGGATTCATTTACCCGTCGGCACGAATTAAAAATGGAACCAATTTTGCGATCAAAAATATAAGCAGTCTTGGAAAAGATGTCATTAATCAAGCCGATTGTTATTTTAAATACTCAACAAAAAACGAGCAAATAATAATTTATGAGAATAAAGATCCAATTATTAGCTATCAAATTACCAATGTTTTCAATTAAGTATTTGCTGCATTTCAACGTCAAACTTCGTACCATCCTTTAACTGAATCACTAAATCTAAAATCGACGCTTTTTCATCCATCATATTTTTTGTAATCTGAGGATTTAAAAGAATTGCATCTGCAATAGGATTATTAGGCATAAGAACTGATTCTAAAAATGAAATAAGGAATGGCCTATTTTTTTCTTTTGAAAAAAACAGTTTAAAAACGATATCATTCTTGGGGTCTAAAATCTTTTGCACAAAAACTTGCACTAGCATTTGCATTTGCCACAGTACTCGCCTTCGCGATAAATCCCCCCCGTAACAAATGTTATGACCAATTCGGCCCGCGGCCACCATCCCTATTAAATTGCGTAAGTTAAACAATTTATTTCATGTTTCGAGAAACCAACAATTATATTTTCGGCCGTGCACTCAAAATCGTTATTGTATTTGCAGGTGCCAACCTTGCAAGCACCTACTCCAGCAATACGTTTGGTTTCTTTGTTGTGCTTGCTTCCTTCAAAAAATGTATCGCAACCTGGATTGAAGTGGTCACCGACAGTAATTGCCTTTGCGTGACAAGTATCATTTACATTATACCCGCAACTACTGACATCACATTGTGATACCAGTGGCATTTCAATAGTTATTTTTTCCATAAATCACTCCCTCAATTTTTATAAAATATCTAACTTCTTCAAATAATTATTAAGCAATTACAATGCCGACTTCACAATTTGGTGCTATTGCTTAATGAAATACCTCTTCGGTGGAGCGCTTCTCAATGAAGTTCCGACACTTGTCAAATCCAAAAATGTCCCATCAGATTGAAGAGATTGCAAAAAAATTGATGGAATTGCACATATAAAAGTTGAATATTTTGGAGTTAATACATTCCGCCAAAACTGAAGCAGAATTTAAAGTAATGTAATGGATCAAAATGCCATGAGGTTTATCAGAGTCAGGATTAGGACTTGGCACCAAAAAAATAGGATCTAATTAAAGTTATTTTCTGAAATTCCGATTATCGGGAAAAGCTTAAATGTACAAATTAAAGCCAGGCCATTGCAAACGAGATAAAAGGAAAAAGATAATATGAAAATTATGACAAGCATTCTATTTTTTATTTTCGGTTCGTTAGTGTTTGCGGGTGAGAGTGGCTATATCCTTAATGGCGAAGTCAATGTCGTTTACAAAGATGGTAAAAAAGTTGGTACAATGCCTCCGCAAGAGAAAGTTCGCGCTCCATCTTCTATTGGACGCAGTACCAGCGAGTATGATTTTATATATTATCAAGACGACGGCAATATTCGTTGTTATCAAAGTTCAATTGCAAGTCAGTCCACGTCGCTGAGTTGTGTCCAGAAAAAGTAGTGATTTTGCTCATTACTATGCAAGAATGAGTTAAAAATAAATACGTTCACGTTAATTTTACTTTGAGAATTTTTCAACTTCAGCAATACTGATCTCGAGAATATTGGCAATTTCAGGAATGGACATCCCTTTTTTAAACATTAAAGAAATTGTTTTTCTTTGGGCCTCGACAAGGCCTTCAATTTTTCCTTTCTGTATTCCTTCCTCAAAAGCACCTTGGGTGACAATTTGCAGATTTATTCGGGCCTTCTCACGCATTTCAGCTAATTCTTGAGCACCTGGTTCTTTTGATAATTCTTCCAATGCATCAAGTGCTTTACTCATCATAGGATCCTTTGTCATTGCGCGCATGCAGCTTTCTGCATCGTCCTTAATCTTAAAAAAATGCATCCATTTCCTAAGTGAATCATATTTTAGTTCAGGCCTCTTTGTCCACGCCTCAAATTTAGGCAATTCTAAAAAATGCAATTGCAAATCTGGAAGATAAAGCTCGTGCCTTTCTTTTTCTATCAATTCAAAAATAGAATGCGCCTCATCCGGACAATTTTGAAACTCGTTATAATCCAAAATGGCAATGGAGATAGTCGGTAACAATTTTTGATAATCATCT
>JAQTTZ010000017.1 GCA_028710485.1 Bacteriovorax sp. | reverse complement strand
TTACCAGCATTACACCAACGCAGGTTTCGATTGGTGGTGGTTCACTAGTTGTCGCTGGAATTGGATTTGAACGCTATTTCTGGTTCAAAGAAAAAGGTAGTACAGAAGTAACGGAGCTGCCCTCCTTCAACGAATTAAATCCTGCTGATATTGCTCACGAGCAACAATTGGACCGAACCTATAAAGTTGAAACAGAAAAAAATAGTACAGTCGTAACTGAGCTACCTCCCTCCAGCGAATTAAATCCTGATGATATTGCTCATGAGCAACAATTGAAGCGAACCGATAAAGTTGAAACAGAAAAACACGATGCTCACAGTAGTGCCGTTGAGATTTTTATAGACGAGCTCACCAATTGATGATGAACTCGCCCAAAAACTATTGACCTCTAAGATCTTTTCTTAAAATTTTACCGACATTTGTTTTGGGAAGCTCATTTCTAAATTCTACCTGACGGGGAATTTTATAATTTGTTAAATTTTCACGACAGAAGCTAATTATCTCTTCTGCTGTCAAAGATTCATCTTTTTTTACAATAAATAATTTAACAGCTTCACTGGTTTTCTCATCAGGAACACCGACGGCCGCGACTTCAAAAACTTTTGGGTGCAGCGATACAACTTCTTCAATCTCATTTGGATAAACATTAAATCCTGAGACGATGATCATATCTTTTTTGCGGTCGACGATTTTAATAAATCCATCCGCATTCATAACGCCAATATCACCAGTTTTTAAGAAGCCATCTTTAGTCATAACCTTTGCTGTTTCATCATCGCGATTCCAGTAACCGGGCATCACTTGAGGTCCCTTAACACAAATCTCTCCATTTTCTCCCAGCGGAAGTGTCTTTTCCAGATCGTCTTTTATTTCAACATTGGTAGATGGAATGGGTAAACCAATAAAACCATTAAATTTTTTTAAATCCATTGGATTAATACAAGCAGCAGGAGAAGTTTCAGTTAATCCGTAAGCTTCAATCAAAGCTTTTCCAGTGGTCTCTTTCCATTTTTCAGCAACTGATTTTTGTACTGCCATTCCCCCTCCAAGTGTTAACTTGAGCGAAGAAAAATCGACTGTCTTAAATTGAGGATTATTTAAAAGCCCGTTAAATAAAGTATTCACTCCCGTGAACGCCGTAAACTTCCATTTTTTTAATTCTTTGATAAAGCCTGGAAGATCGCGCGGATTAGTAATTAAAATATTTAATCCACCAATTGATCCGAAAACAAAGCAGTTCGCTGTTAATGAAAAAATATGATAAAGAGGAAGTGGTGTGATAATAATTTCTTCTCCCAAACTCACTAAAGGAGAAATCCATGCTCGCGCCTGACAAATATTAGCGATGATGTTTTTGTGAAGTAGAATTGCACCTTTGGCTACACCTGTTGTGCCACCTGTGTATTGAAGAAATGCAATATCATTTTTAGTTAAAACTGGTTTATGAAACTGACTGGCATCAGCACTTTTTAAGGCGTCGACAAAATGGATCGTGTTCGGAATACTCCAAGCAGGAATCATTTTTTTTACCTTCTTGATAACGAAATTTACAATCAAGGATTTTGGAAATCCCAGCATGTCACCAATGGAAGTAGTTATGACATATTTAATTTCGGTATGTGGAAGAACACTTTGAAGTGTATGACAGGCATTTTCAAATATCACGATGGCCACGGCTCCAGAGTCTTTCATCTGGTGCTCGAGTTCCCGTGAAGTGTATAGCGGGTTGACGTTTACGGCGACCATCCCTGCACGTAGTATCCCAAAGAGAACTACGGGGTATTGGAGAATATTTGGCAACATAATGGCGACTCTATCACCTTTTTTCAGACTTAAATTATTCTCAAGATAACTAGCAAATTTCTGACTAAGTTGATCGATCTCCCCATATGTAAGATCCTTCCCCATGCAATGATAGGCCTTATTTAAGGCAAAGTTTTTAAAGGTCTCTTCTAGAATTTCAGGGACAGAATTGTACTTTTCCATCTGATCTTCAATGGTTGCGGGTACGCCTGCCTGATAATTTTTGATCCAAATCTTTTCCATAATTATCCTCAAAATGTTTATGTATAAATTCTAATTTGAGTTCTCTCTTAACGCAAAGGTCTGTCACAATATTTATGTAAATTTATATTTGGAACTGGCACTGAGATGTGTTATATCTTGGTTCTAATAGTTACGTTGGTCATCAGCGTTTACCCACTTTTGACCTTTTTTTTGGAGTTTTTTTATGGCTGCTAAGTTGTACGTTGGAAATCTTCCTTACTCTGCTACTGAAGATGGACTCAAGACACATTTCTCATCTGCTGGATCAGTTGCATCAGTTAAAATCATCATCGACCGTGAAACAGGAAGAAGCAAAGGCTTTGGATTTGTTGAAATGGAATCAGATGATGGAGCACAATCTGCTGTTTCTCAATTGGATGGTCAAGAGTACGAAGGACGTTCATTAAGAGTTTCAGAAGCTAAACCACAACCAGAAAGAGATTCTCGCGGCGGTGGCGGCGGTGGTGGATTCGGTGGTGGAAGAAGCGGCGGCGGATTTGGCGGCGGCGGAAATCGTGAAAGCGGTGGTGGTAGACCTCGCGGCGGCGGCGGTGGCGGACGTTACTAGTCCCTAATTCTATTTAGAATGCTATTTTGCACCTATATATAAAAAGCGGCCCAGAAATGGGCCGTTTTTTTTGAAGAAAAATATGGCCACCAATACTAATCCTGCACTTACTCTCAATGTCGACTTTTACATCAATTCTGATGGCAATCTCGTCTTCACTGAAAAATACCATCTCGATCGCGGGCACTGCTGCCAGAGCGGTTGTCTTCATTGCCCTTACCGTTACAGGGACAAAGTAGATCCAAACGTTCCTGCCGAATTTAACGATGCCTGGGAAAGTGTTGACGAGATCGACCAGCAAGAAGACAACGACGATTAATTTTTTAGTGTCATTTACTTATGGATTCCATGGGGGGATTACGCCGCCTGGAGGCTGAATTACGCCAGGCTGAATTATTCCAGGTTGAATTACACCTGGTTCAATCACACCAGGCTGAATTATACCAGTTTGAATTATGCCATAGTTACTTATTGAGGGCGAAGTGATTGCGGGAAAAGGATTTGTGTATTGCCAGGTCGTACTAAAAGTTTGAGCAAGCAACGCCTTTGGTGAGATGTACAAAAGTAGAACAAGTATCATTATCAAAAATAGGTGACCAAATTTTTTATCCACATTATTTCTTTGCATCTCCCTTAGCATTATTCAGTGTTTCGCAATTTTGGGCCTCAGGATTTAATTTACAAAAAGTAACGGCTTCAATCCCACATCTTCTTCCTTGGACTCCAGAATCCACACACACAGGAGTTGCGGTAGGTGAATTTATTGTAGCGGGGGCGGGGTTAACTCCTGGCGAGACTGCACTGGCCCCAGGCAAGGGGATCATTAATCCAGAGGTGGATGTAGGTGCTGCCCCAGTGGTCGTGGTTGTAGTTGCGGGTGGAGAAGTTGTAATAGGTGTCGGAAAATATATTCCAGAGGTGGTTGAGGGGGTAGCTGCATATGAATTATTCATAGACACAAAAATAGTTAAGGCCAATGCCGTAGACAAAAATGTGAGATTATTTTTTTTTATCTTTTTCATCATTGACTCCCTGACTTCCCTGTTACTTTCCTCACTCTTCAATTTTAATTTTGCTCTTTTTTAGTTGTGTTCAATAAATACATTATTCATATATGCCATATAGAATAATTCTAATAAATAATATTAATTAAAATGATCTGTATTGAATGAGTTGAAACTGATCTCTTACAAGATTTCTGTTCTAAGTTGATCTAAAAACTTTTCGATAAAAGACATTCTTTTTTTTGCTTCGACTTTCGCTGATGGCATATTCATGAGCTCAACAATCTTTTTTAATTTGATTTCGATATGATCAATGGCGTTTTGCTTGTCATCTAGTGAGCGGCTTAAGGCAAAGGGATCTTCAGCGTGATAAAAAGGACGATTGAGCTGACTCGAAATCGAAAATAAACGAGCAAGTCCAATAGCGCCAAGCCCGTCCAAGCGGTCGGCATCTTGTACAATTTTTGCTTCTAAACTTTCGGGATGAATTCCACCACTAAAACTATGGGCCTCTATGGCATGAGCTATTTCAGGAAAATATTTTTGAGGGTAATCCACACTCGTTAGAAATTCTAACGCTGCTTTTGCTGCTAACTTAGAAGCAAGGCTCCTCTCTGGATGATTTTTGGGAAGGTTAACAAGATCGTGTAGCCATGCTGCAGGAATAATAACTTCTAAATTTGCTCCTTCTGCCAGGGCCAGCATCTTTGCTGTTTTTACCACTCTCAAAACGTGCGAGAGATCATGGGCCGGATCAAGAGTTCCCAGCACATGATTTATTTTTTCGGCAAAAAGAATTTCAAAATTTTTCATTGCCTGCACCATTAAAGTTCGACGTCAAAAAAAGTCACAAGTCCGGTTGAAAGTGAGTGATAAGCAGGAATAATTTTAATTTCCCCCGATCTTACTTTTTGACTTAAAATTGGACCGACTGTTCTTAATTGCTGAGAAACTTTTCGTGCGTTTGCTAAAATCGAATTATAAAGAAGATCCCCAGGAAGGCTGCGGCACTCTTCGATGATGGGCATGATCTGCCAAGAAATACCTTTTACATTTGGATGGTGTTCTGGATTCATGCAAGCGCGAAATGCTCCGCAATTTTCATGTCCCATAACAACGATTAATGGCACACCTAAGACTTCTACCGCGAACTCTAGACTGCCTATAACTGCATCTGATAAAACGGTTCCAGCGATTCTACAAGTGAAGAGATCCCCGATGCCCACATCGAATACTAGTTCGGGAACGACTCGTGAATCGGCACATCCTAAAATTCCAGCGAATGGATATTGTTTTAGGTATTGAGCGAAAAGAGTTTCATGTCCGCGCTCAGGATGAGTAGTAGAACCAGTGGCGAAGTCGTTATTTCCCTTTACGAGGAGATCGAGCGCTTCCTGCCACGTGCTTGCTTTGCTTTTTCCTTCCGCTGTGAATTTTGTTTCCACCATGAATAGAGTCCTTGATAAAATTTTCTTTTTGCAACCGAGTTAGCTTTTTAATGGCCGACTCCTTAATGGATGCTTCACTTCTATTTTTACAAGGCTCAACATACACAATTTTTAATGGTTTATCACTTCGAAAAAATTTAGCTCCGCGAGGTAACTCTCCAGAATGTTCTTGGAAGCGGCGGTCAATATCGGTGGTAATCCCTGTGTACAGGCGATTTTTCTCGGTATGGATGATATAAACAAACCATTCTGACATTTAACTTTAAGCCTCTAGAGATATGTAAGAAAATGTACTCACATCAAAAAGACCTTTGTCGGTCAGTTTTAATTTGGGAATTACCGGCAAAGCAAGAAACGCCATTTGGATAAACGGCTCTTCAAGCGTGATGCCTAACTTATGATATTCAATTTTTAATTTTTTAATTTCCTCATAAATCTCAATTCCCGTTTTCAGACTGAGCAATCCGGCCAAAGGAAGTTCCAGCAGCGCCGTGACATTTTTTCCATCAACGACACAAAGTCCTCCGCCTGACTTAATTAAAGCATTGACCGCAACCACGATTTCACCAATCGTTTTTCCGACTACCATTAAATTATGAGAGTCATGAGCAACACTGGCGGCGATTGCCCCTTTTGATAAACCGATTCCTTTTACCAATCCAAGTGCCGGTTTTAAATTATTTCCATAGCGTTCAATATTAACTATAAAGAGAATATCATCTTGATCAAATTTTTCGCCGTCATACTTTGCAATAATATGATTGGTAATAATTTCATCTTTTACGATTTCAATAACATTATACTTTCCAACTTTTAAATTATATTGAAAATCATTTTCAGTTAAAGGCTCACGCTTGATAGTGTTCTCTAAAGGCGGGTGAGAATGCTTCAATTTTTCTTTGAGCTCTTCATTCAATTTTAAGTTTTGAATTCTATTACCTGCCATATAGACTTGGGCAATTTCAACCTTTTCTAGATTTTTTAACAAAACAATATCGGCTTGTTTACCTGGAGCAATAAGGCCCAAACGTTTTAAACCAAAATGTCTCGCGGCTGAGTAAGAAGAAAGTCTGTAAGCGATATGTACAGGGATCTTTAATTCATTAATCATTTTTTTTATCAAATAATTAATATGACCTTCTTTTAATATTTCGTAAGGATTGCGGTCATCAGTGCAGAGAAAACATTGAGTCGAATTAAATTCAGTCACCAGCGGAGAAAGGGTTTTTAAATTTTTGGCAACGGATCCTTCGCGAAGAATAAGCGCCATGCCTTTTTGTAATTTCTCACGCCCTTCTTCCTTGGTCACAGTTTCGTGACAGTTTTGAATTCCTGCTGCGATATAAGCATTCAGAGCTTTTCCGCGCAACATTGGACAGTGACCATCGAGATTCATGTCGGAGTATTCTTCAATTTTATCTAAAACGCTCTCGTCTCCGTTAATCACTCCGGGAAAATTCATCATTTCAGCGAGACCCAAAACATTGGGATGAGTTTTATATTTTTTCATATCAACGAGTTTGAATTCACCACCGTTGGTTTCAAATCCTGGCAAGGCCGGAACACATGATGAGGTTTGGACGAAAAGATTTTGGTGCATTAGTTCTGAGCAACGAAGAAACCACGAGTATCCTCGGTCTCCCATAACATTGGTTATTTCATGAGGATCACAAATGGCAGTAGTAGTGCCCAAAGGAAGTGTCATGCGTTCAAACTCAAAAGGATTCATCATTGAGGACTCAATATGCAGATGTCCGTCAATAAAGCCAGGAACGGCAGTCAATCCCCTTCCGTCAATAATTTGATGAGCATCCGAATCGCTATACTCTATACCGATACCTGCAATCGTTTTTCCAGAAATAACGATGGCAGATTCAATCACTTCACCATTAACCAGATCCAGAATTTTTACATTTTTAATCAGGATATCAGCGAGCTCATCACCACGGGCAACCGCTAAAACTTTTTGCAGTTCAGATCGAGTGAGAGTTTGGGTTCTTTTGGTTGCTAATGACATAATTGATTTCCCTACTTTAATTGTTTAATTAGGTCGTCGAACAAGGGACGAGCGGCCATGCCTTGTTGATAATCACCATTGAACATAAAAACAAAAATCAGTGGAGAATTATTCTTTCTTCCTACATATCCAGCAAGGCCCACAACACCATCAAGGTAACCGGTTTTGGCCCGTACCAGGCTTTGCTCGGACTTATCAAGCATTTTTGTTTTCATCCGATTCTTTAAAGTACCATCGACACCTGCTATTGGTAAGCCACCTACAAACTCAGGAAATATAAGAAAATCATTCTTCACCGTGTTTAATACTAAAGCTAATTGCTTAGCTGAAAAGCGATTATCGCGGGTTAAGCCCGAAACGTTTTCCAATATATAATCTTTACGCTCGAAGCCTAAGCTATCCATATATTTTTTGATTTCTTCAATTCCATCTTTCATACGGGCCGGTACCGTGCTATTTTCGGCAGCCAAGTTTTTAGCCAACATTTCAGCTACAAAATTATTGGAGAATTTAAGCATATCGGTAGTAATTTCATTCAAATTCTTAGACGGTGATACCGCCAAGGTATTGGCGTTGGGCAGACAGGCCGCTACTTTCACTTTTCCTTTAAGTGTAATTCCTCTTTGTTTCAAAAATTCTTTTAAGTGCATCCCTATCCATAAATTGGGATTAGAAACACTTTTATAGATAACAGCTTCAGCGCCATCAAGTGAAATAGAACCACTAACAATAATTTTGTCGTGATCACCGACTTTCACTCTCAAAGCTTCAAGAGTCTTTACTCCAGACTTTGAAGTAGTCTTGGTATTATTTTCCAGTTCTAAATAATCACTCTGTGGATCAAGCCAAACTTTAGCGGGAAATCCGGAGGTCGGCCCTGGGCGGATAAAAATATTGGTGCTATTCCAATTAAAGGAGGCT
Organism: Bacteriovorax sp.; assembly: GCA_028710485.1. GTDB lineage: Bacteria > Bdellovibrionota > Bacteriovoracia > Bacteriovoracales > Bacteriovoracaceae > Bacteriovorax. The sequence continues at coordinate 44,262 of JAQTTZ010000017.1, read as the reverse complement.
GCAGAAATGGGAGCATCAAAAGCTCTATCCACTCTGACTGATTCTCTTCCAGAGTCGTAGAGTTCATTGTCAAAGCGAGTGGCATCAACCAAGAGATCTCCTTCAATTGAATTCAACTCAGTTCTTTTTAATTCATTTACCAAAAACCACATTTTCTCTGAAACAAAAGAAGGATCACCGCCACCTTTTAAACAAAGATCTCCAAGAAGGACTCCATCTTTCACCGTATTTTTTGCCATCAACTTAGTTTCAAACTTTTTATTCATTGGAAGCGTATTGAGTACTGCTGCACCAGTTACAATTTTAGTCAGGGAGGCCGGAACCATCATCCTCGAAGCATTGACATTGAAAATTTCGCGTCCTTCATCTTCGATATAAATTCCTAGAGTATTTTCATTAAAATGATGCTTTTTTATTATGGCCTTTAATTGGTTATTTAGGCCGTCAGCGTAAGATGATGACATCGAGGTTACAAAGAAAATAATGCTAATAAACTTCATAGAAATCTCTTGGTTTGTTGATCCAAATTTAGTTTAATATTTTAACTTTAGTTTTAAATCTTTCACAAGGAGATTGTGTGAAAAGACTCTCTAGCAAAAACACTTTTGGAACCATTTTAATTGCACTATGTGCTACATGTATATTTACCACAACTAATGCATTCTCAGCCGAAAAGTTGAGATTTATTGGTGACCAAAATATTCCCACTGGGGAAAAGTTTAAAGAAACTGAAATAGGTGGGCTTTCAGGGCTCGCTTATGACAAAGAGAAAAATAAGATTCTCGCGATAAGTGACGACCGAAGTGCTATCAATGATGCCCGTTTTTACGAATTCGATTTTAAGCTTGATGATAAAAGTTTTAGCGTTACTCCAACTGAAGTGGTCACTCTTAAAAATAAAGAAGGAAAACCATTCAAAAAAGGCACGATCGATTTTGAAGGAATAGCATTTTACAATGGTGATTTACTCGTGAGTTCTGAGGGATGGATCAACCATGAACCACCTATTCCTCCTGAATTCATTCAATTCACTCGCCTTGGGGCTTATAAAAATAATATTGAAATTCCTGCAAAATTTCTTCCATTAAAAGATAAAGAAAATAAAATAGGTGTGAGAGACAATTTAGCCTTTGAAGCACTTACAACTACTACTGATGGAAAAACTGTTTGGATGGGAACTGAAGAAGCTCTAAACCAAGATGACCGCACATCTGGTCCTAATTACGCTAGCGTTATCCGCCTCATTCAGTACAAAGATTTGAAGCCCGTAAAAGAAGTGGCTTATCGCTTGGAAAAAGTCCCTAGTATAAAAATAGCAGGTCTGGTGGTTGGTGAAACAGGTCTCTCTGAGATGCTCGCCCTTGATGATAATAATTTTTATTCGATTGAAAGAAGCTATATGCCTTTAGCTAAAAAATCAGTCATTCGAATCTTCAAAAATTCTATTAATGATAAAACTACCGATATATCAAAAATGGATTCCATTAAGGGGATGAATATTAAAACAGTTGAGAAGGAATTGGTTGCAGATCTGGAAGACTTTAGTCATCAAATGGCCGCCAACTTCCAAAAACTCGATAATATAGAAGGCATTTGTTTTGGACCGAAGCTGGCCAATGGCCACAATACAATTATTCTAGTAAGCGATAACAACTTTAGAAAATCGCAAAGAACACAATTTCTGGCCTTTGAGATCCTGCCATAGGGAGTTTCCCTCCTTATGGGCCTCCTTTGGGGTCCATAAAATTGTCTATTATTTTGACAGTTATAAAAACTTTTACACCCAAATAGTAGAAAACTCCTTCTAAACCCTAAGATCTACATCCCCAAATGCTGGCACTCTCCTTGCTTTAACAAACATAAGCAAACTTAAAAAAGAGAGTAAGTCATGAAAGCATTATTTATCACAATCTTCACAGTCATGAGCTTTGGTGCAAGTGCAAGTATTGTTTGTCACACACCTCGATCAAATAAAATTTTTGAAATTAAGGATACTAGAGTGACCTTTTTTAATGAGTTCGATACAACCGCTAAAAGAGAGTTAGCTTCAGTTATCTCAAGATCGAGATCAACAGAAGCAGGTATGACTAAAATTGTAGATTTTGAAAACCAAAAGCACACAATTCATATTGCAGATGCTGCTCATTTTTCAGACTCAAATGACTATATTATCATCAAGGCCAAGTCTGGTCACGAGGTGACATATCCTTTGAGCTGCGAACAAAAATAAAATTTAATTTATCGCCTGCCCCCCCACTGGCGATACCCAAGCCTTGTCTTATCCCCCTATAAGCCAAGGCTTTTTTTATTCCCAGGATGGGATGTATGCCTGCGAGAGGCAGGATCCGAAGCAGGCGAATTAAAAGATAAGTAAAAGCGATCCGTTTTCGAGAGCTGTAATAGATAATTCTGATTCTTTTTCAATGGTGACGGCGCAAAAAGATGCAACGATTATTTGATTAATTTTGATCTTCCCCTCTAAATTCAGGATAGAACAAGGACGAGCTAAGGATGATAATTTTGTTAGATACTCTTCACCCTTTTTTAAATTCAAAAGAAATAAATGAAAGTCCGGATGACTGCAAATTTCATTTAATCCATTCGTCAAAAAAAGCTCATGTCTCATTTTAAAAAATTCAGGTGTATTAAAAATTGGATCGAAGTTAATGACATCGAGACTTTTATCGACATGCAATTCGCGGCTGACTCCCTGATCGTCCAGACGATCCCAATCCCAAACTCGGTACGTGATACCAGAATTTTGTTGAACTTCAGCGAGCGTAATATCTTTTCCTATAGCGTGAATGCTACCGGACGGCACAAAAAAGAAATCTCCCGCTTTCGCAGGATAAAAATTGAGAAGTTCATTAATTGCTTTTTTTTCTTTAAGAGCGTTTTTTAGAACATCTTTAGTGACATGAGATTTTAATCCCAGATAAATTCCTGCATTAAGATGGGCCTCTAAAATAATCCAGCACTCCGTTTTCCCTGAGGAGTTTTCATGAATACGAGCGTATTCGTCTCCTGGGTGAACTTGGATGGAAAGCTCATCACTAGTGTCTATAAATTTTGCGAGATATGGTAAATGCTTTTCAAAAATTTCTAATGTTTCACCAACAGGCTCAACAATTCCGTTGAATGCAGTTGGCAAGTCTTTCATTATTTCTAATTTATTTCCGCCCCAAATTTTGCGAACGATTGTAGGCTTTAATTCTTTAATCACAGATATCCTCGAATAGTTGGCATTATTATCTCAATCTCAAGTCGAGAATTCAAGCCAATAGGCTGAATTCTGCTTTTTTGAGCATCCTCATTTAAAATATCTCTATGAAAAAGCCAGTTCCGACTCTCTATCTTTTTAATAATATCTTCTATCCTCAAACCGTTATTCCCTTAACAGTGAACGATAATATTTCCAAACAAATGCTTCTTACTAGTTACCAAAACAGCACTGATATCGCTCTTTTTCATCCACATACCAGATCAAGAGGGGTGGGTACTCTTGGTAAGATTATTCTGATTGATCACAATACCGATAGTAGTTTAAGCGTAGTGATTCAGGGACTGGTGCGAATTAAATTATTAGATATGGACAAAGACGATCCCTATCCTCTTTATCACACCGACGACTATTATGATCTGGACGAAAAAACACAAACACTCACCGACTCTCCTATTGAGAGATTGCATCTGGTTCTTGAAAGTTGGCTTCACCGACATGTGAACTCGACTCGTGAACGTGAGCGTTTTATGAAGGACATGAGCTCACCAGCAAAGTTAATCAACAATCTATGCATGTTTCTCATTAAGGATATTGAGCTCAAGCAAATTTTTTTAGAGAGCACATCTCTGCTCGATCGCGTGCGAATGATGAATGCTTTACTAGTTGGAGAAAGTCCAGAAAATGAAGACGTTGAAATGTGCGAGGCGATCAAAAGTTTTGAACGCCTCGAAACAGATCATTATAGAAATGCGAGTTAAATAACGAATTAGAATACGGTAATTAAGAAGTTAAGTAAGAAAAGTCCAAGCCCTGAGATAACGGGGATGCAAAGATTGTCATCAACAAATTGAGAGCAAAGTTCTGAAACCGCTCCAATGACACCCGCCACAATTGAGAAAACTAAAAGATTCATACTAGGGTTAGTGTGAATTAATCCGTAAATCAAAGTAACGATATAACAAACTGAAAAAGCGGCAATCGTTCCTTGCAAAGATTTGTTTGGAAAAATTTTGTCGCGACCGTAAAGAATCCCGCAAAAAGAAGCGATAGGATCAGCGAAAATTAAAAAGAGAATTGATAAAACTGCGATTGTCTCAGGAAAAAAGAAAAGCGAAAGAGAAACACCTAAAGCATAAAATGGCATTCCACTTACAGAATTTTTCTCCGACTCTCTCATTATAGGTTTCATAACAATCATGAGGAGTTGGTTCAATTTTTCATTGCGCAGACGTAGAAACTCTACCAAGAAAGAAAACGCAGAAAACAGCAAAAGAGCAGTGGCCATCATATCAGTTGAAAGTCCTGACTTGTAATAAACCGTAAGACCAATTAGACCAGTGGCCATATGCCAAAGTTTACGAGCGATGTGTAGGTCTGATCTCAACCTTAGTGGCGAAGAAATTCTGACTAGCGATTGTAGGGCTTGTCCCATTAAGAGGCTCCTTAGCAGTAAAATAAACCAAGTGAGATGGTCATTTATTCAAATTCAAGTACCTTAATATGTTAAATAGCTTACATAGAACCTGCATTACTGTAAATCTCTCTGCATTATTTACAAGTTTCCTGGTTACAACTACTTTGCTATTTTTTCCTTACATTTTGTGTTTTTCTTCCTATAATAAAATGAAACATCTGCTAAGATTGTGGATTAAGGCTATTAGAAGAGGATGGAATCTTGTGTCTATATTAAATGATCAATCAGGCCTAAATAATCAATTTCAAACGCATTTGGGAACTCAAGGCCAACAAAAGGTATGGGCCATTGGTGGTGGAAAAGGAGGCGTTGGAAAAAGTCTCGTAACAGCTAACCTTGCCATTTGTTTAGCTTTAATGGGCCACAAAGTCGCCGCCATTGACCTCGATCTCGGGGGGGCCAACCTGCATACATGCTTGGGTGTGCCAATTCCTGAAAAAACTCTTTCAGATTATCTTTCCAAAAAAGTCCGGAGTCTAAACGAACTTCTCACTCCGACTGCCATCAATAATTTATATATTATCAGCGGTGCTCAAGATGATTTAGGGATTGCCAATTTAAAGCAAATGCAAAAAGCAAAACTTTTAAATCAGCTTAGTGAACTTCCAGTTGATTACGTTTTACTAGATCTAGGTGCTGGAACAACTTTTAATACTATCGACTTTTTTATCTCGGCTGATCAGGGAATTATTACGACTCTTCCTGAACCGACATCAATTGAGAACTCATACAGATTTATCAAGGCCGTTTATCATAGAAAATTAAAAATGGCCGAAGAGCTTTTAGAGATTGGTCCATTAATTGACCAGGCGATGAATGCCAAAATTTCACAAAACTCAACTCCCGCTGACCTCATTAATCGAGTGATTGAAATCAATCCAATTATTGGACAAAAACTTCGATCAGAAATTAATAAACTGAATCCAAGATTAATTATTAATCAAGTTCGAACCCAAGCCGATATTGATATTGGTTTCTCTATGAAGCTAATTAGTAAAAAGTATTTTGGGATCAATCTCGATTATGTCGGTTACCTGGATTACGATGCAACTGTTTGGCAGAGTGTAAAGAAGAGAAAACCTCTTTTGATGGAGTTTCCGAACTCTACTCTAGTAAATAATTTTGATCGCATTATCCACCGACTACTAAATATTAATTAATGAGACAGACACCTGAGACAGCAAGAATGAGCAGTGATTTAAAAAACTATTATGAAGTATTAGAAATTCCTTCAACTGCAAGGTCAGAAGAAGTTTACCATAGCTACCAAAGAGCGAAATCTGCATACTCATCTGATTCGCTGGCACTTTATTCTTTAATGAGCCCGGAAGAATGCAGAAATGTATTGGAATTAGTTGAAGAGGCTTATTCCATTCTTTCTGACCCGATGAAGAGAAAACGCTACGATGAAGCTCGCGGAATCAATCGCGAATACAATGCTCTAAACTATAATACTCTGTCGGATCGCGTGGCCCCACAAAGAGGGGAATCTGTTTATAGCAGCAATAAATCAAGCAATGCTTCAGTGAGTTCCATGCTCCGCGAAGAATTTACCTTGAACTCGCAATCATCAGCTCCTATTTCTATAGGTGAAATGTCACCAAGAGCAGCGCAAACCCTTTCAAACACGACGAACGTCACTAAACTTGTCACTCAAAAACGTTTTGCTCTCGATTATGTAGTAAACGCAACTTTTGAGAGAGAAATCGAAGATGCTACTGAATTTACAGGCGAGCTCCTTCGCAAGATTCGCGAATACAAAAGTGTTGACCTTGAACGCTTAAGTGATATGACTAAAGTCTCAAGACTTTATCTTCAGGGAATCGAGAGTGAAGACTACGATAAACTACCAGCTCCTGTTTATGTTCGCGGTTTTGTTTTTCAATACGCGAAATGTTTAAAACTTAAGCCGGAAGTTGTAGCTAACTCTTACGTCGCTCGAATGAAGAAGTTAAAACCTTAACTTAACCGTTAACTTAAACGAGCACCGCGTGAACACTCCAGTTGATACAGTCGAAAGCCTAGTCGAAACTCAAACGACAGAAGATGAATTTATAACTTATACAATTACGGCAGAAGACCGTGAGAAATATAAGCGCCTCGATCAATTCTTGGCAGAAAAATCATCAGGTCATTCTCGTACATTCTTGAAAAATCTTTTTCTAAAAGAACAAATCGTCGTTGGCGATGAGTCTCCCCTACCTATTCCTAAAATCGAATTAAAAAAAATGCCTCCTGTTGGAACGATCATTGAAATATTGGTTCCGCCAGCTATCGCTTGCGTAGCAGAGGCAGAAGATATTCCTCTTGAAATTCTTTACGAAGATGAGCATTTGCTTTTCGTATACAAACCAGCTGGTATGGTTACCCATCCGGCACCCGGAAATTATACTGGAACTTTAGTGAATGCTATTTTATGGCATTGCAAAGACCTCACTGGTATTGGAGACCAAAGGCGCCCGGGAATTGTTCACCGTTTAGACAAGGGAACAAGTGGAGTAATGGTCGTTGCAAAAACCCAGGCTTGTCATGAGGGTTTAGTTTTACTTTTTTCAACTCACGATATTGAGCGTGTGTATGAAGCCCTTGTTATAAAAAATCGTTGTCAATCTTATGGAACCATTGAAAGTTTAATCGGTCGCGACCCACACAATCGTTTAAAAATGAAAAATAGTGGAACTCGCGGAAAAACGGCAATCACTAATTATAAAGTTCTAGAAATTTATGACCGTCACCTTCATATGGAATTTAAACTAGAAACAGGTCGTACTCACCAAATTCGAGTTCACACTGCAGATATTTTAAAAATGCCTATTCTGTGCGATTCAATGTACAGCTCAAAAAATGAACACATGATGAAACTTGGCGCTTCTTATAAAGAAATAATCGGTGATTATAATTACCCATTTCTTCATGCAAAAGTTTTAGGACTTATTCATCCGATTACCGGCCAAAGATTGCGTTTTGAAGTTCCTGCTCCTAAAATATTCCAAGACGTTTTGGAATTTTCAAGACAAAGTATAAAAAACATCTAAGAATATTTTATGCCTAATGCTTTATTGGTTTTAAAAAAGAAACTTCCTAGAGGTCTTTTCTGTGTTTATCAGTCAAGACCCGATTTCGATCTCATTCGAGTAAAACAGACTCATTCTGCCATCGTTCTCAATGAAAAAAAAGCTAATGAATTAGAAGCTGATGGCATAGTTGGTGATTCAGTCTCTCCCATAGCAATCTTGACAGCTGACTGTCTGCCAATTCTTCTTCTGGGCGAAAAAGCACACGCTTTTGTTCACGCTGGATGGCGAGGACTTCATAATGAAATTCTAAGAAATGATCTGATCAAAAAAATTAATCCTTTTTATGCTTTTATTGGACCTCATATCAGCTCCGCACATTATGAAGTGCAGCCAGATTTCAAAGCAAACTTCGAGCAAAACGATGCCTTCTTAGATCGAGAAGGAAAACTTTATTTCGATTTATCAGCTGTGGCCCGAGCGCAACTAAAATCATTTTTTCCTGGAATAACAATTGAAGAGTCTGAAATATGCACTTTCTCAAATGATAATTTTCATAGCTACCGCAGAAATAAAACAAGTGAACGCAATTGGAATGTTTATATACCCTAAATGGAGTTAGAAAATATGCTTAAGACCACAATTTATCAGGACAAAAAACTCAAAACCAGCATCATCCTTTTTATTTTAAGTGCGTTGATGATTGGATTTTCAGTTTATTTAACTCAACATTATTTTGATCTTAAATTTCCAACGGGCCTGGAAAGTAAATCACTTTGTAACGTCAACCAGTTTTTTAATTGTGATAAGACTACTCTTTCATTATTTGGAAATATCCTGGGTGTGCCACTTGCTCTTTTTGGCGTCATGATTGGTCTGCTTGTAATGGTTGGCTTGATCGTTAAAAATGAAAATTACGAACGCACGATATACTTTACTCTCGCTGTAAATTTTATCGGTTGCATAGTGCTTTTTTCTTATTCACTATTTGTGCTAAAGGGACTTTGTCCATTTTGTACGCTCTATTATATCGTCTCTGGAATTATTTATCTTTTTTTTATTAGAAAAAGTAGAACGATAATACCTGCTCCAGGATACCTTGCTCTATTCGCCGTGATTGTTATTGTTATCAGCGGTTTCACTAAAATGGATATTGATTCAAAAGCAAAAGCCCAAAGTGATGTAGCGGGTGATTTGATTAAACAATATTATTCTCTTCCAAACTTAGGGAATCCAAAAGTTATTTCTGAATTTAAAATTGCAACAGCGGAAAATGCTCCTATAAGAATGGTGATCTTTTCAGATTTTGAATGTCCTGCTTGTAAGGGCCTTTCAGAATTAATGCCACTAATTGCATCCCGTTATAATGGTAAAATTGATATTCAGTATTTCTTTTACCCTCTTGATAATAGTTGTAATCCTTCAATGCAAAGACCGTTGCACCAGTATGCATGTAAAGCATCTTACGTCGCTAGCTGTATGCCAAAACAAGACTTTGCAAAAGTTCATGATGAAATTTTCCAGAATCAGGATAAATTTGAAGCTGGTTTTCTGGATCAATATATTAAGACCAATAAACTAGAGACTTGCGTAGCTGATCCTAAGACAAAAGAAAAAGTTGTTTCTTTGATCACAGCTGCAGATCCGTTCAATATTCGCTCAACTCCAAGCTATCTGATCAACGGAGTTAAAATTGAAGGAGGACTTCCAGCAGACCAAATGTATGCCATTATGGATGAAATCCTTAGACGAGCTGGTAAGTAAGAGCTAACCCTCTCCATACAAAGTAAGACAGGAGTAAAATACGCCTATGAGCAAGAAAAAACGCGAGATCCCTATCCTGGAACTACCAATAATAGAGACCCATTTTCATCTCGATATGTTGAAATCCATGTCGCGCGCGGAAGTGGTAGCAAAAACTCGTCTTCACAATATCGAAAAAATGATCACCATTTCAACATCTTCTGACAATCTGGATGAGGTGATATCAATCAGTGAAACATTTCCAGAAATTTACTGCACTCAAGGTCTTCACCCCCATGAAGGATCTGAATGGAATGATGATGTGAAAGCTCATGTGCTAAGAAACCTAGCTGATCCTAAAAAAAATAAAAAAATTGTCGCTGTCGGTGAAATCGGTTTGGATTTTTATTATTCAAAATCTCCTCGAGATGAACAATTGAAAGCTTTTGAAGAACAACTTCAGATCGCCGTCGATCATAATCTTCCTGTTGTTATTCATTCCCGTGATGCAGACGTTGATACTATTGCTGTCCTTAAAAACTTTAGTACTACACTAAAAAGAAAAGGGGTGATTCACAGTTTTACCTCAGGCCTTGAACTTGCTCGCTTTGCCTTGAATGAAAATTTTTGTTTGGGCTATAACGGAATTATTACTTTTAAAAATGCGGAGAATGTTCGAGACGCTCTTAGAATTACTCCACTTGAAAAAATTCTCCTTGAAACTGATTCTCCTTTCCTTACTCCAGATCCTTATCGTGGATTTGAGAATGCTCCATACTATTTACCTTTTATTGCTGAAAAAATTGCTGAAATAAAAGGAGTAAATCTCGATACTATTTTAAAAATTTGTTACAAAAATAGTATCGAGTTGTTCAATTTATAATTATTTCATTAAAGGATATAACTGACCAACAGCGTCTTGGTCATAACTGGTCACCCAACTAATTCCATCGTAAGACATGATACTGGCCAAGCCGTCACTAAACTGATGATCCAGTCCCAAGACATGTCCAAACTCGTGAGCGATAGTTTTCTGAAGAGATGATCGCTCTTCAAGAGTTTGACCTGTTTTTTCATTTTCTTTAACCCAGATTATAATATCGGAATCGACGAGTTTTCCTTGAAAAGTATCCCCGATAGTATAAGTTGTTCCTGGGTTCATTACATTATCTCCAGGAAGAGTTTGATAATTATTAACTGTATAAATACAGTGTGTATTCAAGTCACTAAATGGTGGATATACATATAGACTTTTGGTCACAATTTTCAAGCGACGGGCCAGTGCTTCATTCCACAAGCTGATTCCATTTCTATACGTATTTTCGATTTTAGCTGATGGGGCCCCACAAATATCAACTTCTAAAACTTCTTTTTGATTCCAAGGAACGATAACTCCTGGACCATAAATATACTTATAAGTGGATGCCGTTTGAGGAATTTCTTTCTGTTGTGTTTGCTTTACAAAAGAGAAAGCTAGTAAAATTTTGCCTTCGTCTACATCATTTAATCTCGCCAAGATTGAAAAGGCATTCCCAGTCTTTTTCACGCTATAATGAATCGATTTTAAATCGTAAATTCCACCACTATTGGTTTGTAAGCTAGTTAAATCTAATTTCCCATTCTTTAACTCAAAGGCTAATTCTAAACTTCCTGCTGGACTGGTATAAATATAATCATTTCCATTTTGGACAAAACCAAAAACTATTTTTCCAGCTTTCTTAGTCGCATCTTCTTCAGTCGCTTCATTGCCTGATTCAATATTACCAACATCTTCTTGTTCAACGACTTCTTCTTTTTCTGTAAATTGTGAAATACCTGCTAAAGAATAATTTTTAAAATCTTCAAGCTTGGTGGGAGTTATAAAAGACGTACTGTTTGAAGTACTTCCCTCTAACAAGTTCAGCGGATCCCCTTTAACAAAAATAGTTTTTAGAGCGCTGCTTTGTTGAACGACCCGAGTATGTGTTGTTTTCCCACAGCCTGTGATCATTAGTGCCATACATAAAAACGCCAGCGAACTAGTCTTTGAACTCATCATTTGATTTATCCCGAATTGAATTGTTATTTGAAGTATATAGGTAACTAGTGGACACAATTGAGAGTGTGTAATTATTCTAGGCTTAAATCTTATGTGCCCAAAGATTAGTGGTAAAAACTTTTGGGTCGATTTTCCCTTCTTATAGTGCTAGAATCTCACCAAATTCAATACTTTAACGAGGTAATCTTTATGAGCAAAAAAAACTATCTAGCTAGTCGTCCTCACCCTTGGCACGGAATCAATATTGGCGCTGAAGCCCCAAAGATCGTTAAGGCCTATATTGAAATCATTCCTAATGATGTGATCAAATATGAAATCTGTAAAGAAACTGGTTTCATCATGGTTGATCGTCCCCAAAAATTTTCTTCTCTTCCTCCAGTTTTATACGGGTTTATTCCTCAAACATACTCTGCAGAAAAAACAGCAGCTTTCTCAAAGATGGCACCAGTAGGCGATAGCGATCCACATGATCTATGTGTTCTTTCAGAGCTTCCAATACAAAGAGCTGACATCATCATGGATGTTAGAGTTATTGGTGGAATTCGCTTGATCGATTCAGGTGAAGTTGATGATAAAATTATTTCTGTTTTAAATGGCGATCCATTTTACAAAGGCGTGAATGATATTTCTCAAATCAACCCAGTGATCATTGACCGGATCAGACATTATTTCTTAAGCTATAAAACTATTCCTGGCGAACCTGTTAAAATGCAAATTGAATCGGTTTACGGAGCGGAAGAAGCTTATAAGGTAGTTGAAGCTGGCATGGCAGACTACAAAACTCACTTTGGAAAATAATTTTTTTTATATATAAGACATAAAAAAGCCCTCTTTCAGAGGGCTTTTTTATTTCTTAATATTTATATTTTCTATTTTTGAAACTTTTCGATCAGGATTTGAGACTGATGATCCTTTAAAACTTCGTTAAACGCTGGAGCATTATTTGGATAAAGAACAAGTAACCTTGCACTTCCCGCTCCGCGCTTCATAGAAAGCACTTCAAGATCATTAGCTTTCACTGTAACAGCTTCAGGCATATTGTAGAATGCAAAAGCATTCTCACTAATATTGATTTTTTGCCATTTCGTTTCATGATCAGCAAGGAAGTCATCTGAATTTTCATCAGATTCAAGGTTTGATACCGCTAATTTAATACCGATATTCCCATTTTTTGAAGTCGCTATTTTTGTGACATCCGCTTCAATCACAGCAACGTCTGAATGATCATAGAATTTCATTTCTCCAGCATCGAGAATAGCTGAGATATAATTTTCTTTAACAGTTTTCGGAGAAGCTTCATAAGTGCTACGAAGTTCGCGAACAGCTTTTGCATCTAATAAAAGTGAAGCTATAGTATCAGAAGTTACACCTGCCAAATAATTGGCCTTCGTCCCCACTAATTCAAGATCTGCAATACCATCACCATCAGAGTCAATCTGAAGGGAGATATCACATGGCTGCCAAAAAGTTAGAGCGTCGTATAACTTCACTCCTACTTGTAATACTTTTTTATCTGCACCATCTACCACTTTATCAACGATACGAATACCTGCTGCTTCAAGATCACAACCTGTGCTCTTAGAAAGGTTTAAAGGTGGAAGTACTTTTTTTCTATCGTCAGTTCCAAGAAGGTTGAAGACCAGAGCGTCTCCATCGTTTTGACCTTTGTTGGTTAAGGCCAAACGAACTTCAGCTCCAACTTTATCATCTTGTGAATTAGTAAGAGTTAAAAAATCAGAACCAATAATATTGGTCACTTTATTAAGAACAGCTAGGAATGGAAGATTGATTTTCTCTGCCCCATCTCCTGACTGAAGAACCACGAACCCGTCAGCTTCAATATTGTTTTGGTCAGCATTAGCTCTTTGAAGATTAAAACTGATATTCAATTTAAGAGAGCTGTTGGCCTTTATTTTAAATGAACCTGGCAATGAAACTTTAATATTTTTGTTGTTTAATGCTTTCGAACTAAAAACGATATCTTTATCAGAGAAGTTAGTAAGAGTTACTACTTTTGAAACAGTTTTATTCGAAGAAAGAGAAACTTCACCAAGAGATAAAGTTGCCGGCATTGCAATGACCTGCGACTTGAATGCTTGGGCCACTTGAACGCGTCCCGCTCCCTGAAGAGAAACTGGAACATGAACCGGGCCTTTCATCATAATTTTTGAGTTGTTTAAAACTTTTGCTTTTAATTGAGCAACCGTTAATTTTGGAAAAGCTTGTTTTAAAAGAGTCATAACTCCTGCGATATGCGGACCAGACATTGATGTTCCGCTAAACTGAACACCTTCAGATCCTGACCCCATTTTAGCAGAAATAACATTCGCGCCAGGGCCAGCGATTTCAGGTTTAATCAATGAATCGATTGAACGAGGACCACGAGAAGAGAAGTCTGTAATCGTATCGATTAAATCATCGCGAGTAATAACTTTTCCTGGAGAAAAATTAAAAACAACTGCTAAATTATTTTTTAGTGCCTCTTTAATTTGAACACCAACTGCTTTTGTGATCATGATAGCTGGAATTTCAAATTTCCCCTCTCCGCCCATTTGAATAGGATTTCCATCTTGATTGTTAGCAACAACAGCACCAATTGCTCCAAGCTTAACTGCCACAGCAAGCTTGTCTACGAAAGACATTCCTCCACGATCAATAAGAGCGATTTTACCTTTAACCATCGCTTGAACATCTTCAGCAATTGGATCAGCACCGTTACCGATGTAAACGAATGATCCTGAGATATGACTTTCAGAAGCAGGAACGCTAATTGTTCCTTCGGTTGCTTCAAGAAGTTGTTCAGAGTCTCCAATTTTTAATCCCACAGCAGGGATTGAAATATTTTGTGGCATATCATCGATAGTGGCTGCAACGGAAATAGCTTCGTCAGCTGTTGATGGAGCACCAACGATATATGGATTGTCTCCAGAGTTCCCCGCAGAAGCGACAACAACTGTACCACCTTTAGTTAAATTTTTAATTGCTTCAGTATAAAGAATTTTAGGTTTTCCGAAACCACCACCTAAAGAGAGGTTAACGACATCAAGGTGATCTGCTGGATCAGCTTTTTCACTTGGATCAGCTGCGTACTCAAGAGCTGCGATAACTGCGATATCAGAAGTACTTCCCTCTTTACCAAATACTTTAAGAGCATAAAGCTTTGCTTCTGGTGCTACTCCTGAATAAGTTTTTACTCCATCTCCAAGACCTGCCACAGTTCCACTTACGTGACTTCCGTGTCCAGCTTCATCAATAGGGTTCACATCGCGTTTAGGAATATTTTTTTCTACATCAGGATCTCCTGAAGAGTACTCAGTACCGACGAAGTCAGCTCCACCAACAACTTTTTGGTTTGGAAAAAACTCTGATGCTTTTGACGGATCAATTGAATCGTAGGTTTCTTTTTTACCAGAACCACCAAGCATAGCGTGAGTGTAGTCGATACCTGTATCGATAATCCCAACTCGCATACCAAGCCCTGTGATACCTGCTTTATGAAGAATATCTGCTCCGATAAAAGTAACAGTATTGTGATCGTTTAAACCTTGAGTTGAGAGACTTGTAGAGAGTTCAGATAATTTTTGTTCTGTTGAAGAAATTTTTGGACGGTCAAAATTGGTATTCTCGATAACTTTATTAACACCTTCGATTTTAGCAATTTCAGCTGCCAGGTTACTTGGAGCAACAAAGGCAATTGCGTTCAAGACTAATTTATAAGTTGAAATAATTTTAATTTCTGGTGAAAGATCTTTCAGGGATTGAATAACTGCTTCTTGTTCTGCCAATAATGCGGCTTTTGCTGCATCATCTATTACTGCTTTTCCGTCTACCATTTGGGCCTGAGCTAAAAGGGCCGGCAATTGCAATTGAACCAAACCTACATACATTGTAGATGACTGCTGGCGATTGCTGAACATCTCACCAAG
Organism: Bacteriovorax sp.; assembly: GCA_028710485.1. Classification (GTDB taxonomy): domain Bacteria; phylum Bdellovibrionota; class Bacteriovoracia; order Bacteriovoracales; family Bacteriovoracaceae; genus Bacteriovorax. The sequence goes on along the minus strand of JAQTTZ010000017.1, from coordinate 28,844 downwards.
AATGGTAGTTATTTTATTAAGAGGATTATTGAATCCGCTATTTTTATCTCCTGCATTTTTTGGAGCACATGAAGAAGCCAGTGCTAGAACTAAAAGTAATGTTGAGAAATTTTTCATTGAGAGTCTCCCGCGCTTTGCAATATTCCGACTGTGGACGCGTGACTATAACTCAACAAAAATATTAGTCAAATCTAAGACTTCTGATTATCTACAAAGTTTAAATTTTTAAGTTTTGGGGCCCTAAATGATGTAAAAATGACCACGAGAAGTGTCATTGTGCCACCAAAAACGACTGAAGGGACCACCCCCATGAGCTTGGCAGCTAGTCCCGACTCAAAAGCCCCTATCTCGTTGGATGAGCCTATAAAGATAGAATTAACAGCGTAAACCTTTCCCTTCATCTCGGCGGGGATAAGTGATTGCATAATCGTCCCACGGACGACTACTGAAATATTATCAAAGGCACCACTCAGCGCGAGTACGAAGATTGAAAGATAAAAATTTTTAGATATTCCAAAAACGATCATGCAAATTCCGAAACCAAACACCGCCAGCAATAATTTTTTTCCCGTATCTCTTACCGGTGGCCAGTAAACAACAATTGCTGCCATTAGAAAAGAACCAAGGCTTGGAGCTGCTTTTAAAAATCCTAATCCTTGCGGCCCAACCTTCAAAATATCGTTAGCGTAAATGGGAAGAAGTGCCACCGCTCCACCAAATAAAACAGCAAAGAGATCAAGAGAAATAGCGCCTAAAAAAATTTGGCTACTAAATACAAATTTTATTCCTGATTTAATTGAATCAAACATCGGAGCTTTCGGATCATTTTTAGTAAGGTGAGGTTTCGGTGAAATGAAATGAAAAACCATCATTGCCAATAGGACAAAGAGGGTAATCACCAGATAGGCATTATAGGAAATGGCAGAAAAAAGAAATCCACTTGTACCAGCTCCCAACATAAATGCAATTTGCCAGAGAGTTGAATGCCATGATGTCGAATTTACAAAATGCGCTTTAGGCACGCACTCGGTGAGAATAGAAAATAATGAGGGTGCAATAATTCCACGTGCAAATCCACTGACGGCAATAATTCCGTAGAGTAGATAAAGCTGGTGGGCCACCTCGATGTGATAAGACGTGTAATAAAGCCCGAGACTGCAAAAGAGAAGCACCGCTAGACAGCTATAAACAATTTTTTTTCTATCGTAGAGATCGGCAAAATGGCCGGCGAATAATGTGACTGAAAAATTGGGAATAATTTCCACTAGACCAATCAACCCTAGAGAAAGTGGATCGTGAGTAATAGAATAGACATGCCATCCAACGATAACCGCTTGAAACTGCAACGCCATCGTCATTAGGATTTTAGCCGTCACGAAGAAGCGAAAATCGGGAAACTTTAGAGCTATATAAGGGTCTAATTTAGGGAAATTATTATTTTTCATCCCTGTATTGTAGAGGACTTAGGTGTATTTGACCATAAAGGCACTGAAATATGGTAAAATACAATTGATAAAAGCTTTTAACTACCAAGCAAATGTTACCGATAGATAATTATGGCTAAAATGGGTAATAATTTTTTTTCAATCTCTTTTGATTTGATCGCAATTGATTCTGCGATTCCATATGATCTGTATGTAAATTCTTCGACCAATGAAAACAAAGAAAAATATGTTCGCATTTATCCAAAGAACGATTCCGTCAGCGTAGAAGAGTTAAAGGTTTTTAAGAAAAAATATTTCCAACTTTACGTTCATGAGTCTCAAAGAGAGGAGTATTTAAAAAGTCTCATTCATTGCTCGAAAATTCCAGATTCACAAAAATCAGAAATTATTAAAGACTCAGCTATTCACTACCTCGATAAATTATTTGATAAAGATAAAGAATTTACCACAGAGATGCTCTCGGAAACGATTCAAGGTTGTAAGGCAACTGTCGAATCGATGGTCGATGTCATTAAAGACTATGATGTTTCAAAATTACAAAGTTTGATAGCCACTTTGAGCTTTCACGATTTTTATACTTACGATCATTCGATCAATGTTTCCATGTATTGTATTGCTCTCTACTCAGCGGCCAGACCACATGCTCCTAAAGAAGAAATCGTTTTAGCGGGCCTAGGCGGACTACTTCACGATATTGGGAAGGTAAAAATTTCTACCGACATCATTAACAATCCAGACAAGCTCTCTGAAGAAGAATTTGATGTCATCAAAAAGCATCCGGACTACGGATTCAATTTATTGGTGGAAAATTCATGCAGCTGTGAAGGTGTAAATTTCGAAGTTATTAAAAGAATTGTTCATGAACACCATGAGAATTTTAACGGCACTGGATACCCTGGCAAACTCGCAGGCGTTGATATTCACTTGCTAGCGCGAGTGACAGCTATCGCTGATTTTTTCGACGCCATTACAACCAAGCGCTCTTATCATGACGTTCTCCCGACAGAAGATGCCATTGCCGTCATGGCAAAATCTGTTGGTAAAAAACTTGATCCTGAATTATTCGAAATATTCACAAAGAGTGTGAAGCAATTAGTTATGTCTGGAAAAATTAATAAAGAGTTACCAGAAGATTTTGATCCTTGTCAGCCACAAAACATTCTTCCATTTAGAATTCCAAAACCTAGTTTTAAAGTCGAAGGATTTAGTGATAAGGAAAAAGAGCGGGCCTTTGGGAAAATAAAAAAGAGAGTCGGTTAATTGATATTATATATCGAGAGCTTTAATCAACTCATCAACCTGACGATTATTATTAAAGACATGGAATGAAAGCCTGATATTTCCCTGACGAACTGAAACATCAATATTGCGTTTTTTAAGTTCAGCTTCCAGTACAATACTGTCTCCAGCAACTGCTTTAAGACACACAATATTTGCCATATGCTCAAGCGGAGTGACGAGGTTGTATTTTTCTTTTGGATAATTAGCTAAAAAATAATCGCGAACACTCGCATTGTATTTTTCAATACTCGAAAGCCCTATCTCCAAAAGAAAGCTTAAACTTCCTTCAAGGCACCCAGAGCAAAGAAGATTCGCGGCTTGCCCTCTGTCGTACTGACGAGCTCCCGGCAGAGTTTCAGTTGTATAATCGAGAAGATTATAAACTTGTTTTGAATTCGGACTTAAAATCCAATTGGCATTTAAATGATAAATTTGATCCTGAGCTTTTTGGCTAAAATAAGCAAAGGCGTGCCCATAAGGACCTAGCATCCACTTATAAGATGAGACAGTGAGCACATCTATATAAGAAAGCTCCTCTGGCGTTATCTCAAGCCCTCCGAGGGCCTGGGTAGCATCAACTACAAAGAGAATATTTTTTGATTTCAGGTATTTTCCAATCGAACTTAAATCAATTTTTTTACCTGTATCGAAGGCCACATAAGACATATTAAAAATTCGGGTTTGTGGTTTTAAATTTTGCTCTAACCAATCAGGTGTCGGAACAACAACGGAGCCCAGATCAAGCTTATCAAAGACAAATTTTTTATGTCTTTCGGCCAGCATCCAGGGAAGGATGTTCGATGGATAATCTTTGTTGATCGCCGCAACCCTATCACCTTTTTCAAATATAAATCCGTTGGCGACAATATTAACGACATCAGAAGATGAAGTTGAATGAGTGATGTTATCGGGAGAGGTCTTAATCAGGGTGGCGAATTTAATTCTTAGTTTTTCCGAGATACTCATCCAATCGTCGTAAGCGTAAAACGAAGGATCAAGTTCTCTCTCCATGGCCGCAAGGATAGTGGCCTTAGAGCGTATCGGACTCGGCCCAAAATAAGCAGAGTTAAAATAAATTGATTTTAAATGTGCATATTCTTTTTCGATTAAGCTCTTTTGCACTTCATCCATTATCTGATTACTTGGTAGTCGGAGCAGCAGCAGGTGTTGCTGGAGCCGTAGGTGCTGTAGGCGCTTTAGCAGATGAAGTCGGAGCTGCTTGAGCAGCTTTTTCAGCAGCAGCTTTTTGTTCTGCATCCGTGTTCAGTGCACGTGAAATTGGTTTTTCAGTATCTAAAATTGATTTTTGATATTTTGTATCTGAAATACGAGCAAGAAGAATTGAATTTCCCAAAAAAAGCAAAGCTAAAAAAGCCGTGATCTTAACCATAACGTTACCACGAGTTGAACTCGACATGATTGATTCAGAACCTGCAGCTGTCATTAATCCCGCTTCTGCTCCTTTACCGAACTGAAGAAGAACAACAATGATAAGAAGTAATGAAGTGATCGCTTGAAGAACCATTAGTGCTGTAGTCATGTATCAATCCTCTAAAAATTAACGTCCTAATTAAATAACAAACTTACCAAACCTTTGTAAAGATAAAGCCGTGGGTTAGGATTCTACTTACATCATAGCAGTGCTGGCACTTGAACAAAGCGCCCTAAAATCCTGGGCCTTAAGGCTTGCGCCCCCGACTAATGCACCGTCAATGTTTTCTTGTCTTAGCAGCGAGTCGATATTATCAGGTTTAACCGATCCACCATAAAGGATTATCGTTTGTTCAGCATTAAGTTTTAGCTTCCTACGAATATGGGCATGCACTTCTTCGGCCTGCTCGGCGGTAGCTGTCTTTCCCGTTCCGATTGCCCATACTGGTTCATAAGCGATCATTAAAAGAGAGGCCAATTCAGGAGTTAGATTTCTAAGCCCTATATTAAGTTGAGATTCAATGACACTAAAAGTTTGGTCAGCCTCGCGTTCGGCTAAAGTTTCGCCTACACAGTAAATAACTTTAAGCCCATGTTTTAAGGCCAGTAAAACTTTTTTGTTCAAAACCTCGTCTTTTTCTCCATAAAGAGATCGGCGTTCAGAGTGTCCAATAATGACGAACTCCACTCCAATATCGGCCAAGGCCATAGGTGAAACTTCCCCAGTATAGGCGCCGAATTCATGCTCACTACAATTTTGAGCTCCAATTTGAATTGAGCCTGTGGTGAAAGCTATTTCTTTTAAAATTGGGATATGAATTGATTGCGGAGCAATCCAAGCCTTGCACTTGAGTTCCATTTTCATTTTGCTCATTTCGATAAAAAAATGACTTATCTCCACCAGAGTTTTATGCATTTTCCAATTGCCAACAATATACACTTCGCGCTTTTTCATATCGATCCTGATTATTTTGATTTTACAGATTCTGCTTTAAAATTTGCGTGGAGTAAATATGCAACTAGACTCTATGCAAAGCGATGAATTGTTATTGATTGTTTTAAGACTTCTGCTAGAATAAAAACTGGTGGTGGGGTGAGGATTCGCTTGCAGGCAATTTTTGAATCCCAACCACCAGAAAACTTCCCAAATTCTTGATAAGCCTTTTCAAAACGAATTATCATAATCTCCTCCACTGTTTTAAATATTACAGAGCTTAGCGTTTGAGATTTTCACTAATGAAATGTTTATTGGCTTAAAATATTCGATCGAGTTAATTACAGAACAGACTAATCTTTAAAATGAAAAAACCAAGTGCAAGTATTGATAAGAATCTTGTTTATCATGGCGAAGATTTCGTAGAATTTAATCAACTCAAAATCAATAGGTAGAAACTTGCTTTTTGAAGTACCAAATAAGTATACTCAGCTTGAAAAATATTTGAGATTACAAGGAACGATTATGAGATTCATTGGCATTTTTATATTTATTTTTTCATTTGTAGCATTTGCAGACTCTGCTCTAAACCTCTGATCTCTCTAAAAAACTTGTTTCAATAAGCTAAAGAATAAATATCGTCAGATGTAGTTTCGGCATTTTTTCCAGAGAGTCCTGCAAAAAATGAGAAGTCTTAAATTAATTTTTTATTCCTAGTTGCTAGGTCCATGAAATATTAATACTTTCGATCTTCCTAACCAACCCTCCTTTGCATTTATTAAAGAAAAATAAAAAGGAGATGAGCTATGATTCATATTTTAAGGTATACTGAGGAACTAGAGAAGGTGGGCTTCACCAACGAGCAGGCAAAAAAGTCTGTGCAATTATGGATGGATCTTATGGATCAAAATTTTGCAACGAAATCAGATTTCAAAGAGCACTACTTCATGACTAAAACTGATCTCAAGGAAGTTCAGACTGAAATGAAAGGCTTAAAAAATGAGCTTCAGGCTGAGATGAAGGGCTTAAAAAATGAGCTTCAGGCTGAGATGAAGGGCTTAAAAAATGAGCTTCAGGCTGAGATGAAGGGCTTAAAAAATGAGCTTCAGGCGGAAATGAAAGACCTAAAAAATGAGTTTCAGACGGAAATAAAAGACCTAAAAAATGAGTTTCAGACGGAAATAAAAGATTTGAGAACCGAAGTGAAAGCTGATATGAAGGAGCTTGAGCATAACCTCACTGTGCGTCTAGGTGTAATGCTTGCGGCAAGTATTGGGATCATCTCAGCTATCGTTAGTTTAAAACATTAATTCAAATTGAGCGGTTATTTACTAATCTTCAATTCAAAATTTGAGTATAAAAGCTAAGAATTAGAACGGCTGTCGACTAAAAATCGCAGCCATTCTCTTATTTATTCAATGTTTCCTTTCTTAATCAATCCCAAATTTCAGCGCCTGAATGCCTGGCAAACTTCCATTCTCGATATATTCCAAACTAGCTCCGCCACCAGTTGAGATATGAGACATTTTATCAGACAACCCTGACATTTTTACAGCGTTGACTGAATCTCCACCACCAACAAGCGTGAATGCATCTAGAGATGCCAATACTCTGGCAATTCCCAAAGTGCCTTTGGCGTAATTTGGATTTTCAAAAAGTCCCATTGGCCCATTCCACAACACAGTTTTAGCGGGGCGCAGATAATCGGTAAAATTTTGCAAAGTCGAAGGCCCGATATCTAATCCGATTTTCCCATCTGGAATATTCGCTTGACCGACTTCTTCTGGAATTCCACCAAAAGTAGCCGAAACAATATGATCACTTGGAAGTACGATTTTTCCTTTTCCTGGTGTTCCTAGAATTTTTCTAGCGAGCAGCACATCCTCTTCTGAGCAAAGAGAATTTCCAATTTCGCGTCCCTGAGCTTTCAGGAACGGATAGGCCATCGCTCCACCAATAAGAAGTTTATCGACAGATACCAGGAGCATCTCGATGATTTTAATTTTGTCAGAAACTTTTGCACCACCGACGATTGCCACAAATGGTTTTGCTGGATTTTTTACAATTTTATCCAGAGCTTCAATCTCGCGTTTTAAAAGCAATCCACCGTAAGCTGTGTTTTTGAAGAAAGCATTGATTTCGTAAGTTGAGGCATGCTTTCTATGAGCAGCTCCAAAAGCATCAAAGACAAACAGGTCGCCATAAGTTGAAAGCGTGCGGGCAAAATCGCGGTCATTAGCTTCTTCCTCCGGATGAAAGCGAAGATTTTGAAGTAAGATGATTTTTGATTCATTTAAATTAAGCAGAATTTTAATTCCGCGATCAAGTGCTGTTTCAGTAAGAAGAACTTCTTGACCTAATTTTTCAGCTAAATATTTAGCAACTGGCTCCAGTGAATACTGAGGATCAACTTTCCCCTTTGGACGGCCAAAATGGCTCATCAAAACAAGTTTTTTAGGCTTTAATTCTAGTATTGCCTGAATCGTCTCAAGCGCTTCATCGATACGAGTCGGATCGGCGATTTTAGTCGGATCGTTTTTGTCCATCGGTACATTGAAATCAAAACGCGCTAAAACTTTTTTATCTTTTACGTTTGTTTTGAAACTTTCATCAGTAATAAATTTTAAAGCCATGAATTAAAGTCCTTTACTCACTATGAATTTTGCAAGATCTAGAACGCGGTTTGAAAAACCACACTCGTTATCATACCAAGCAACAACTTTTACGCTGTTACCGATAACATTTGTTAGAGAGGCATCGACACATGAAGAATGCGTCATTCCCATATAATCAACTGAAACCAATTCATCAGTTTCAAAACGAAGAATTCCTTTCAGGAAAGTCTCGCTTGCTTCTTTAAGAGCAGCATTGATTTCTTCTTTTGAGGCTGTCTTTTTTAAGTTCGCTGTAAAATCGGTTAATGAAACGTTTGGTGTTGGAACGCGAACCGAATATCCATCAAGTTTCCCTTTAAGCTCTGGAATGATTTCTCCAACCGTTTTAGCGGCTCCAGTCGTTGTAGGAATCATTGAAAGGCCAGCAGCGCGAGCACGGCGTGGATCAGCATGAGCTCCGTCTAAAAGCATTTGATCTGAGGTGTATGAATGAACAGTTGTCATAAATCCATTTTCAATTCCAAATTTGTCATTAAGAACTTTTACCACCGGTGCAAGACAGTTAGTTGTACAACTCGCATTTGAAACAATGTGATGTTTTGCTGCATCGTAAATATTGTTGTTAATTCCCATTACAAAAGTTGCATCCAAATCTTTTCCAGGAGCACACATAATTACTTTTTTGACTGATCCACTTTTCATATGAAGACCAAGACCTGGCTTATCTTTGAAGATTCCAGTTGCGTCGATAACAATCTGAATTTTTAAATCGCCCCAAGGAATCTCGGAAGGGTCCCTTTGAGTAAAAAACTTAATCGATTTTCCGTTGATTGTTAACACATCGCCTTCGAGCTTAACTTCGCCATTAAAACGGCCATGAACTGAGTCATATTTCAATAAATGGAGGAAATCAGCAGGTTTTCCTGGATTGTTAACTGCAACAATATCAAAATTAGCTTCAGCACGATTGAAGAATTCGCGAAGAACGGTGCGTCCAATTCTTCCCATTCCATTAATACCAACTTTTACTTTAGTCATAAGGTCTCCAGGATAACGTCTATAAATATGTTAAATAATGATCCATTTTTTTGATTGCCTTACTATGCCATATTGGCGAAGAATTGAATAGCTTAATTCCTGGGAGTTTCATTTGAATAAAACGCAATTTATTTCTCAACTCAATGCTAAAGATGATGTCCTTTCACCATTTTTGGTCAAATATATCGCCACCGCAGAAGGCAAAGACGGCAAAGCGTATTTGAACGTCATTCTAGCCGATAATTCCGGTGAAATTGAAGCTCGCAAATGGCAAGGCGCCGAGTTGGCAATGCAAAGAATTAGTGCTGGTGATATTGTGATAGTCAATGGCAAGGTTAATCAATTTCAGGGAAGAATCCAGTTGATCATCCAGGAAATGTCTGTGCTCTCCGAGTCTCAATTTAATCGTGAAGATTATATTCAAAAAGCAGGAAGTGCTCCTGAAAAAATGTTTGCTGATCTCTTGGCAATAGTAAATGCGCTGGAAGAAGTCTATATTCGCGATCTTCTCCTGAGTGTTTTGAATGATTATGAAATCGCTCGCAGATTGAAAATTTGGCAGGCCGGAAAATCTATTCACCATGCTTATCAATCGGGCCTGCTTGAACATATTCTTTCTTGCACCCAGCTGGCAGTAACTCTTTCGCCTCACTATAAAGTTAATCGCTCTTATGTCGTTGCCGGATGTATCTTGCACGATATCTGTAAAATATATGAACTCTCTGAAGGACCAGTTGTCGAGTATACAGAAGAAGGAAAATTGATCGGGCACCTTGTGAAAGGATTGGAAATCGTCGATCACTACGCTGCTAAAATTAAAAATTTTCCTTACTCTGTTAAAACTCATATTAAACATATTTTACTCGCCCACCACGGAGAATATGAATACGGATCACCAAAGCTTCCTCATACTAGCGAAGCTTTTTTAGTACACCTAATAGACCTAATGGACTCAAAAATGAGTTCTTTTGAACAGGTGAAGAAGACGGACTCCAGCACTAATAATTGGAGTGGTTTTGTGAGGCATCTCGACCGTATCGTTTACAAGAGTCAACTGCCTACCTTTACAGACTATTTGATTGATGAAAATACAATTTATAAGAACAAGCAACCAATCAAATCTCAAGTTGGTAATAACAAGACAGCTTTCGGCAATCTACTGAAAGACTATAAATTGAATGATTAAGATGCATCGGTAGGCAGTTAAACCCATAATGTTTACATATATTTATCATGTTTTAGCTAAAAGTATGTCAAGATTTCTTGATGTATATTATAAACTTCTTTTTTCAGTAGATCGGCTCTAGAATTATTTAATATGAACAGACTATTATACATCGATGACAGCGTTACCAACCTCAATATCTTTAAAGAAAAGTATTCTAATACTTTCGATATTACCATATCGACTTCTTCTAAAAATATTTTCAATTTACTCGAGGGGCAAAAATACGATGCCATTCTACTGGACATTCACATGCCAGATAGAGATGGATTTCAAGTCTTAAAAGAAATCAATGAATCCCGTTTTTCGAATATACCAGTTCTCATGTACACCTCTGATGAATTGCAAGTTATCCGCTATCAAGCCCTTGCTTCACAGGCCAGTGACATCATTTACAGAACTCTCAGCGATAGAGAAATTGAATTGCGTATCTTGAATAAAATAAATCTTTTCTCAAAAAGAAATAGTGAAGAGAAACATCTCACACTTGACTCTCTTAAATTAAATCTTGAAACACTTGAAGCTTTCCACCACGAAGTTAATTTAAACCTCACTCCAATTGAATTTAAAATCCTGACTTCGCTCATTAAAAATTTTCCTGAAAAAATTACGCGCGAAACGATGATGAAAAAAGCTTGGAATCAAGAAAATGTTCTTGATCGCACGGTGAACACTCATCTTACTAACCTTAGAAATAAACTTCCAAAACTGGAATTTATAATCGAGTCTCCTCGAGGAACGGGTATTGTTTTAAAAAAAACTCCTCTGGAGAAGCAACAGATGCTACCACTGAAAAAGGCCTTCACTAGTATTTTTCAAAGCCCTGAACTATTTTAATCAACTTTTATTAGGACAAGTTTTACCCGCTATGTGGCAATGCCATCTCGCTCTATAATCTTTTAATGACAACGGTTCAACCAAAGACCAGAGAACCTATTAAGAACGATAATCTAAAAAACCTTAAACCAATGAATGGTAAGGGGACACAGGTCTACGCCGCTAAAACTCATGCTCCCGCTGATATTTCTGAAACCGCGAAGACTCTCAATGCCACTCAGGCGCAACCGACAGACCCCACCTCATCTCCAGAAGCAGCAGAACCTCCAAGCGCTTCGATGAAAGCTGAACAAGCCACAAGTACGGCCACCAATATTGCCAAAACTCTCGCCAAGATCCCCGTTCTTCCTATCACTGTTCCGAGCGAATCTAAAGATGCTAAAAAACTGGAAGAAAAAATTTCAGATAACTTTCCACCAAAATTAAGCTTCATTAAAAAACCCGCGCTTATTTTCATCGAAGGCTTCAGTGCCTTTGGAATCTCGAATGGTGATGGAATAAAAGACATGGCCGACAATCTTCCGGGAGCAAAAAGATTTTCTTGGGATGAGCAAGATAAAATTGTCGATGAAATCAAAAAACATGCTCCAGATCAACCAGTCGTTCTCGTTGGACATAGTTTTGGTGGAGACTCTGCGGTGGAAATTGCCAATACTTTAAACTCTGTGAAAAATGGATTTAGAGGGATTGATTTATTGGTCAGTATCGATTCAGTTGGAATGAATAATACAATTATTCCGATGAACGTAAAAAGAAATTTAAACTTTATTGGTGAGGGAGTTGTTCCTTTTCTACACGGAACCCCCGACATTGCAAGAAACACTGACTATACTGAAATTGTTAATGAACTGCGCTCTGAGCTTCACTCAAAAATGGATGACTCGAAAGAAGTTCAATTTAAAATCTTTGAGTCCATTAACGATGTTTTAGCTGAAAGCAATCACCAAGATATTTTTATCGAAATTCAGACGACTGATGAGCTCAGAAAAATTATTGACAAGCAGATGCCTCATCATTTGAAAGATTAAGAGCACTGCCCTCTTCTCCTATTTCCATACAGACTGGTTTTTTGTCTTGATTAGATTGACTGATAAAATTATAAACATTGCTACAATCTTCATAATTCACCATCTTAATTTCATGAACAATTTTTTTATTATTATAAAAAGTCATGCCATTCACAAAACTTTGGCAATCAAGTATCACTTTATCGTATTTAGGAGTTAGTACTTCGAAAGATGCGTACATATTTTCAACTGGAACGAGTCCCAGCACCGGCATTCTTTGGAAGGTCTCAGCTTGGATGGTAAATGCGCTCAATAACCCGACTAAACCTATCACCTTTTTCATAATGTTCCCTCCTAGATGTATTACCAACCTAGTCGGGCATTCAAAATAGAAGTTGAGCTTTTTATTTAAAAAAGGTGACAAAAAAAATTTATTCAACTTTAATATTAGAGTATTATTGTCTTATTTTTTTGACCACTATGGAGGTTTTCATGAAATTAGTAATCAGTTCGTTACTTCTTGCTCTACTTTCTTCAGTTTCAGTTTCAGCACAAACTGCTGCAGCTCCTGCTGCTACCGAATCAGTAACTCCTGCTCAAGAAGAGCATATGGCAGCACCTGCTGCTGGTGAAGCTTCAATGGCACACGAAACAAAGCATAAGAAAGCTCATAAAGTTGCTTCTCACCATGCAAAGAAAAAACACCACGTTAAGAAAAAACACCACACAGCTAACTAAAATAGCAAGGGCCGCAAATTGCGGTCCTTTTTTTTATATCTGAAATATCCTTGAAAGTATCAAATTTGAACGTACAAGATTTCAAAACAACTATACTGATTCTTGCTTTAAATAAATTCTTTGCAATTTAAACAATCTTACCGATTGGTCTAATCAACAAGAACTCTTTCAATCAAACTCTTAACGAAGTAAATCCATAGGCATTTAAGTATTGATCATTTCTCGATTTTCATCAGGCACTCTGGCCCAATTCCTAAAACCGATTTATTGGCAATTCTTGTTGCCAGGACCTTATCACATTCAAGACACTTCTCACGAATATTTTTATACGTAGTGTTTATTAAACATCTATATGATTTTTCTTTAACAGATGTCCCTATGTACTTAAGTATCTTCTCAGCGCCTTTCAAATTTTTTGCATTCGTAATTTCATTCTTTAGTTCGATATAAACCTCAGGCAAATACTTCGAGATTTTGATCGACACATTTTTAATTTTTACAAGGAAAATTCCTTGAGCAAGTCCCAATTCCTTCGCCAAAAGAGTCCAATGATGATCACCAATATCGTTCATCTTTGATACTCCACCAATCAAAAATGCAAAGTGGTTATCAAAAAGAAATGCTTTTCCATCACGATAGAATCCGACAGAGGTCATGTCATAATATGGAGCTAATTTAAAACCAGATCCTGTCGAGATCATACTTATGTTTTTTAAGTGACCGTCGGTATTTTCAATAAGGTAATTAAAGATTATCCAATCCAAGAATGAATCAGTATCCAAAGACATCTCGGAGACATCTTTACTAGCTTCGACTAGGCTCTTAATTCCATATGGCCCAATCGTTCCACCGCTATTGCTCACTTCGTATTTATCAGTACTACTAATACCGAAATACTGACAAAAATCGAATTGGTGGATTCTCTTAATGTCAGTCTCTTCAATTATTCTGTCATATCTATCAACGATAAAAAGATCGCGCTCAGTTGATTCGTAAAAATGAGTACTAGGTACATTGACCAATATCTTTTTTGCCAATCTCATCAAAACAAGTTCATTGAGAGCAGATAACTTGAGAAGTTTATCCCTGGCAACACTGTTCGGCTTAAGGATGTGGGTTGTTGCTCCCCCATTCGTTGGGAACAGTCTTATTGTTTTCCGCAATTCTTTTACGGATGGTATCTTCTGGAAGTAAATTTTCTAAGAAGTTTTTTACCTGATTACCGGAATGAATTTTCAGTGTTCTTTTAATATTTGGGCTCATGTCGAACGATTCTTTTGAACCAATCCATGAATCATCATATTTAAAAGTAAAATTACCATCTTTTTTGGAATAATATTACGATAATTAACTTAAATGTTAATTATTAACAAATAAGTTAATTTTTAACAATTCAAGCTAAAAAATTTCAAAATTAACTAAATAGTGAATTCATGCGAAATAAAGCAGTTACTTCTTAAGCACCAAGCAAAATGTAGATGCATTTTTTCGGAGCGTATTAAGCGAATGTAGTGGCCCTCTGTTTGTAGAAGATATTGGTTGGCTAAAAGATTTTTATGAATTATTTAACAAAAAAAGGGAGACCTAAATCTCCCTTCTTTCAATAGTTTAAATAAATTAATTCCTCTAATATTTTACAGATTAGAAGATGGCCAGGCTAAAACGGAATATCATCAGCAGTAAAGTTTGTATCAGTTGAGATATCGTATTCTTGATTAACCATACTAGTATCGTAAGATTGTGAAGCACCTTGAGATTGAGAGTTCTCTTTCGGAGCTCCAACACCAGCTTGTCCACCAATGAACTGAACAGTCTTTGCGACGATTTCAGTTGTATAACGTTTTTGTCCGCTCTTATCGTCCCATGAACGAGTTTGAAGACCACCTTCGATAAAAGCTTGTCTGCCTTTAGTTAAGTATTGATTGCAAAGCTCAGCAAGTTTTCCCCAAACAACAATTCTATGCCATTCAGTTCTTTCTTGTTTTTGTCCTGCTTTATCTGCCCATGATTCACTTGTTGCAACGGTAAAGTTACAAACTGCCATCCCACCTGGAGTGTATTTCAACTCTGGATCTTGCCCTAGGCGGCCTAAAATAATAACTTTGTTAACACTCATTCCAGAAGTCTCCCTTTTGTTTTATTCACAGCAAGTGCTACGTTTAAGCTTACTGTTACCTGATTAATTTAGTTTTATGTTGCAACATTAAACGCTAAATCATAGGAGCAAAAGAAGATTTTTCTGACAATTTATAAGCGGGTGAATTCTTAGAATTGTTTTGCGGCAGGTTGATTTTTTTTATCGCTAAGCATTTGTTTTTGTACCCAGAAATCTTTAACTATTTGTCTGGCCACCTTTACATCTCGCTTATACCAAGTTGCGTCGAAGCCACAATGAGGGCAGGCAATTTGCTTTTTGTAATCTGTGCGCACTGCAAGTTCGAAAACCCCCCAGCTCACGAAAAAAATAAAAAAGCACTTCACCCCTATAAAAGGAAAAAGAAAGCTGCCTAAGACGATAGAAGTGAGAAGAATTTGAGCATAATTTTTTTTACTTAAACGCGGAGAAATGGAGATCCCTCGCTCGCTTCTGCACAGAGGACAGAAAAAAGTGCTCGCCTTATTTTTGTATTTATAAACTCGGTCGACTAGGGGTTTTGATCTCACGTATTTTTCTCCACAACTAACACGGTTTATTGTACTTCATCTACAAGGGGATAATTAGAAGGAAAATTTTCCCTGTGCAGAGCTTTCCGCTTCGACTCCTGCCTCCCGCGGAAATACATCACATCCTGTGAATAAAGGCGAGCCAGGACCCCCGCGAGTCCTGGTGATTAGATTGTTCAGTCTGGTGTGCGTATGCACTTTGAGGGTGGTAGTGATGGGATTGCCGAAATACAACAAACGTTCCACTTATCTAGACTCGACACTCTAGAACTAAGCTTACTATTTCAAATAACGTACCAAACTGTAGAACCATTTATCGGACCACTCCCGACCACTTTTCAATGTATTGTTTGACCACCGAATTTCCCTTCGGTAGCATTGAGACACCTGATTTCTAATTTATGGGAAATTTTACCTAGTGATTAAAAGTAACCGTGGCCAATTAAGTATCTTTATGGGCATCACGCTCATCATCGTCATGAGTATGCTGGCATTTATTATTAATGTCGGTTTGTTCGTAAAAGCTAAAATTAACTTACAGAACGCTACGGATGCCGCTGCCTTTTCGGGAGCCGCCACTCAGGCCCGCCAGCTGACAAATATTGCCTATGCTAATTGGGAGCTTCGAAACACCTACAAAGAATGGATGTTTAAGTATTATGTTTTAGGGCAATTGGGCCTTGTTCCCTATAATTTAAAAGACAATAATATTGCCGGCAAACAAACAGTAAATTTTCTTCTTCCCACTCCGGATATAAGTGGTGTTACCGATTTTGATAAATACAATATTCCCTCAATCTGCATTCACAACAATTCAAAAACCAATATTTGTCCAATCTATGCTCTCCCTGGGATTCCGCGCTTTCCGGCCATTGGTGTTGCTGGTATTTCTGAAATTCACGAAGCCTTCGTAAACAAACTGGTTGAAGAAAAAGGAAAAGACTGCAGTAGAAGAAGCAAAGCTAATTTTTTAACAGCGCTGACTTGGGCCTACGGTGCTGGCGGCGGAATAAGTATGCCGGATGCTCCACTGGTTGCAACCAATCGCCCAGGAGCATGGCCTGAGGCTTTAGAGTTATCTTTTAGAATAAGAAATTTAGAAATGATCGTGAACCGTCCTCCCGTCGCTGATATCTCATTAAAAAATATTGGGCAGTTCCAGGGACAGGCCGTGGAAATTGGACTCAATGAACGTCCCATAAAAGCTTTCTGGTCTGCCTATCGGAATTTAGGTGGAGGAGCTTATAAAAACAATAATGTTGGTAGCGGAGCGATTGATGAATTGTCATATAATTTATCACTGACGGAGCTTGCTCCCCAGTCTTTTCATGCTGATGGATATCCTCTGTCGAGATTTCTTATTCCTCCAGATTTTCATTATTCCAATGGGACAAGTGCTCTTGAGAAACGTTATTTAGATTTGCAGTTGATGCCAGTTAATCTCGCCACAATGTTTTCTACTTTTGTAGATACTGCGAATGCTGGGTCAGCCGCGATGGGCGGGGTGGCAATGGAAGCAACTTGCGGTATTTCAAAATCGGCCCTACCTGTTCCTGGCTATATTATGGGCTTTAATAAAAATCCCGAGGTTCTTACTTACTACGCGGTAAAGGCCGAGAGTAAATTTATTGGATTATTTTTTCCCATTGGCACGAGTTCAGGAATTAAGCTGACTGCCTATGCTGCAGCTAAACCATTCGGGGGAAGAATTGGTCCCAAATTATTTGCCTACACCGGTGGAGATCAAGCAACAGTTGAGGCCAGAGAAGATGCCAACCGTCGATCTAGGTCATACATAAATGGATTAAAAATAGAAGTCATTGCGGCTGGAGGATTTAAATTTAAACCTGGCATGCCAATACCTTCCAGTTCAAGTTTTTGGGTAAACGACTCCAATCCAGTTATCGGTGGCGTCCCTGGAACAGGCAAGCCGGTATTTTTTGGCATTCCCAATATGATTTACGACTTTGCAGATGAAAGTGATCTGGTTACACAGAAAGCAGGTTCAGGAAAAGTTCAGGTTATTGATTCGGCATTTGCTTCAAAAAATAATGTCCCTACATTAATTGCAGGAGTTTTTACAAATGCAATAGTCCCTCCCAAGGAAACGCTAGGCCTTTATCATGCTCCTCAACTAAAAGCTCTTAGGGCCAGTATCGGTATGCTTAATCCTGGAACATCAATGTCTGGGGATGACGTTTTAAAATCAATCATTCGCGCTAGGCGACCTACGAGATACGACGCCATTAATTATTTAGTTCCAGATTTTAGGGAAGTAAGTGATCAAAATAATGCCGCTCCAATTGTTCAAAGATTAAATGCTATTTCAGGAGTCGGCTTTACCTACAAACTTTTTGCCCCTCTCATCGGTCCAAACCTTTTGTATACAACTCCAGACGCGGTTAAATCAGTTATTAATACATATATTGATACCAACGGTCCTGCCGTGGACACTTATTTAAAATCTCTTTTGGTCGTGGCCAATAGTATTTTTAATCTGGCCACTCAAGGTGATAATAAAGAGGCTGCTCGTTCTATTCATGCCAACGCTGGAAGTAATACTAGCACCCCTGACCCTCTCCCAGCAGCTCCGGCCAGTGACCCTGGGTGTAAATCTGACCTGGCTTCAAAGTTTAATCATTTCTTCACAGCTGAATATACTGGCTGCGACATTGTTCCACTTAAAAAAATGATGATTGAATTCCTCAACAGAGCATCTTCTAACGAAGGAGGCTTAGATAAAAGTATGTTTTATATTGGTTATTACTTTAATGAGCCGGGCTCAGATCTCAATCTTAAGCCAGAAACACTCATGACCGCCTATTTCCCCGGCGCTCGTCAGGGAACCAGTGGGGAAAAAGGCATTGCTGAACATCCTTTAAAATTAACTAGCCCGGGCAGCGACAGTTATTCAACAAGACGCAATTTTTATTCGACAAAGTTTTTTCAAATGGCAAAAGTCCTGGATACTGCTCCTGGTGGTGGCGCTGGCACGGGCATTGCGGTCTACCAAGAGCAACCTGCGCTAAGAGAATCAGACAAAGCATTCCCCGATGATCTCGTAGGAAAAATTCAGCTTCGAAATCCGCTTAAATATAGTGAAGTCGGCAACAATAGTTACTTTCTCGATTTTTAATCCTTGAAAAAATTCAAATAGTACATATATACTAGCTCCCAGTTGATACTAGATCATTAGCAGTCATCTATAGAGAAAAGAGGGTAAGATAATGGCAAAATCGAAAGCTTTAAAATCAGCAAAAAAAGCACCTGCAAAAAAAGCACCTGCAAAAAAAGCACCTGCAAAGAAAGCGGCTCCAGCTAAAAAGCCAGTGGCTAAAAAAGCTCCTGCTAAAAAAACGGCTCCAATTAAAAAGCCAGTCGCTAAAAAGGCTCCTGCCAAAAAAACGGCTCCAGCTAAAAAGCCAGTGGCTAAAAAAGTTCCTGCCAAAAAAGCGGCTTCAGTTAAAAAGCCAGTCGCTAAAAAAGCTCCTGCCAAAAAAACAGCTCCTGTTGCAGTTGCAGCTAAAAAGGCGAAAGCAGTTAGCGTTCCTGCAAAAAAAGTGGACAAAAAGTCGAAGGTTCTTTCTAAAGAAGAGGCCATTCAGAAATATAAAAATTCAGCGGCTCCAATTAAGGCTAAATCAAAAGCTAAACCTGTCGTAATCAAAGATGAAGACGACGAGGATTTTGATTTAGAAGTTGATCTTCTTGAAGATGAGGATGCTGAAACTGTCGATGAAGCAATGGCCGATGAAGACTTTGCTAATGAGGATGATGAAGCAGAAGGCGATCCACGTTTTTCAGGTGGCTCATTTGATCCAGATGAAGACGAGGAAGTTAAAACCGAAGGTGCTTACTCTTACGGTTGGGGCTACAACGACGCTTTCGATAAACCGGAAGATGTTGATCTAAGCAATATTCTTGATGAAGACGAAGAGTACGCTCTTGGAAAAAAATCAGGGCCTGGAAGTAGCAGTAGTGAAGAAATGATTGATGATGATGATGACGATTTCTAAACATTTATAAAAAAAAGGCTTCTGAAAAGAAGCCTTTTTTTTAATCTAGAATAAGGCTAAAGATGAAAGCTCCATTATTAGAATTGTATTATTTTGATTCGTGCCCTTATTGCCAAAGAGTATTGAATATTATTAATGAACTTAAAATCAAAGTTGCTTACAAAAATATTTATGACGACATAAATGAGATGCAAAAGCTTATCTATATTACTGGCAGAAAAACGGTGCCGTGCCTATTTATCAATGGCGATCCGATGCATGAGTCTTTGGATATTATTAATTGGTTAAAGGCCAATCAAGAAACGTTAGATAAAACTGAATAAGGAAATCTCCCAATGGAAATTCGCGATCCCGTCCACGGTTCTATTCATATTTTAGATGAAGAAATTCCTATTATTCGCGATGATTTTTTTCAACGTTTAAGAAATATCAAGCAGCTTGGTTTTTCAGAATATGTTTTTCCAGGAGCGACTCATAACCGATTTATTCATTCAATAGGTGTCATGCATATTGCGGAAAAAGCTTTTGATCGACTCTTTAAAGAAACTCTTTTTGAAAAAGATATTCAACGATTAAAAGAAACTTTTAAGCTAGCCTGCTTGCTTCATGATGTGGGACACGCCCCTCTTTCGCATTCAACTGAAACGGTTATGCCAAAACTTTCAGAGCTCAATATTCCAACTGATTTTCTTTCTAAGAAAGATCAGAAAACTGACCGCCAAGCGACTCACGAAGATTATACAATCAAATCCATCGTCGACAGTTCTTTTGCCGGTTCATTTTCATTGGTCGAAAAAAAGTTTGGCGTGGGAAGAAAATATATTGCCGACCTGATCACTGGACACACGAGTGATGCAAGTTACTTCACCGTGAAAGGAATTAATTATTTTCCAATTCTTCACCAGCTGGTTTCAAGTGAACTCGACTGTGATCGAATGGATTATCTGCTAAGAGACAGTTATTTCTGTGGAGTCAGTTACGGCTCATACGATCTCGATTGGTTGTTGGATAATCTAGAAATTTCTATTGAAAATAATACTGCTTATCTGGGAATCAATGAACGTGCGGTTGTGACTTTTGATGATTTTCTTTTGTCTCGCTACCATATGTTCATTATGGTTTATTTTCATTACCGAGCTGTATGCTTGGAGCAATTGCTTTATAAATACTTTAAAACTTCACCGCTTGAATACACTATCCCTGCTTCAATTGAAGAATATATTGAACACGACGATCACTATTTAATGAAAGTCTTAAAGAAGAGTAAAAATAAATACGCCGATGCCATTATAAAAAATCAAGTTCCTCAAAAGATTTTTGAATCTTTCAATGAAAGCCAAGAAACTCACCTGCAAACTGTTCAGGCTTTTCTTGAAAAAGAAAATATTGAATATATTCGTTCCGGCTCAAGTGGCAGACTTTCAAAATATTATGTGGATGAAGAAAGCATCAGCAAATACCCGATGAAAGTAGTTAGGAAACTTTATGGAAGTGATGAGAAAATCACTTTTAATATTGATGAAGCTACTGATCTCTTCACTAAATTTGCCAAGGCCCATGCAGTTAACAGATTACACTGCGATGTAGGCAGCATGAGCGCTATTCAACACAAAAATCTTTTAGCTCTTATTCATTCCTACAGAGGCTAGGTTCTTATAAGGACCTAGCAGCTTTTGCCTCACTCCAAAAGATTCGTGCTCTTCGCTACAATTGAAATGGTAGCGATTGGCCCATTTAGGAGTGACAGCAATGGATCTTAAAATTTTTCAAATGTTAGAGTTCATCAATTCTCGTCTTAATAATATCGAGAAAAATATTACTCGCATGGATGAAAAACTAGACTTCTCTATTACTCTTCAAAGAAACCATTTGGTTCGAGTAAAAAACGGCGAAGAAATCGACGATAATATGATTTTGATGGGGAGACCGTATAACGATATCAGCCCACAAAAAGCCTGGGAAATTTACAATAATCCCAATATTGATTTCTTTGTTTTAGATGTATCTCAAAAAACTTTTCAAAGCCCTCGCTTAAAAGAAGCTATTCAAATTCCATTAGAAGAACTTCATATTCGCTTCGTGGAAATCCCAAGCAAAACTGTTCCCGTAATGATCATTTCAGAAAATGGACTTCGCTCAATTCAGGCCTGTGAAATGTTAGTAAAAAAAGGCTTCTTTAATATCAATAATATTTCAGGTGGCTATGAATTTTGGCCTGGAAATGAAAAAGTTGAAGCCAAAAAAGAAGATGCTCCAAACATTGACGTCTAAGCAATTTTTTTTACTTTATTCGGAAAGATGCTCAAAAAGACCGGGCTGAATCAGCAATTTTGAGTGAAAATTCTTAAGAATTAACTCAACTCTATTGAGTTCCAAATCCCCTACTAAATCGGTATATTTTTTTTCAATTTCGTTGATGCACTCAAAGAGATTGAGTTTAAACTTCAGGCCAAATTCAGTAAGGAAAATATTTTGTTCACGTTTGTCTTGAATATTCACTTTGCGCTCAATATAGCCGCGCTTTTCCAGTTCATTTAAATGGGATGTCATCGTTTGTTTTTTAAGACCGCAACCGTAACCGATTTCTTTAATAGTCGGCCCCTGATGTTCACAAATAAACAAAAGAACTTCTAGAAATGACGGGCGTAAATCAGTGAAGCCCCTTACTTGTAAAAGGGTCAAAAGTTCGCCTGAATAAGTTCGGTAAATTTTTTTTACTAGACTGCCAATGCTTGAAACTTTCTTCATGAAACAACTCCCGGACCTTCATAGTCCTTAAATGAGACCAAATTAGTGTCCCATGAAGAGATTCTGCAAGTCAAGTATGATAGTAGGACTATAAATCCAGGATGGATTGTATGTCTGCGGAGGCAGGAGCCGAAGCAGGCGATGTTCAGTACATTAAAAGAGATTTCGGGCGTTACTGATAGAAGTGACGATTCCGCAACAAATCCCGAAGGTCAAAAGATTGGATCCCCCATAGGACATGAGAGGGAGAGGCACCCCTACAATAGGCATCAATCCCGAAACCATACTCATATTGATCATGGTGTGACAGAAGAAAATAGCGAGTATCCCGACAACGACCACGGAGTCGAAGATCTTATTAACATTGGAGGCAAGCCATAGAAGTCGATAGAAAAGTGCAATATAAAGAGCAATTAAAAAGATTGATCCCACGAAGCCATGCTCTTCATTGAAGATGGCGAAAATAAAGTCAGTATGGTTTTCAGGAAGATAATTGAGTGCTCCCTGACTTGATCTGCGGAATCCCTTCCCAAAAAATTGGCCTGATCCAATGGCGATTTTAGATTGAATGGCGTTATATCCCGATCCTTTTGCATCAAATTCTGGATCGATAAAAGTGGTAATACGTTTCTTTTGATATTCACGTAAACCAAAATTATACACAACAGTGGCGCTGATCATTGCAATGATCGCCATGATGGTAATCGTTTTCCATTTTAATTTACGGTAAAAAGTTATGATGAAAAAAATCAGCATGACAAGCATTCCAGTTCCCAGATCGGGTTGAATGATAATCATCATGGCCGGAATAAAGGTGATTAAAAAAGGAATAATCAGCTCTCTAAAACCAATTTCTTGTTCAGGTGAAGCTTTTGAATACCAGCGTGAAAGAACCAAGACCATTGCTATTTTGGTAATCTCTGAAGGCTGAAACTTGAATGATCCAAAACCAATCCAGCGCTGACCTCCAAGAGCAGAGTGTCCAACAACTAAAACCATAATAAGCAGGATGACACTTATTAAATAGGACGGATAAGCGAGCCGAAAAAAATTTTTTGGTTGAATAAAACTTACGACAATCCCAATAATCCAAGAAAAGATGAACCAAACAATTTGAGTTTTATAAAGACCCTCTTCTGGCCCAATTCCTTGGGAGTGCGTGGCCGAATAAAGATTTAAAATACCAATAACAAATATGGCGGTACAAATTCCGAAAAAAGAATAATCGTATCTTTTAAGCTCTTCTCTGAAATTAAACATTCTTACTCCAACGGTCCGGTTTGCACTTGCCCACCTTTCTCTAAGGTGTAAGGTCTTATTAATTTTCCAGTTTCGTCAAAGTAATCTTTGGTATCGTTTTCAAGTACCATTGGAACTGGATTCACTCGATTGTCTTCTTGGATTTGAGTCCAAGTCATTTTTGCATTTTCTTGTGCAATAATTTTTTTCTGATAGCTAGGATAATATTTATTCATATAGGCAGAGATAATCGCCTTCGCGACTGGACCACCGGCACTTGCCCCGTGACATCCATGTTCAATCACTACACTCACTGCAATTTTTGGATTTCCTGCAGGTGCGTAGGCTGCGAACAATCCGTTGTTACGATATTTATATTCTTGGTTTTCACACTTATTGAAAATTTTATCTGCAGAAAAACTGATAACCTGGGCGGTCCCAGTCTTAGCGGCCATCTGTATCCCCACACCTTTGGATGCGCCAGCTGTTCCGCCTTGAGCGTTGGCAGTATTAAATAATGCTTCGTGTACGATATCCAAAGTTTTTCTTGAGATTTTAAATTGGTGAATCAATTCCGGCTCAACCCGTTTCAATACTTGTCCCGAATTTGAAAAAACTTCCTTAACAACATGGGGTCTCCACAACTTTCCTTCGTTGGCCATGGTTGCGTAGAACATCGCTAACTGCAATGGAGTAACGTTAACAAAAGACTGACCAATAACACATGAGAGAGTCTCTCCTTTTTGCCATTCAACGCCCGTTTGTTCTTTCTTCCATTGTCTATTGGGAATTAATCCCTTTGTTTCTCTTGGAAGAACTATTCCTAAACGTTGCCCCATTCCAAAAAGAGTTGCATATTTATAAATGACATCGATATCAATTTTATTTCCGATGCTATAAAAATAAACATCGCAAGATTCTTTAAGAGCTCTTAAAACATCAACTACACCATGGCCTTCTTTCTTCCAGCAGTGAAAAACACGCCCCCCCATTCGGTAACCGCCGTTACAAACGACTTTAGTATTTTCATCCACGACTCCCTCTTCAAGTGCAGCAATAGCAGTTAGAGGTTTGAAAGTAGATCCTGGGGAATAATGTTCTTGAATAGTGCGGTCTCGAAGAGGACGTTTTTCATCCATTACCAACTGGCCCCAATAATTCGTTGAAAGACCGGTTGAGAAATTAGAAGGATCATAAGCAGGACGTGAAACCATCGCAATAATTTCACCGGACTCAACATCGACGGCAACTGCGGCTCCATCTCTACCATCGAGGGCGTGATAGGCAGCAAGCTGAACATCGCGGTCAATTGTTAAACGAACATTTTTTCCTGGCTCTGCAGCTTTGTTATCAATACCAGAATAAAGATCATCACTTGTTACGTGTCTACGAGCTCTTCCTCTAGCATCAACTTCCATGAACTGATAACCGTCTTGACCTCTAATTTCCAGATCGTATTGCAACTCAATTCCACCTTGCCCGATAAAATCTCCTTGCTTGTAGTCGTATTTATCGCGGTCTCTGTAGCGTGGAATTTTTTCTTGAGAAATTTCAGAAATATATCCGAGCAAATGCGCTCCCGAATCTTTATCCGTGTATTCTCGACTAATAAATGTTTCGACTGAGACACCTGGAAGCTTTGAAGACTCTGTCTCAAGAATGGCCACTTCACGACGTGAAATATTTTTCTTAATGACTACCGGGATATATTTTGCTTGCCCTTGATATTTCTTCAAGATCTTAACAATTGATTCTGGAGTTGTTTCAAGAATTTTTGATAAATAACCAATCGTTTCATCATCGCCTTCAAGATACTGAGGAGTAATGATGGCGTCGAAGCGCGGAACATTATGAGTAAGAAGGACGTTATTGCGGCTAAAGATCATTCCCCTTGGAGCGCGCACAACGTCTTTTCGCAGGCGGTTTTCTAATGAGTAATTAAAAAACATTTTCCCGTGATAAATTTGTAAATACCAAAGTCTTGCTAATAAAATAGCAAAAGATATCACGATGATATTTAGAATGATGTCTGCTCGTTCCTGGTGAGACCTGACGAGATCGTCTTCTCCAAACATTAAATCTTATCTCCTAGCATTCCGCGGTCGTCGACGTTCCAAATTTTATTCAAAATAAAAAAGAAGAGTGGCGATAAAAGAGCGATAATCACACTCTGAGGAAGGAAGCGCCATCCTTTGTCGAAAATATAATCGAGATTTCCGAGTTGAATATAAATAAGAATCGATTGCACGAAAAACCATAAAAGTTGAAAAACCTGAGTGATTAAAATAGTCATACCCCAAGAAGAGAAGTGAATCATCTCTCTAACATATGAAACAACAACACAAATAACAATTCCAGTGACTGTTCCCATTTCCCAGCCTTCAACTGAGAAGAAAGCGTGGAAGTACTGAACGATCATAATCAAAATTGCGAGGTACGGAGTTTCAAGACGAAGGCCTAGAAAAAGTACCACTAAAATATTAAAAGGAACTCTGAAATTCAAAAGGCCGATCATTGGAAAAATAGCAGTCGTTATGATTTCCAAAACAAAAAGCAGAATAAGAGTTTTGATTAGAGGAAATACGATGTCTTTTAAATTGGTTTTCATCGTTTGACCTCAGTGTTGTTAAGCTGCTCTTCAAGTGCTTTCCACTCTAATTGCTTGTGTTCTTCTTGTTCGTAAACCA
The DNA here is from genome assembly GCA_028710485.1 of Bacteriovorax sp. Lineage (GTDB taxonomy): Bacteria > Bdellovibrionota > Bacteriovoracia > Bacteriovoracales > Bacteriovoracaceae > Bacteriovorax. The sequence goes on along the minus strand of JAQTTZ010000017.1, from coordinate 2,939 downwards.
AAACTAAAACTTCTTCTAATTTAGAAAAATTAACCAAAGGAGTGATTTCTACATGCTGAGTGATCCCGTAGCTTTCGCGTTCGATGCGAGAGATATACCCAATTTTGAGTCCTTTAGGGTAAACATTTCCTAGACCTGCTGTTAGCACGAGATCGTTGAGAATAATCGGCTCGGTTCTATTCACGTATTTCATGATACAGCGTCCACGACTATAGCCTTCAACGATTCCGTGGGAGCGAAGACGCTCAACGACCCCATCCACTCTATTATTGGCATCTAAAATTGTGATAACATCCGCGAAATGATCAGTAAGACGGTAAACATAACCAACTAAGCCTTCAGCACTGGTAACTACCGACTGGAGTCGCACTCCATCTTTTAAACCACGGTTGATTCGCACGACTTTATAATCATCAGCTGAATCCCAAGAGACAACTCTTGCCACGATTTTCTTGCGGTCAATTTGCTCGCCATACTTTATAAGTTCGCGCAAGCGATCACTTTCCTTAATTGATTCTTGATAACTAAACATTTCGTTTTGGAGATCAGCAATCTTGCCTTTCAAATTGATATTTTCTTTGCTGGCGTTCAAATTGGCTACGTAGTGCTCAACATACGAAGAAACTCCTCGCTGAAAAGAGGTAACCATACCTTGAACAGGTGCCATGAGATCTATAATGACTCTCTCGGCAATCGACGTTTTTTGAAATACATAATCTCGCTGCGACATCCCATACAAAGCAATCACCAGAATTACACTGTTGATTATGATCTTGGTTCGTCTCTCTTCTGTATCAGACAGCCTCAAGTTAACTACTCCGAAAAATGATTTGAATTAATTGTACCAAGTAAGCTTATGCAATCTATTTTAAAAAGCCAATAACCTTTACGAAGTAACTTTTTTCTCGTTACAATAATCGTACTTTTTAATAGTAACGAAGGATTGACCAATGTCGGAATTTACCAAAAACAAAACGGCAAATATGTTTGCCACTCTTTTAATCGGAATTATCGTTCTCTCTTTTATGTTTACTGGATACCAATCTTTCCAGCAAGGTGGGGGTTCTCCGAATGCCATAGGGAAAGTTGGTGATCTGCCAATTAAAACTGAAGAATACCAACAAGAATACAACCGCCAAATTGAGTTTTATAAACAAATGATGGGCGGTGAAATCAGTGCTAAACAAATTGAGGCAATGAAAATTAAAGAAAGCACTTTGAAAAATATTGTTCAGAGGAAATTAATGGTCAAATTTGCCACCGATATTGGAGCTTATCCCTCTGTTGAAGAAATCAAAAGTGAGATCAAAACTCTTCCCTATTTCTTAAGCAATGGCCAGTTCGATATTAACCGTTACAAAGCAGTTTTAGCTGCCAATAAACTAACACCTGCTGAATTTGAAGCCGATGTAATTAATCAATTAAAAATGAAAAATACCCAAGGTCTTGTTCAGAGTTTTCCTTTATCAAAAGGATATTTGAATGATCTTCAAAAAATTAGAGACGAAAAGCTCAATGCTGAAATTATTTCGATTTCAAAAAATGGTTTGAGAAATTTTGTTGAAGTGTCTAAAGACGAGCTCACAAAGTTTTTAGCCGTTGAAACAAATCAAAAACGCCTTCAATCAATGTTCAATGAGAGAAAACCTAGCCTGGATAAGCCTGAAGAAGTGAAGGCTCGCCATATTCTTCTAATGGCCGAAGGAAAAAAAGATGCTGACCTCAAAGTGGCTATCGAAAAAATTGCAAAAGAAGTTAACCCTTCAAACTTTGCAAAAATGGCTGATAAATACACTGAAGATCCATCTGGAAAAGGAAAAGGCGGAGATCTTGGTACTTTTGGTAAAGGTAGAATGGTTCCTGAATTCGACCAAGTAGCCTTCACTCAAAAACCTGGAACAGTTTCAGCTCCAATCAAAACTCAATTCGGTTATCATTTATTATTAGTAGAAAAGAAGATAGAAGGACACGCAGCCACTTTTGCTGAATATAAAGACAAATTTGCAACTGAGTTGATCCAAAAAGATAAAGTAGAGGCTATTAAGAAACTTACGGTTGATATTTCAAATAATCTTCGCCGTGCACTTCTGGCCGGAAATGCAAATGAGGTGAAAGCAATCACGGAAAAATATAAGCTACAATATGTTAAAGGTTCAGTGAATCGTTTGGATGGAACTACTACTGGGACTAACTTAACAGCTGAAAATATGAAAGAACTTTTTTCAGGTGACTTAACAAAGCCCCAAATTCATTTATTTGATGACGGAGCCTCAATGGTCATGATTAAAACAACTCCAGCAACTGCTGCAGCTGATTTAAATGAAAAATCAAAAGTAGCAACCGACAATGCTGGTTTAAAAAATGCACTTTCAAGAAAAATGATGGAGTCAATCCTAAAGAAACTTGAAGAAGAGACGAAAGTAAAAATTTACTCGAATATGTTACAAGAATAAAGGTAAAGCAGTGGCCGACAAAAAATCGAAATGGTCTGAAAATTCTGGTGGACAATTTTACGTTGATGATCAATGTATCGCTTGCGATGCATGTGTTATCGAAGCCCCAGGTTTTTTTATAATGAACGATACTGACGGCCACGCTTACGTCAAACTTCAACCAAGAACAGCGAAAGATATTGCAGAATGCCTCAGCGCCCTCGAAGCTTGCCCCGTGGAAGCTATCGGGAGCGATGGGGATTCTTAAACGATCAAAATTCTCGGAAGTCTTTCAAAGCGAATTATCACATATTTCTTCACTATTTAAGAGTCAGATATTTTTGATTTTTTAACATTTTTAATTTTGTTCATGGTAAATTTTTTAGAAAAAATACAACCATTTAACAGTCTTTGCTTGTTTTTGAGCATGCTCCAATAAAATATTCTATATAGCTTTCCGCCATATAATTATTTTTCAGTATTCTTCAAAGGGAAGTATTAAATGAA
>JAQTTZ010000219.1 GCA_028710485.1 Bacteriovorax sp. | reverse complement strand
TCTTGAATTAGTTCCTGTAATTGCGGAAGAAATATTATTGCAGGTTACAGCTGCAAAGAGAAACCTTGAAAATGATCCAAATGATTTTCAAGAAGTTGATCTTAGGAATTGTTTAAGAGAAAGTTTTTATCAAGTTCGTTCTGCATTCAAGGACCATAAAGACAAAATCATTTTAAACTTACCTGAAACACCTGTACTCATAAAGCACGATCCTGCAATGCAAAAGCGAGCGGTGATAAATCTTCTAGAAAATGGTCTAGAGGCCTCGAAAAACAAGGTAGAATTGTCGTTAAGTATAAACGAAACATATACTTCAATAAAAGTTTCAGACGATGGCACTGGTCTTTCAGAAGACAAAGTCTCGCTGTATCTTCAAGGGAGAGGCCAATCAAGTAAGGCCAATCGACAGGCCTTTGGTTTATCCTCAACAAATCACATTGTCCGTACTCACGGTGGAAAGGTCATTTATAATAAAAGTAATCTTGGCGGTGCAAGTTTTGAAATTCGATTGGAGGCCCAATGAGAGAGATTCCATTGATACTGATCTGTGATGATGATCCGCAAATTTTAAAAAGTTTGCAATTAAGTTTAAAGTCAGGATTTGAACTGCATACGTCTTCATCAGTTGCTCAAGCAAAAATCATGGCAAAGGCCCATGAATACGATGCGGCCATTATTGACCTGAACTTTGAGGGACAAGAACTTGATGGCGTTCACCTTCTTGATTATTTTGGAAAAGTATCTCCCGGAACATATTTAATTGTCTTAAGTGGCGACCAATCAGTTAAGCGGGTTGTTGAAGCAATGAGACGAAAATTGTTCCAGTTTATCCACAAAGAAGGTGATTATTATGCTGATCTTTATTCGTCTCTAAATCGCTCTACTCAACTTAAAAAGGCAAAAGAACAACAGGCAATTCAAAAATATCTGACAAATTCTCCGGCCGTAAAAGAAGTTTTAAAAAAGGCCGAAAGAATTATTCAAAATAAACAAGATGCCTCAATTCTCATTTTAGGTGAAACGGGAACCGGAAAAGAATCTTTGGTTAAGCATATTGCATGTAATATGAAGAAGAAGTTGGTTTCAGCTAATATGGCAACGATTGGAAAGGAAACTGCTGAATCAAATCTTTTTGGACACGAGAGAGGCGCTTTTACTGGTGCTGTTCAAAATAAAATTGGATTGATTGAATCAGCGAATAATGGAATGTTCTTCCTCGATGAAATTGGTGATTGCTCCCTTGAAGTTCAGTCAAAACTTCTTAGAGTTATTCAAGAAAGAGAAGTTCAACCGCTCGGTTCAAATAGAGCAAGAAGTATCAACGTAAGCTTTATTGCGGCCACTCATAGAAACTTAAAAAAAATGGTACAAAATGGCGAGTTCAGAGAAGACCTTTTGCAAAGACTCAATACTTTTCCTCTGATAATTCCACCATTACGGGAACGCCTTGAAGATATTATTTTTTATGCTAATCTCTATCTAGAAGAGTGTGGCGATGAGAGTGTTGGTTACACTATTAGTAACGATGGAATTCAAGAGCTTCTTTCTTATTCATGGCCTGGAAATATTAGGGAACTTAAAAGTGTTATTCAGCGATTTGTTGTTCTTTCCAATAAAACAATATTGGATGCCGACGCCGTAAAGACGGCAATAGGAATGGGAGAGAGTTCATCACAAATAACGGCCACTACAAAAATTGAAATTATTGAAAATAATTTAAAAAAAGACGAATTGATTAAAGCAATCACAACTTGTAATGGAAATAAGACACAGGCCGCTGCCGAATTGGGGATCAATGTAAGAACGCTTCATCGCTGGGTCAATAAATTTAACATCCCTCAAATCTTTTCCGCAGCAAATACGAGCAAATTATGAAAAAAATAATACTATCTATTTCAAAAGGTAAAAGATGTATTTATCAATTTGGGCACAAGGGACTTCCTGAACTTTATTGCGTTCACGGAGGTATGGGACTCGGTTCTGATTCTTTAATAGGCTTAGCGCCATTATCTGATATTTTTGATTTAACTTTTATTGATCTCCGCGGTTGTGGCGATTCGGAAAAAGCACAAGATGAACAGTACGACTTAAGAGATTTTACAAATGATATTATCGAAATTGTGAAGACTGTTTCCAAAGGTGGGCCAAGAGGAATTTTTGGACACTCTCTTGGTGGAATGGTTGCTATTGATTTACTTTCACATTCTAACTTATTTCAATTTTCAATTTTAGCAAATACGGCCATGAATGATAAGTGGCGGCACGAATCTAGTGAAGCTGTTCAAAACATGAATGATGCAAATTTGAAGAATGTACTAGAGCGATATAGTCAAAACCCAAGTGATAAAACGATTCAAGAATTAGCAACATCATACGGGCCAATTTATTTTCCTGAATTAGAGAAAGTCAATGCCAAAGAAATAATGAGTAATTTTCACTATCGTAATGACGCTAGCTCTTACACCTCAGAGAAAGTTTATCCCGGAATGAATCTTGCACCTGACGTTGAACAAATTAGTATTCCGACATTGGTTATTGCAGGAAATATGGATGTGGTTGTTCCTCCTGTTTGCCAAGAGGAATTAGCAAGCCTTTTAAAGAAATCAACACTGGTAAATATTAAAGATGCAGGCCATTTCCCTTTTGTTACAAGAAATACAGAGTTTATAAATTCCATCAATAATTGGTGGAAAGATATTCGGGAGGTAATACAATGAAAAAGCATGTGAAAATCGTTGTCGTATTGTTAGCTCTTGTAGCGACGCTGCAAGCGGTAATGTCCTATGCTGGAACAACAACGCCAGAGCAAGAACTCAAAGATAAAATGTTAGAGTTTGTTAAAGAAGAAAAAATTCGTCTTGAAAGCGAAAATCATGATGAGTTAGAAAAAAATCAAGCGAATGCTATTCTCTCAAAACTTGAGGCAATAGCATTAGATAAAGTTAGTACTCATGATGGTGATCCTGGTCCATAAAATGAAGACAAGAATTTTTAACAATTATGTTCCTGCAACGCTTTGGCTGCGTTATCATTTAACTGTGCCAACGTGGCAGTTAAGTTTTTTAAGCGCCTTAATGTTG
>JAQTTZ010000218.1 GCA_028710485.1 Bacteriovorax sp. | reverse complement strand
GTTTAGATAAAGAATTTTTAGTGGATAAAGTAATAGAGAAAGAAACATCAAGATCACCATTGCCACCTTTTACAACTTCAAAATTACAGCAAGCGGCGGCAAGACGGATGGGTTGGTCGGGAAAAAGGACAATGCAATCTGCTCAGAGGCTTTATGAAAAGGGGTTGATTACCTATCACAGGACTGATTCAGTTTATTTGTCGGACAAGGCAATAACTGAATTCAGAAAATTTATTGAAAAAGAATATGGGGCTAATTATGTTTCGGAAAAGGTGAGGGTATTTAAAAATACCAGTAAAAATGCTCAGGAAGCACATGAGGCAATTAGACCAACAAAGGTATCAATCAAGGATATTGAAGAGGCCGATTCTAGAGAAAGAAAACTTTATGAAATGATATGGAAACGAGCAGTGGCAACTCAGGGGGCGGTGGCGAGAATGAAAAATACAACAGTTGATTTGGTCAACAAAAACGGAATTTTTAGATCTAAAGGAGTAAGAATGTTGTTCGATGGATTTTTGAAAATTAGCGGGGAGAAACATGAGGATCAAATTTTGCCAGAGTTAAAAGAAGGAGATAAATTGTCAAATAAAAAAGTGTGGAGCGAGGAAGGGGAAACTAATCCACCACCAAGGTACACTGATGCTAGTTTGGTGTCGTCCTTGGAAAAACAGGGAATTGGCCGTCCAAGTACTTATGCTCCGATTATTTCGACAATTATATTAAGACAATACGTAGAACGGGATGAAGGTAAGTTTAAGCCGACATCTTTGGGAATTGCGGCTAATGAGTTTTTGGTAAAAAATTTTGGAGATATCTTGTCGTTACCTTTTACAGCGGAAATGGAGGAGGATTTGGATGAAATTGCTAGAGGAAAATGGGATTGGAGAGAAATGATGAAATCTTTTTGGAAGAAATTTGAGAAGGAAGTAGTTGCAGCAGAGAAAAATGGGGAAAGAGTTAAGATAGAGGCAGAAAAGCTGGGAGAGAAATGTCCTGATTGTAAAGAGGGGGATTTGGTTATAAGACTGGGAAGATTTGGTAAGTTTGTGTCGTGTTCTCGATTCCCCGATTGTAAATATACTAGGCCGTACAAGGAGGATGCTGGATTTAAATGTCCGGAGTGTGGAGCTGATGGAGTAGTGCGTCGAACTAAAACTGGAAGAAAGTTTTTTGGGTGTTCAAATTATCCGAAGTGTAAATGGGCGGGTTGGAAAAAACCGTAATTATTTCTTTTTGCCCCAGCGTTCTTGAGAGATGTGGATGAGCTTGTCGTGTTGGAAAAACCTTAGTTTTTGTTGTAACTATAGAAGATTTGACTTAGATTAGGAAATTTTTCTTGAAATTTTGGTTTAAAAACTATGTTTGGATATGAGTTTTCGTGAAGGATTTCGAGAGATGCTCGCATAAATGGCTCAGTTTGTCCATATTTGATGGCTTTGATAATGTCTTGCCAATTTTTGACTGAACCAAATATTTTAGTGGTTACTAAACCTATTTGTTTAAGATGATGGGAGTCTGATGACCCGAGCTGAGGAATATTATTTTTTTTAGCCCAATATTGGGCTGGGAAGTTATTTCCAAGAAGATTCATGGTTTCTATAGCATCGATTTTATCTGAGTGTTTTTCTAATAAGCGTTTGTTTAATGAAAATGGTTCTTGTTTAAAACGGGATACTTCTGGGTTAAAAGGATGGGCGGCAATAGCAAGGGCTCCTTGGTCATGAATCCACTTAATAACTTTTTCTATTGATTGATTTTTTGGAATATTTTGTTCTTGGGTAATTTCTGGGTTTATACCTAAGGCAATAACATGTCGTGGGTGAGGGGTAAAAATATCTTTGGCGGATATTTCGACTCCGGGGATAACTATAATACCGTATTTCTCAGCAGCATTAAGAGCCTCATCTAACCCTTTTAATGTATTATGATCAGTTATAGCAATACCATCAAGATTTATTTCTTTGGCTTGTTTTACGGCTTCTATCGGACTGTGTTCTATTGTGTGCCAAAATCCGCTAGTACTTTTTTCGGTATGGTTATGTAAATCGATTAATTTAGTTTCAACAGCATCTTCCATATTTTTTATTGATTTTTCTTTTTACCCCAGCGCTCTTGAGAGATGTGGATGAGCTTGTCGCGTTGTTGATTTTTACAGGAGAGCGGTGGAAGGGTAGTGGCATAGAAAGGTTGAGTGGTTTCGGAATCAATGGAAAGTTTGCAGATAATTTGGTATTTTCCGATTTTGACTAAATCTTCTGGAGGGAAGGCAGTCCCAAATTCTTTGGCGAGAACAAAAGCGTCTTGGTTGCCGACTACGAAGGACATTAATGAACCAACGTTACCAAGAATAGCGTCTTGTATGGTTCGGTCAAGTTGGGCCATGTATTGGTTAGCAACGATGAGGTTAAGTTTAAATTTACGAGCTTCGGAAAGGATTTTAATAAAAGCTTCAGTAGCAAAGTTTTGAAACTCATCGACATAAAGGAAGAAGTCAGCTCGATCTTCGGCTGCCTGGAAAACCCGATTCATGGCTGATAATTGAATTTGGGTGATAATCATGGCACCAAGAAGAGCGGAGTTATCTTCACCTAGTTTACCAGCAGAGAGATCAGCTATAAGGATTTTTTTCTGATCCATGATTTCCTGAATATTAATTTTGGATTTGGCATGAGCAATGGTGTCACGAATTTTAGTTGAAGAAATGAATTGTCCAACTTTGTTCAAAATTGGGGAAACAGCTTCGCTTTGGAATTTTTGATCCATTCGGTTGAATTCATTTTTCCAAAAGTTTATAAGAGTTGGGTTGGTGAGTTTGGCAATTGTTTGTTCTCTATAGTTTTTGTCGGTAAGAATTTCAACTATATGAGTCATATCGCTCCCAGGAGTGTTGACTAAAGTGAGGACGGCATTTCTTAAAATATGTTCAAGTCGAGGACCCCAGGAGATATTGCCATAGAGTTTTTTAAAGACAGAAAGGACTCCAGAAGCAACTAGTTCTTTTTGAGAATCATTTTTGGCTTCAAGAACATTTAAAGGATAGACGTAATCAGGATCGGCAGGGTTGAAGTAACAACAATCGTT
>JAQTTZ010000105.1 GCA_028710485.1 Bacteriovorax sp. | reverse complement strand
TTTGTAATTGGTACATTGCAGCTCTCTCTACTTACTATAGGAACAATTAGAGCATAGTTGTTCCATGAAATGCAACTCGAACACTCTCCCTTATTTTTTGGTATTCGTCCCTCAGGTTTAGGCCTGAGTGCTTCTTAATATTTTTTGATTATTTAGATCTTACACGTGAAACATTATTTGGCGTTTCAATTGGACTATTTCCTTCGCTATCCTTTGGTAGATGGCGACCAGAAGAATCAACTGTGAGGTCCCCTACAACAGAGTCCGTGTTCATCTCAATCTTAGTACAAGTTACCTTCAGGCCGACATTCCAAGAATCATTTATGATATCTTTGCCCATATCGCTTTGCTTGTAGACACTGACGCTCTTTTTATTAATTTTACATTTTCTGTATTTAACACCAGCGTTCCCCCCTAAGTATTTCTTAGGGTCCTCTAAAAAAATTTTCTGAGCTTCCCCGCCGGCAGTTCTTTTATCAAAGGAATATCGAGAAATTTCCATCGAGACATCCGCATTGTAAGATGTTGTGGCCGATGAATTCGCAAGGACATTTAAAGAGCTAAAAATAACTAAGAAATAAAAAAAGATATTTGCTGGATTCACTTTAATCTCCTGCTCTCATTCCAACGGTAATGGGTTTTCGGAAGATTTAATAAGTTCTTTAATGTGTATAGTGGACTTATTTACCTACCTAGTGGCAGAGCACTTCTGTTTTCCCGGTGCAGGCTTCATGATCGGTGGGCTCTATTTGTGGCATGTGATTATGGATGTGTCTTTTCTTGGAGATCACATCATAGGCGAGCAAACGCACGCGATTAATTGCTCCCAGTGGCCTTTGCTCAGGAAGAGAGGTGTGCCACGGATCAAAGGACAAGTTTTCACAAAAATTCATTCTCGGCCGACTGTCAATTTCACTTTGCTTAGGAATGCGGATTGTTGCAACTTTAATATAGGGTGAATCTTTTTCATTCCATTCTACCGTTGGATCTTCAACTGGCATTGTTTTTGGATTTGTATTTATTTGAACAAAAAAATCAAAGCAAGCTTCCTTCTCACTTAAAGTGTTAACAAGTTTTTCTCGTAAAAAATTAGGCGAGGGATTTTTTGGAACAGTATCTCTTTGATTGAGAGTTACACATGAGCGTGCACTATATTTCACGGACTTATTACCAAGTTTATAAGGAGTTGCGCTAAAATAATCTATATGGAGAGGATTGCCAACTTCCATTCCTCGGGCCGCAAGTATAACTTCCCTGGTACGTTTATGTGTTGCTAAAAACCAGAGAAGACCTGCCGTATTTTCAGTTGCTTTCATAAAATCTAAATATTCATCACTATCTTTAATAAAAAAAGTTTTACTATTCATCAGCAGAAAATCCTGGCTGCCAGAATTGGCCCCGGCAATATTCATAAGTTTTATTGCCATACCACGAACATCACCGTCTTTATCAGCTTTAGTTGAATCGGGATTCCCATTGGAAAAACGAATAAAGGACTTAAACTCTTGTTGATTGTTTTTTGAAAAAACTCCAACTTGTTGCTCTTTAGGAAGAGCGCTGGCATCAACCTGCAGAAATGCTTTTACGCAGCCATGATGCTTTGGATGTGCGTCTCTTTTCATTAGACGTGAGGAAGCAGTTCTATCATCAAGAGATTTTTCTATTATTTGAACAATATCATCGGAGTTTTGGGCGTCTCGATTTGTCCAGCCTTCACCAAGCTCTAGCGGTGGTTGATTCGCTATAATTGAGCCTATAGCTCTTTTAACCGGGAGATTGTAGTTATTTGTTGAGCAGGAGTAAAAGGACATTGCTCCCGATAAAAAGACCAACATCAAAGCAGTGTGTTTTTTATTTCTGAAGGGGTTCATTATAGCTTCCTTTTTAACTCTTAAAAAAATGCCGAAATCATTAATATAATATGCCAATAAAATTTGTTATCCAAGTAGGCAAAAATTTTGGGATTGGAAGATTGTGGATTAAATTAGTCGGCCAGTTTGCTAGAAAGCAAAAAAAATCATAATTAATCGCGCATTTTAATCCGAAATGTCGGCATGACGATGAAAATGCACTTGATTACTATTTTTGCGATCCTACTTTTTCTTACGAGTTGTGCTCAGTTGAAAGAGCGGACACCGGCCAGCTTTGAACTTAGGCCCACGCTTGAAGATGTGATGTCCATCTCTGCTACTGAAAAAAGTAATGAATCTGATACTCAAATATTTTCCTCCGCTCAAATTAAATCCTTATTTAAAGAATATCAATTAATCGAATCGACAACTTTGAACAAGAACACAGCTTATAAAATTGAATTTGAGTTAAAGGAAGGTGTGAACAGGATTAAAGTTTTCTATGCAAAGGGAGCGCTGAAAGATCTTGAAGCGACCATGCATATGATTACTTTTTTAAAAAACCTTGATTCAACTCCAGGCAGATACACTCTTTTGGAAATGTATTTCAACGCCCTTCAAGATGATCCTATCGCTCTCGATAATTTTTTAAAACTCAAGGGGAAAAAAAATGAGTCCCTTTTTTATTCCCAACCAAAATTAAAAGAAAAATATGAAAACTATCAAGAAGAACTAGCAAGACGTTATAGCGAAACTCTAGATCAACGAAACGCACTTAAAGAAGAAATAAAGAAATTGGCCAAAGAGCGATCTCCTCTGGAAAAAACAAGAAAAGATCTGCTTTTTGAACTCGATAAAGCGATACCGGATGAGCAATTGAAAAATATTATTGCTCGAAACGATAGAAAAGCAGCTGCAGATCTTTTAAAAAAATACCTTCCTTTTGAAACAATGGCCCATGTAGAAAAACAATTTTGGAACGATTATCTTGAGATTATACAAAACCCACTCCCGCTAGAAGATCGCATCTTCGCTTACCGCGGAATTAACGAGGACATAGTTTATTCTGCCCAGGTTAATGGAGTTGAACTCGATCGAGAGTTGGCCATCAAAGAAAATAAGGCCTTTCTCATGTCCCCCATTTTAGTTAAAAATCAAGGCAGCTGGAATAGACGCCTGCGCTCGCTGGGAACCATGAATAAAAAATTTATCGGAACCATTGAGGGGAGCGATGAAGTGGCACAAAGTGCCCGCATCACAACCATGTTTGCTAATCATTCCAAAGATCCTATGGGCAGTCCATTTCTTTCATTCACCCCTGATTTTAAAATTGCCACCAAGGCAGATGGAATGATGGCAACAGACTTTGGATCAAAAAGAGTGTCTGCCTTTCTCATTGACCCAAGATTGCTTCAATACAACTATGCAACTATTCATGATGAAGAAATAGAGTTTCTCACAAACCTTTTCACCTTCCCAGACGAGCTGGTTGGAATATGGGACATCAATTATCACCAAGGCGAGGATCCAAAAAGTTTCCTCGATCAAAAACTGAAGCAACTTATAGATGATAAATTTGGTGAGAAAAAAAATCTTGAGGTTTTAAAAAAAATCTATCGCAACACCAGAGCTTTTTATGCTCCAGTCTTTGATTTTGTTTCTCCAATTGATCTAGGCGCAGAGGAAGTCAAAGCAACAGATCCCTTAAAGATTTACCTCGACAGGGTGAAGCTGCCATTGCCAAAGATACCACTGAATTGTAATCAGGCCATTGGACCATTTCTTAAAAATAATTAAATATGATTCTTCAGGTTCTCTCATCTTATAAATAAATCTATATTGTTGACAATTTTTATTCTATTTTAAATACTATTAAAAACTCTTAATTAAGGATTTATTGTGAGCAAAAAAAATTTATTATTTTTTATTCTTTTGTTCCCAGTATTGATTTCCGGCTGTGGACAAAAGGCACTCTCTAAATATTTAAATGCTCCTGCAACAGAAACAATAAAAATAGATGTTTTTTCTCTCACTTTACATAAACAATTGGGTTCATGTAACTTACTCCCCATTCTCCATAGAGTTTTAGTGTTTTCATATGTGCCACTCGAAAAAAACGGGACAGATTTATTTATCGGCCAATTGGAAATTTTGCTAGATGACTCTACTGGGACTTACCACGCTAATTATCGCGAATTTCCAGGTACTGCGAATACAGATCAATCTCAATTTCAAGTTACGCGTTATGGGAATTTTGAAATTATTAAGGCCGCAACTTCTTCAGCAAACGACAAATTAATCCTGGAAAATTTGGGAGTCATTAATCCGATCATTCTTGGAACGGGGGTCCGTTTTTTATTAAAGTTTGATGCCGATATAAATAGAGTCATTGTACTGAACGAGGTTCTTGGTTCTGTGCGATTGAAAGGAACTTCGCTAGTTAATGACAATTGCCCCTAAAGCAATCAAGAATACAACGGACGAAATGTTCGTCCGTTTTGTTATTACTTACAAATTATTTTTTATTTTTTAATAGGCTTCAGTTATTTCTAAATTTGTTAATCCATGAGGAAACAAATCATAACCAGACCCTGTCCATTCTCTTGATGTAATAAAAACTGTATCAAAATGATAATTGCCAACATCAAAAGAAATAAATGTCTTTATGCAACTTAATTGATTGTCCGTAACCTCTTTAGTGCTAATGTTTTCGGCATTATTCGATCTAATTATAGTTATGAAATCTTCTTTCAAAGTTCCTGCGAGCGGAACATGGTCGTAAACAACAGGGGAAAGTTCAAGTCCCAATCTTCGCCAACTTGTAGGTAAAACATTATTTGAAGCTGCGGAAAATGCAAGCGATGACACTATTTCATTCTGACTTGATTTCACCCAAAATTTTCCATTTGCCATGTCATATTCTTGGCATCTAAAATAACCTTCTGACACCTGGATTCTCTGTGCACATCTGCCCTTGTCACCTATTTCCGAATTTTTCGTAACTCCAATTTTTATACCAAATGGAAGTTTAGTTAAGAGACTTTCCGCTTGAGCAAATGATGAACTAATTGAAAGTAACATCGCAAGACTAATAAATTTTAATGAAAGCCCTTTAAGCATAATAACCTCTTTTTAATAACCAATTGAATAAAACAATAATAAACAAATTTTCCACGGGTATGTAGAAAAGTGTAAATATTACACGCACTGTATTTTCTTCACACAACTCCATCCTTCGTTCCTTGATCTGCTATATTCTGGCCATGAACTGGCACACCTTGCTTCTATTATCAATCACCGCAACTTCTTCCTTTGCAGAAGAGGAGCATTGTTTTAAGGCCATTCAAAAGCATCGCTCATCAATACACGAGATTGAAATAATAACCGGAGACAATATATGAAAAATCTATTACTCGTTCTTGGATTTCTTTTTTCGCTGCAATCAATGGCCTCTGAAACGACCCTTGTCTGCGTTGATCAAAACGGCCACGCTGTCTATCAGCTACAACTTTCTGAAGACCTCACCATTTCAAAACTAGTCACTCTCGTTGGCGATTCATCCGCACTTTCGGCCGGGGCAAAATATTTAAAAATCCAAGAAGAAGAATCCTCACCGGAAATGGCCACTTATACTGGTAAATCAAACGCGCTCTTGCATATTGCTCTATTGTTTAATTCTCACCAGGCCTCGAGCTTAAGGCCATTCGAGACCCTTGAAGTGACCGCTTATTACCAACAAAAAAAAGGCGATATCCTTTCCGGAAAGACAGATTTACTTTGCAGTAAATAGCATTATTTTGCTATTTAAGAGGTCTTTCTTTTTATAAAAATGTCTCACAGTGAGACTTCTTGATTAAGGATTTATTTATGCAGATATCGATATCTCTCTTAGAAAACCAAAAACTCGAAGCTCATTTTGACGGGTACAGTATTGCTTGTGATCAACCTGTAAGTAATAAAGGCGATGGATCGGCCCCTGGCCCTTTTGATTATTTTTTAGCCTCAACTGCTCTCTGTGCGGGGTACTACGTAAAGGCCTATTGCTCTTCAAGAAATATTTCCACCGATGGAATCAAAATCATCCAAAACAATACAAAAGATCCTGAAAATAAGTACAAATATACTTTTGATATTAAAGTTGAAGTGCCGGTGGAATTCTCGCAAAAAGATAGAGACGGAATTCTTCGCTCCATTCAGGGGTGTACAGTTAAAAAGGCCATTCAACAAATGCCCGATTTTAATGTCGAAGTATTTTCGCTAAATGCTAATAATTAAGAAAAAAAAAGGTTCCAGGAGACTTTTTCAAGAAAAGTCTCCTGGAACCTTTTTTAAAAATTATAATTTTGATTCAATCATTAAAGATAAAAGACCAGTCAATTTTTCAAGATCGGTATAAGAAATATTATGGAACATAGAAATCCTGAATTGATTTCTTCCTAATTTTCTATATCCATCAATTCCGTAAACAACTCTTTTCTTTTCTAAGAATTTAATTATGTCATCAACATTAACTTTTGGATCAACGTCAATGGTGGCAACGGCCACTGATCTAAATTCTTTCTCTTCTATAAAGGGAGAAAGGTATGGCCTAGATTCTGCCCATCCATAAAGCAGGTCTGCTTTTTTCTGAGCTTCTTCCATAACTCTAGAGTATCCCAGAAGATTCATAAGCTTAATCTGTTCATTCATCATAAACAATGTTGCGAGCGCTGGTGTGTTGTAAGTTTGATGTAGTTCTGAATTTGAAATGGCGTTATCCCAATTCATAATGTCTGGTACATAACGAGATTTATCAGCAGCGATCTTTTTAGCGCGAGCTAGAGCTTTAGGAGACATGATTGCAACCCATAGTCCGCCGTCACTTGCAAAAACTTTTTGCGGTGAGAAGAAATAAATATCTGTCTTAGAAACATCACATGGACATTGCCCACCACCAGAAGTTGCATCAACTGCAAGGATTGTATTGGCATCAACCACAGGGAGATGAGAAAGTTGAACACCTGTTGAAGTTTCATTTAAAGTCACAGCTATTAAATCTGAGTCTGGAACTGCGACTCCATTGATTCCTTTTCCAAATGGAACTGCAACTTGAGAAGTTTCAATCCACGGAACAAGCTTTGAAGACTTGTACCATTTTTCAGAAAACTCTCCACAAGTAAAATGGGTTGCTTTCTTTTCCACTATCCCAAGGGCAATCATATCAAATAGAAGTGTCGCACCACCATTGCCAAGCACAACTAGATAATCTGATGGAACATTGAAATATTTCATCAATCCATCTTGAATTTCTTTTACAACATTTTTAATCCCAGGCTTTCTATGGCTTGTTCCCATATAGTGAGTGCCTGTTTTGTGAAGAGCTAGCAAAATATCAGCTGGCACAAGGGAAGGACCACAACCAAAACGTGGGTCGCTAGGAATAAGGTTTGGGGGAATTACAAAATTATCAAACATAAGTCTTCCTTGTCTGAGTGGAGTGAATGAACATTATTATTGGAAATAACATTGCCATATTACCTTACGATTTGAAAGAATACTAAACGATTATGAAAAAATTAAAATACTCGACCGTTTTGTTTTGTTTATTATTTTGTTTCGCGTCTTCACAAACAGCGAAGGCCTATGATGCCACCCTATCATTGGGGAACCTATGTGAATATGTAGGCAAAATCCAAACAGATGATTCAGGTGGAACCAATGTATGCAGCTTTGATCCCTATCTTGCCGGCTCGCTTGATTACGCCGTTAACAACGAATTAATTCTTGCTCCAGAAATTGGATTATCATTTCCTAAAAGTGGCCGGGATGAAAATATCAGCAAAATGTCCTTCATCGCACTGGCCAATGCCAAGTACAAATTTTCGATGTTTCATTTTATAGGTGGAGCTGGACTTTTCTTTACTCGCATTTCTGGATCTGGCGGAACCCAAGATTTAAATAACGGGAACACAACAGTCTCCTTTCCCATGCCGGATTCTACTGTTTATTCTCGAAATTTTATTGTCAACCTAGGCCTTGGAATGAATTTCAACAAAGACTGGAGTGCTGATCTTCATACCTATGTTTTCAATTTATTAAAATCTGAAGACCGGGCCTTCTCAATTGCTATCAATGCCACTTATCACTTTGGGGAATTTTAATGAGAAACTTTTTAAAAATTTTTCTGCTTTCCTTAATCTCCGTAAACGCACATGCCTTCACTTTGAATAATTCTGCAACTCTGGTGTTTGCTCAGGATGAAGTTAAAGTAAATGTGGCCAATATAACTTGTACAAATATTGGGATTGATATTCACGAACTAAAGTCAATTGCGGCAGACGCTGTCGATCAATACTGGAACAGGTCTCCTACTAGCCGTTTAAAACTGCGAGTTGGAAATATTATTAGCGTCGCTGCCGCTTATGGAACAGACTTGATTTGCTTAGCAGGTACCAGTTGCGATCCAAACCCTGCGCTTGCCGTTGCCAGCGATATTCTCATTACCTGTAATACTAATGCTGCTAACTTTTCCAGTAGCGGTGTCCTTGCCGTAACAGTACCAAATAACATCAGTGGCAAAACCATTATTGGCTCAGTAATAATGCTTAACGACCTGGCCACAAATCAATTTAAAAATTCATCCCGTGCTGAAAAAGTTTCAATCATTGCTCATGAATTAGGTCATACTTTTGGACTTGGTCATAGCCCTGTGAAAGATTCATTGATGTATTATGCGACAGTAAATATGAGACAAAGTTTAGGGGAAGATGATATCGACGGGATTACTTATCTCTATCCAAAACAACAACCCATGACTTGTGGAACGATCTCCGAAAAAAATAATCCCAACTCTTGGTTGGGATTATTGTTAGGTTTTGGAATGATTACTTTATTAAGTAAATTTCAGCTTCGATACTTGAAGCTGCGTCCACGAGCTTGACACTCGCGTTCGTATGTTTCCAACCAGGCGATCTCTTCTGCGCTTAGCATACTCTCATTGATTAGATCGTGATCGAATCCAATAAGGACCAGAGATCTAAAATGAAGCATCCCATTTATCGCTGGATCTTTTTCAATCGCCATAATATTTTCCAGACGTACACCACCAAAGCCTGGAATATAAATTCCTGGTTCGAGCGATCCAACTGTATTTTCTTTTAGAGGAACGGTGGAAGTCGTCGAGATCCGATATCCCCCCTCGTGAACATTGATGCCGACGCCATGTCCAGTACCGTGATTATAATTAAGTCCATGCTTAAAAACAGGCTGACGAGCTACTCCGTCAATCACGCTGCCCCAAGTTCCTTCTGGAAAGACGGCATTTTGGGCGTGAAGAATTGATTTTAATACCAAGGTGTAGATTTCTTTTTGGCGGTTACTTGCAGATCCACCAGATAAAAATGTACGAGTGGTATCAGTGGCGTATCCCGATTCAAAGTAGCCACCAGAATCTAGGAGCAGCAGTTCATCTTCTTTTATCACCACATCAGCGCTGGGATTAGAGAAGTGAATAATTGAAGAGTTCGCACCAACGGCAGAAATCGTTTTAAAACTTAGCTCAAGAGCACCGTTATTTTTATAAAACTCATTGGTCTTATGGAAAAAATCAAGCTCAGTTAAATGCACTCCATTCTTTACTTGTTCTTTTATCCAAGTGATTGTTTCAAAAATCGCCTGGTCGCCTCTATTAAAAGAGTTCTCCATAGATTTTAATTCAGCTGGATTTTTAGAGGCATGTAAAGGAACTAAGCCTTCCGAGCGGTTTACTAAAATATCCTCGCCGAAATGTTTTTTTAATTTTTGAAAATCTGCTGCATTCAATGATCGATCAGAATAAAAAACTTTTTCGATTTTCTGCGTTTCTGCTCCAAGGAATTTTTTCCAAGTCGTTTCATATTCAGTTACCAGGTCAAGAAAATTTTCTAATTCAGAAAATTTCCCAACTGAGATTTCAATTTCAAGACATTGAACAACGCCTTCGATATTTTCCAGTAGAAGATAAACATTATCTCTAGTCGCAAGTGCTTTTGCTCTGAAGGTACTTTGAAAAGGCATTTCAAAACGGCGAAGATTGGTAATCCACGCAATCGAATCAAGCGCCGTAATAAAAAAAGCTTCACCTGGATTAAGCAGGCGCTGACATTTTGCCAGAGTCGTCTCTCCAACTAAATCAAGTGGAAGTTCGCGAATAAGTTTATCAAAAGTGATTTCTTTAAAATCAATTACGCGAGTAAGTTCAGCATTATTAAAAGATTTTACGTTGATAAGATTTGAAAATTCTTTAAAGAGAGAAATATCAATTCGATCGCCTTCTACTCCTAAATTTTTCAAGCCTCGTTCGCGAATAATTTCTTTCATCGCAGTTTGCAATCCCATTCCGTAAGGGCATTTATAAACTTCAACGATGGCCGGATCCGCTTCAATATCTGCTTGTTCGTAATAACGTCCATCAACAAAGAGAATGACTTCACCATTAAGTGGAACAATAACCTCCGCCGTTGAACCGGTAAAATTAGTCACGTAATAGCGGTGACAATCCGGAAGTGGAACATATTCATTAAGGAAGATATCACTGCTCGAAATGTAAAATGAATCGAGCTTATTCGATCTCATAAAACTCTTAAGTTTTTGAATATTCTGTTTGATATCTTCTAAAGTTAAAAAACGCTCTTTTGACATAAGAATAAACCTTTTTGCTAAAGTTTTAAGACTAGTGGACCGATATAGGGCGTAGGCATTGTAACCTATTGAAGTGAGTATATGAAATCAAAACTCAATCCTATTTATCTAATTGTTGGACTATTTTTGTTTAAAGTCGGCGTTTTCGACAATTTTCGGAACTTTGGACATCATTCACCTGGCCGCACCATTGCCAGTGAGTCCTCTTTTAACAATAATTTAAAACCAATTCGTTAGCTTAATTTTGCAATAATCTGGTGAAATATTCCCCTCGTTCAACATAGTTTTTGAATTGATCAAATGAGGGAAATCCTGGCGAAAACAACAAAACTCCCTGCTCGCCCGCTTTATTGGCGCGCAAATCTTCCACCGTTTTTTCTAAAGTCACCGTTTTTTGATAAGCTACCAGTCCAGATAGTTCAGCTTCAATCTCATCGGCCATTTCTCCAATTAAGTAAAAAGAATGAACTCGGTCTTTTAAAAAATCTAAATAAGGATTGATCGAATCGCCATGTCCGCGCTTTTTGCCACCGATCACTAAATACAAATTGCCCTTCATATCTTCCATCGCCTTGACTGCAGTAATGGTGGCATCCCAATTGGTACTTTTAGCATCGTTATAGCCCACAAAATGAGGAAGGCCTACTATATCATTCACAAACTCTATGCGGTGGTGAACACCGGCAAAAGTGTCGATTGCCTCTTGGATGGCCTTTTTTGAAAGTCCTATTTCAAGAGCTGCTAATAAAATAAAGTTTAGATTCACTTTATTGTGAATTCCAGGAAGCTTAAATTTTGAAAGATCGAATTCCGTCACAGGATGTTGTGTGTTAACCGTTTTCTTTTTGCCTTTTTGTTTTTTTGCCCATTCGGCCACAAATGAGAAATCCTCCGGGTAAATAAGGCAATCATTATCGGTAAAACGATTGGTAATATTAAATTTAGACTGACCGTAGTCCTCTATTGTTGTGTAGCGCTCGCCATGATTTTGATAGAGATTTAAAATCATCGCGATGTTCACATGAAAATGGTCAATACTTTCCAATTGAAAACTTGAGAGCTCAAGCAATATGAAATCGGCCGGTTCAATATTAGAGTAAACATCAAAAGCGTAATCGCAAAATGGCACCCCAATATTTCCACCAACAAAAACTTTTTTATGATCCAATTTTATCATCTCACCTAAAAAGGTGGTGGTTGTCGTTTTTCCATTGGTTCCAGTAATTCCGATAATCGGCCTTAGCTGATTCGTCATTTCTAAATAACGATAAGCAAGCTCTAGCTCACCCCATATTGGAATATTTTGTTTATGAAGGGAATTTAATAGCGGATGCTCACGAGAAATTCCGGGGGATAAAATAACTAGATCAATTCCATTTAAAATCGTTTTTAAATGGGGATCCTTTTCTGCAAAACAATCATTGAGTGTTAAATAATCCAAGATTGAACCACTGGCCCAAGTGTGGATCTCGCCAGAATTAATGGCAATAATTTTAGCCTCAAGTGCGTGAAGAAATCGAATGGCCGAAAGTCCTGAAACTCCCATTCCAAAAACTGCAATCTTTTTATTCTTCACAAAATTTATTAAGTCATTTTTTGAATTATTCATGCTAAGAATTCTACCTTATGAACATGAAAAGTCAGGCCCTAGACCTTCAAAACTACTTGAGTCAATACACTTTAATGTGGAAAGACGAAGTCATGAATGAGTATCCTGAATCAATCACCAACTATCCGCGTGTTTGGATTGATCTGCTTGATACACTCTCAGAAACTGAACTCTATGCCATTGATTGCAAGCGGATAGTCGAAAAAATAAAAGACTCAAGTTTTGAGCAATTTATGAATCTGGCCCGTGAACTGAGTAAACTTCCCGTCATAGACGAAATCCCTGAAATCCCCCTAGAAGACTGGGCCTTTAATG
>JAQTTZ010000104.1 GCA_028710485.1 Bacteriovorax sp. | reverse complement strand
GGAATTATGAGCGAATGAGAATTGATTCTTCGGGCAACGTCGGGATTGGGACTACGACTTCGACCGGCCCTCTGACCGTGTATTCAAATAGCACTCTGACGGGGCCCACCAACTTTTACACAACGGATTCCAACGATGTCTTTTCCATTTTACCTCATGCCGGAGTCACTTATTTATCTTCTGGTACTTACTATAAAAATGGGGTGTGGGTGCAGTCTGGTTACAATTCGACTAATGCCTTATTTTCTTTCGGTGGAGGAGGAGGTGCACATTGGTACGCCTCAAACGATGGCACAGGAAGTTGGAACGTCGCAAGTGCTGTTGTACTTTGGACGGCCACTGGAGTTCTTCAAGGGGCTTCTTCACGTGCCTGGAAAGAAAATTTTACTGCGCTTAAAAAACCTGAAATTCTGCAAAAAATTAATCGATTAAATATTTCCAGATGGAATTATAAAACTGAGGGCGCAGGCATCACCCATATCGGTCCGATTGCAGAAGATTGGGCCCAAGAATTTGGAACAGGAGAAGACAACAAGCATATTGCTCTTATCGACGAAGCGGGTGTTGCGCTGGCCGGAGTGCAGGGTCTATCGCAAGAGCAAGATCAGCTTAAGAAAAAAATAGAAAAATCAGAAGCAGTACATGATTATTTATTTCAATGGATCAAGAATTCATTCAAAGAAGTGACGGCATGGCTTCAAGATCACGACAAAAAAATTCTCAAGCTGCAAGTGGAAAATGCCAGATTAAAAGAACAAAATGAACTCATCCTCAAACGACTTGATCAATTGGAAAGACGATCTCCATCTTCTTTAACTGTGAATAAAAAATAATATAATTTAAGTGATTTTTTTTCGATTCTAAGAATCCTTTATTGTGTCATTTCTACTTCGGCCTTTATCCTGACTTTTTCGGAGTGTAGTTCGGAAAAGTCTCGACTTTTTCGGAGTCTAGAGTTAATATCAATTTAACATGAGAAGAATCTACCAAAAATACATTAATGAATTTCTAAAGAAAAAAATTATTTTAATCTCTGGACCAAGACAATCAGGTAAAACTACACTTTCTAAAATGGGCCATAGCGATTATATATATTTAAACTTCGACAATGAAAATGATCGCAAAACAATTAGAGAAATGTCATGGGATAAGAAAATAAAGCTCATTATTTTTGATGAACTTCATAAAAGACCTAAATGGAAACAATGGCTGAAAGGTGTTTATGATACAAACGAGTATAATAATAGTTTTATTGTAACTGGTAGTGCGCGATTAGATACCTACAAGAAAGTAGGGGACTCACTAGCTGGAAGATATTTTCAATACCGCCTTCATCCTTTAGATGTGAGGGAAGTTTGTAAAATTGAAAAAAAATCAGATGCAGACGAAGTTTTAGATAGAATTTTAAACTATGGTGGATTTCCAGAACCATACTTAGCTAACAACAAACGCTTTTATAATCTTTGGAAAAAAACTCATCTGGACATTATTTTAAAGCAGGATCTAATAACATTAGAAGATGTTAAAGATTTGAAATCAATTGAATTACTTATTGATCTGTTAAAAGAAAGAGTCGGCTCGCCTATTTCTTATTCAAATCTGGCCAACGACTTACAAGTTTCGGACAAAACTATAAAGAATTGGCTACAGATTTTAGAAAATATTTACGTTATTTTTAAACTAACACCTTTCTCGAAAAATATTGCACGATCAAACCTGAAGCAACCCAAATACTATTTTTACGACGTAGCGAGAGTTACCGCTGGAGATGGAGCTAAATTTGAAAATTTAGTTGCTTGCTCACTTTTAAAAGAAGTTCAGTTCCGAAGTGATTGCCTTGGCGAAGATTGGAATCTTTCTTATCTTTCAAAAAAAGGTGGTCTTGAAGTTGATTTTGCAATTACTTATGAAAACAAGCTTAAGTTTGCAATAGAAGTAAAATTATCTGATTCAAACCTCGCAAAAAATTTTTCTCCATTCTTAAGTGAATTGAAAACTGTTGAAAAAATTCAATTAGTTAAAAACTTGGAACAAGAAAAAATGTATCCAAACGGTGTTGAGGTTCGCAAGGCTTCCCGTTGGCTTTGTAAGTGGTGAAATAAAAAAAGGTATAGTTTATTGGGGCCTAAAATAAACTTCAATTGATGGTTTAAATTCCAATTGTGCGGTGTTTGGAAGTCCAATCGCTGCTTTTCCCATGACTCTTAAAGCAATAGAAGAAGCTTTAATATCACTATCCGAACCATCATCATTCAATTGATTATCCTGATCTTGGAATAAATCCTGAAGCGTCTGCACTTCTGATATAATGAAATACCTCAGGCCTTTTGCTTTTGTCGTTGAGGCCTGAAGATTGGAAGCCGCACTTTGGATAAAGGTAAATATGATTGCTAGAAGTAATAGTTTTAATATATTCATTTTAAATTGCTCCTAATATTTTTTAAAAGTTTGTGTTGTGATACTCAAGCTCCAGCTCAGAAGTTCCCTCTAGAGTTGCGAGTCCTACATCTCCACCGGCCCCAAATGAAAATGCAGGAGAAATAGTCTCAACGGCCCAGTCTGATTTTTTATATTTGCTTTTCGCTAATTTTTTCTGAAAGTATTCAGCAAAACGAACTGCTTTTTTAAAACCTTTCTTCACCTTGTCGCTATTGATAAAAGTTACTTGTCCTAAAGATTTTTCATTATTATTTCTTAAGAATGGGATTTCACTGCTTACTTTCGACTTCGCAAAAGACCTTAAATCTTTTAACCCTTCTTCTTTTTCATCAGAAGGTTTAAAATAGATTTTAGTCAATATTTCAGCTGAAGCTTCTGCAATTCCAACATTTCCCGACAAAGAAACTCCTATTGAGACATTAAAGTTCTCAATCATTACTTTTTTTGAGGCCGGTTCTTCTTCAATGGCGTTAGCGATTTCTTCCGCCAAATTATTCATTAATTGCCTGCTGCCCTCAGCAACTTTTCCCAAGGTATTTTTTTCTTTACTCTCATTGAATGATCTTCTCCATTCAAATCTCATACGAATTTCGCCGCCAGCACTAGCTAAGGCCATGGAGACTGTGGCATCTGCTGCAACCGTTAGTTCCAGTCTCATTTTATATGGAATCCAGGATGAAGCTTCAGAAGCTTCAATTCCTTTTATCATTTGCTGAAATAGCAGTGCTTTTTTTATTAAATTTCTTTTAAGTAATTTTTCATCACGAACTTTGCCTTTTGCCACCAGGCCTTTGGCAAGTTGACCGAAGATTTTTTCAACATCGGTTATTTTTTGGATACCTTGGAAATTAACTGTTCCTGCTTTAAAATCATCGTTTTCATCTGCATTTTTACGGGATCTTTTTTTCCAGCTTAACTCAATTGCCTTTGCCCCACCCCAAGATTTAATTCCAATCTTACCTTGTAAGGTAAGTGCTAGGGTGGTTACAATTTCATCAAGCTGCCATCCTCTGGCATTTTTTTTATCTACTTTTCCCGCATTCTCACTATTAGTACTGATAATAGCATCCAAAGTATTATCTAAGTCGTAGCTTTTATCTTCTTGTGTTTGAGTAAGAGCATTATCTTCAACTGGCGAAAAATACCATTCTTTAGGGAGTGGACTTGCAAAAACATTTGTCGACAGCATTAGCAGTTGTATTGATACCAAGATGAAAATACTTTTTTTCATTATTCTTGTTCCTTTTTTTTAATTTTATAAATTATCTTAATTGCTTTCTAAGTTTGTTTTCTTGAAGACAAATTCAATTTCTGGTTCCACTTCTGCTGTTAAAACTTTTCCAAGACCAACAGATGCGCTGAGGCCTAGACCGACTACAATTTTACTGGGCATCCAGGAATATTTTTTCTCTTTGGCCTCTATTTGATCAAGGGCCGTAAATGATTCATCGACAACGGCATTCATCAATTTTTCGACATGTTTGGGATAATTTTTTGCTGGTACTAAAACTTCAACAAGTTTTCCTTTTTCATCGAGTCCAGTAATTAATATTCCAGTGGGATCCTTTTTGCATCCCACGAGTCCAAACTGCATACAGACAAGTACGATGCTCACGAATGATTTTTCTAGTTTCACTTACTTCTCCTATTGTTTGGAGAGAATCCTAAAGTATTTTGTTTGAGCGGTCAAACTTTATTTTTATTGTACAAGCAATGTTTTTTAAAGGCATAGTTGGTTTTTTTTCGTTTTGAATTTAATTTAACAAGCTTTGTTCTGTTGGGAGTCGATATTAAGTATCGACTTAAAAAGATCTTCATTAGAAAAGAGCTGAAAAAGAAAATGCTAATATCAAGCCCTAATGGGAAATATCGAGAGATGCTCTAATAAAATGTGCCTCCTGGACTAGGCATAATGCAGTCTTAATTGGCAGGCAATCGGTTATTAATTTCAATTTTTTCCAGCAACGTTGGTATTGGAACAACTGCACCACTCGCAAAACTTCATGTTAACGCTAACGCAAATTAGAATCTATGGTAACGGCCAATTCAAATGGAAAGGATGCCACTTCTGTTGCCATTGCTTATACCGTGCTGATTGATCAGTGGATTGAAGCAATCACTTTCGGCCATACTCACGATTTGTGGAAAAATGAAAATTACAAAATTGGAATACGTTCTTTAATTACAAAAAATATAATTCCTTCTCACTTTGAAAATTATTATGGCAAAGGCCCTCTTGCTGGAAAAATCTTTATCAGTTGTTGGGAATGAAAATGGGGAAGCTTTAAATAAATCAGTCCTAAATTTTCTCATTGTTACCGTAGAAAAAATTTGCGGAACGAGCTTTCCTAAGAGAGCTGCAAATAGAGACTCATTTTATACTTTTTGCATGACGTGATAAAGCTTTATGAGATACTGCGTTTTTTGAATATTTTTTAAGTCTCATTTTTGCTGTTTTAGATCTATTTGATGAAGTTTTCTTCTTAACAATATGCTTCTTTCCAGTTTTGGAACTTGAAGTTTTTTTTCCCGGAGTGTCCGGAATATTCACACCTGCTCTTCTTGCTTCTGAAAGGCCAATGGCAATTGCCTGCTTGGCATTTTTTGCTCCATGCTTTCCCTCTCTAATATGATGAATAACTTCTCGAACGAATTCTCCTGCTTGAGTAGAGGGAGATTTTCCTTTGCGCTTTAACTCTTGAGCCTTTTTGATTGTACGCTTTTCTGGCATAAAATTCTCCTTCAACAGTTTTCAAATATTGAGCTTGTCACTTTATTATAAGTTCAATACTCATACCAACTTTGAGACAAGAGATAATAAAAAACTAAATTTTCAATCACCACGCGAGTTACATAATTGTTCCAACGTTTTAATAAAAGTTTTTAGTTTCGATCACGAAGTCCATGAATGCCTTCAGCTTCTGCACAATGCGCGCAACAAAAGAGATTGTCTTTTGCTTCTACTCCATGCCCAATAATTCGTGTTTCACAGTGGGAACACTTAGGGGCCAAGCGATTAATTGCGCATTCGAAGCTATCAAAAGTGTGCTGTTGTCCTGCCATGGTTACTTGAAATGCTTTATCATAAATATTTCCACAGTTTTCACATTTATCCATTTATATACTCCAAATAAAGAACTGCTCTTGTATTCTCTTGAATTAATGAATTGCAATGAATATGCCACGAAATAAATATTTTTTTTAGAGTGCGACTTTAAACAGATTGTCTTATTTGACCAGTTTTTTGTTCAATTATATCCAGATCATCGCAGGCAAACGTCGTGAAAAAATAGATCACTGGGCATTTAAAAAATTGTTACATTCGCTAGAGCGTGAATTATTTTTGCAATAAGTTGAAGCGTTTATTCCGCAGAGCGGCCCTGGTTCACGGTGTTAATACATCCTACAATTAGAGTTGTAGTTGAGGGTGTAATGCCAGTTGAATTCATATTGTTAGATTCCTAGGTTGCTTCTTTTTGTTATAACATATTTTTCACTTAACCATCTCGCTCAAGTGGCAATTTTCCATTAATGAGTTTTTAACTATTAATAGTAATTCTCAATTAAAAGGAGATTAAATATGTTACGAGCAGCAACTGTATTTTTTTGTTTTGGCACTCTTTCAAGTGGACCAAGATAAATACCTTAATATGGTAAATTTTAGAGTTGAATATACTGGCGTAAGAATTGCACCTCAATAATGTACATATCTCATGATAAAAAAACGGGGGAAAAAAATGAAGACTTTAAACGAGGACACTGCAAAAGGAAAATGGCTTGAGATTAAAGGTGAAGTTCAAAAAACCTGGGGAAAATTAACAAATGATGAGCTTGATAAAACGAAAGGAGATATCAAGATAATCAGCGGACTTCTTCAACAAAAATATGGTAAAGCTGAAAAAGACTATAACGAGAAACTTTCAAATATTTTTAAACGTTATGAAGCGAAGAAGGATAAGGCCATAGAAGAAACAAAAAAGTCTCTAAAGCATTAAGTCACCATTAATATTTAATATCAGATCAGCACAGCTTTACACTATGTTTTAAACTTTTATTTCAAGTAACACTTAAAATAAAGTTGTAAAGTTTTTAGAAACTCTGCTCAAGTATGATTAGGGCGTATTTTTAATACGCACATTTGGTGCACTTCTCACTTTGATAAAGAATTGCGTGCCCCCCGAATTTCCTCTATTTTCTTTATTTCGGGGACGATGTTCTAATTGGTCCTTATGTCCATTGAGCAGTGGCCTGATCGAATTGTCGGCATAGTGAATTTCGTAGATAGGACCACTTCCTCTCAACTCTAGCTTATATCTAAATCTTTCCCGAATACATCATTATTGGGGGAGGTCTGGAAAAGTATTTCTTCGTTAATTACATGACATTAATAAAACAACAGTCAGATAATCTTATTAAATCAAGACTTTTTATGAATACCTATTTCGTATGGAGCAGAAAATTTTTTTGCCTTGGATTGAGCATTGATCAGGTCATATAGAGGTAGGTATCAATTCAGGATAAATATTTTTTTAGTTTGGTTAACCAAAGATTTTATTCGATAATAGCTAAGCAGAATTAAATATTAAGTGGGATATTATGGCGATAAAAAACAGATATGAACTTGATCCTGAAAGATTAGCTACGACTGATGAGCTGGGGGCCAGAGTCTATTTGTATCCGGAAGATATTGAAGGTAAATGGAAAAGCAGGCGCATTGTTCTTTATTGGTTTCTGATTATACTCTATCTTTCTTTGCCTTGGATAAATGTCAAAGGCAGGCCCGCCTTGATGCTCAATATCTTTACCCGTGAATTTGCCTTTATGGGCATGACCTTGCATGGAGTAGAACCCATTCTCATCTTTTTGATAGTGATCTCCGGTTTATTTTTCATGGCATTTCTCACTAGTATTTTTGGACGAGTGTGGTGTGGCTGGACTTGCCCTCAGACGGTTTTCATTCAGACTATCTTTTCTAAAATTGAAACGCTTATTGAAGGAGGCGCTCGTGCCAGAAGAGCGTTGGATGAATCCTCATGGACACCTAATAAAATAATGAGAAGAACTTTAAAATGGATTTGTTTTACCATTGTTTCTTTTCATATCGCCCATACTTTTATTGGCTACTTTATCGGTCCACGCGCACTCTTGGCAATCACACTCCATAGTCCACTAGAAAACTTGGGAACCTTTACCGCTGCAATGATAATGACTTCCATTTTTCTTTTGGATTTTGGTTGGTTTCGAGAACAATTTTGCATTATTGCTTGTCCCTACGGGAGAATGCAGTCAGTTATGATGGACGAAAATTCACTGGTCGTGGCCTATGATAAAAAGCGGGGGGAACCAAGACGAGGGTTAGTTCCCCGTGAACTAGAAGGCGATTGCATCAACGACTATGCATGCGTAAGAGTCTGTCCGACCGGAATTGATATTAGAAGAGGCACTCAAATGGAGTGTATTGCCTGCACCGCTTGCATCGATGCCTGCGATGATATTATGGACAAAGTAAAAAAACCTCACGGTCTAATTCGCTATAGCACGGAAACCGAATTAATAGGGAAAAAGCATAATTTTATCACGACAAGATCAGTTCTTTATTTTTGTATTTTCCTTTTTTTTATAAGTGCTTTTGGCCACTTCATAGTTTCATTAAGTAAACCCGCTTTGGTTTTCTATCGAGGAACAGATTCTCCTTTTCAGGTAACAATGAGTCCCTCTGCAAAAAAAATAATCACCAATCATTTTACATTAAAAATTACTCACCAAGGAAGTGAGAGTTTTAATCTTAAGTTGGAAGTGAGCGAAGAATCTTTGCGAAAAAAAATCGAAATTATTTCTCCCCTGAACAACATGAAAATTGAAGAACCCGAAATCAAAACGCTGGTTTTATTCAAGTTTGATCCTGATATCTTGATCAATGGTTCAAGGGCCGTTAAATTGAATGT
Source organism: Bacteriovorax sp. (assembly GCA_028710485.1). Lineage (GTDB taxonomy): Bacteria > Bdellovibrionota > Bacteriovoracia > Bacteriovoracales > Bacteriovoracaceae > Bacteriovorax. The sequence continues at coordinate 4,097 of JAQTTZ010000104.1, read as the reverse complement.
CATCAAAAATGGTATTACTATTTCAACGGAGAATTTGGTGCTTATCGGACCAGGATTAAACCAATGATTGGGGTAGCTTCACGTAATCGCCAATATAAGTTTACTTGCTTCATTTCGACCTACGATTACCATTCCCACTAACTTTTGCATGAATGACATCGACACCTTATCAAAGATGTTTTAGATGCACATGCAACCTTCCGATAAAAACGCCAGATACAAACCCTTTAAAGTTTAATAAGAATATCAGCGCGACGATTTTGAGCTCGTCCTTCAGGAGTATCGTTGGAACCTATAGGGTCTTGTTTTCCACGTCCAATCACTTTAATTCTATTTGCAGACACAGCATCTATTGAGAGGAAAAAATTTTTTATTGTTTGCGCACGTTCTTTAGACAATTTTTCATTAATTGCCTCACTACCAATGGAGTCTGTATGTCCTTCAATCACTACTTCATTTTTATCAAAATCTTTAACGACTCGTTGAACCTTACCGAGAAGTAGGAGATTATAATTATTAAGAACCGCTTGGGAAATTGGGAACTTTAATCCTCGCAAACGAATTATTATAGTGTTTCCTTTCTTATATACTTCAGCTTCATTTGAAGTAAATTTTCTACGGGCCTGTTCAAGTTTGTCACTAATTGCTTTTTCAGATTCAAGTGCTTCAATTTTCGCTTCAAGTGATCGTATCGTTTTTTGATCATTTGCTACAGCGCTCTGTTGTGTTCTAATCTGATCTTCAAAATTTCCTTTGTTCTCTTCTATTGCTGTCGATGCTATCAACTCTTCGGAAGTCTTTTTTTTTGTTTCTGCTACATCATGAGTGGTTTGTATCAGTTGATTTACACTCTCGTTTACCGCAAGCGAGCGCGCATGAATTTGATCAACGTCGTGTCGATGATTAGTGATATATGCAACTGTGTCTTTATAATTTGTTAATGCAATTTCAAGTTTTTCAGGAGCATATTTTTTCGCACCATCTTTGATTGCCTGAATAAGTGTTAGTCGCGCTTGAGCAAGGTTTTGATGTTTAATTGACCGTAGTTCTAAATCTGAATAAGATGCTTGGAGAGACGTCCGATTTTTTTTTGCATTTTGAGTGTTTTTGTATTCAAGGTCTGAAGTAACTTTTTGAAGAAGCTCATCTGCCTTTTGAAATTCATAAGAAAAATAGACAGGAGCTCCAGCAGCAACGGCCTGCTGGCGGGCAATTACAACGTCCTCAATATGTATATGGGAAAGCCTTGCTGCTTCATTTGCATTATTAAGGTAATCACGGGCCATGGTAATTTGATGATGTATCTCTTTTTTTAAATCCTTTTGTTTGTCCAGGCCCTTTTTAGCATCTTCTAAATGGGAATTGGCAACTTTAAAATTACGCGGTGATAAAATATCGACTTGATTGGTTCGCGCTGAGTTTATGTCCCTATCTAATGACTCAAACTCCTGGGCCACATTTATCTTATCTAAATTTTCTTGAGCGAAACTGCTGCTGCAATATCCCTTAAAAAGAAGAATAAAAAAAACTAGCTGGTAAACAAGTGTCTTGGAATTAATGTTTAATTTTTTAAATTTCAATCTTTGTAATCTCCTTCAAGAGTCTCATCGAGATATCGCTGAAGCATATACTTTGAATTTAGAATTAAAAAATATATTATTACTGTAGAACCCATACTTTTCTTGGTAGAAATAAATTCTATTTTTAATTCTATATCTTATCATTAAAAAATTTTATTTCGTGTTAGAAATGTTTAGTGCCATCTTGAAAAGAATGAATAATACCACAGGTGTGCAAATGGTGGCCTGGCCTTTACAAGCACATCAGCGACACTGGTTCACTGTGTGAATAAAGTAAATGCAGATTACAACCAACTTCTCATTTTATTTATTTAGGTGCAAAAGTGAAAGACAATATTAATGTAACCGAAATTAAATCTTCACAAAAATCAATTATGGCAGGAATTAAGTTTGATGCTTCGATTTTTTAAATAATTACTTAAATAATAAAATCGCCTAAAATGTTTTTTAGACGATTTTATTTTAAGTTAAGAAATTTTTTGGTACTTTCCACCGGGTAATCCGCAAACAGGACATTTTTCCGGAGGGTTTTTTAAACTCTAAGTGACCACAAGTAGGACATAACCATACTTCTGATTCAATATCTTTACCGGCACGAATTGCTTCAAGTGCTTTTGTAAAATCTTCTGTCGATGCAAAAGCATAAGAGAGAGTTACAATCATTTTTGGGTTGATGTAAAAAATCAATTCCGGTCCAACTGCAACTGCGGTAGCCGAATCAATTCTGTCCACCGTCGTATCGTGTGTATTTTTAATTTCCTGTTCACCAATAAATAAGACTGCCTCGTTCAAGTTCAATTCCATCTCTGGCCGGATATTAAATTGATAAACATAACCAAGACCAAATACCGAATGAGAATCAGATTCATTAATGTCGCGACTATCCCCGTCGAGCAGTTTCAATGGCCGCCACATCGATTTTTTTCATTTTCATCATGGCATTGAAAGCTCGCTTGGCTTCATCCCCGCCATTCGCCATGGCCTCTGTGAGTGTACGCGGCGTAATTTGCCAAGAAAGACCCCACCGGTCTTTGCACCAACCGCACATGCTCTCTTTCCCGCCATTACCCACGATGGCATTCCAATATTCATTTGTTTCTTCTTGATCATCGGTTGCGATTTGAAAAGAAAATGCCTCGCTGTGTTTGAAATATGATCCGCCATTGACCCCAATGCACGGGATACCTAAAACGGTGAATTCAACTGTGAGCACATCACCCGCCTTACCCATTGGATAGTCGTCTGGTGCCTTGTGAACGGAGCGAACTGAGCTATTGGGAAAAGTTTCTGCATAGAAATTAGCCGCTTCCTCGGCCTCTTTATCGAACATCAAGCAGATTTGGTTTTTTGATATTTGCATGTAAATTCTCCTTGTTATTTTTTCAAGCACGAGATCTAACACATTCTACTTGATGTGATATTCAAAGAACTTCTAAAAATACAAATCGTCAGGTATAAAACTCCTTTTCTTCCTCTGAGCAAGTGCATAAACTATTTTTGATAATATTATCAAAATGAAACACATCATTCTTTTTCTATTAATTCTATCCTCCTCTCGGCAGGGCCGCTCTTGCTGTCGATGTAGCAACACCTGCTATCCGTGCATTAATGATGAACGCGCAAGATATTTTATCAAGTCCGCCACTCCCTTCACTTAGCATTGATAAAAATTATCATGTGACTGTCACATGGGTCTCCAGCAAAATTGCGGCCATTGGACGCCTCATTGGGGCAGGCCAGGATTTCGGTTCCTGTACTCACTATTCAAAAGGGTCCGGCCTTTGGCTTAAACATAAGCTCGCATACGTATGGATCATTTTCTTATTTTCTCTTCAGGACGACCAATTCGACGAAAGGGAATATCACATAATCTTTTTATTTCAGCATGTTCTTACCGTCTCTTTTCAATGCTCTTCCTCTGGCAGAAAGTGGTGGATCAGATTCATTGAAATCAACATTTACTACAAACTATTCTGGTGTGTTTATTTGGAAATTTCGAGATAAATATTTAAAGGAAGTTTTTTCGGAGTTGCAAACATAAGAGTGAGTTTCCGTGAATGACAATTTTTCTTGACACATGAATTGCCATCTTTAATTTTCCCCTCTCAAAAGTTTGTTAGGAGCTTAAGATGAAGATGAGTATCAAGAAAACAACAAGGTAAAAGAATTCAAGTACCGTCCGTTATTATCCGACATCTAAATTATAATTATTCAATAAAGAAGGATTAATAATGATTAGCTTGAAGGCCTTAATTGCCGGTGTATTGGTTCTTATTTCGGCCAATGCCAATGCGGCCGATTTTCTCTGCCCAATACCAAGTAATTTTCAAAATCTCTCTTGTGAAGGATCAGTCACCGTTACCAATCTCACAAATTTAATCGCCTATAAAACGACCCTTAATCAAAAGAAGGGGAAAGCGAAAAACTTAATAATTAATTTCGACGTCAATACCAATGCACTTACTGTTTCGACTCCTTGTAAAATTACAATCGCTGAACACCGCTCACTTTCTGTTA
>JAQTTZ010000217.1 GCA_028710485.1 Bacteriovorax sp. | reverse complement strand
TTTTTTGCTCACCAATCACTCCGTTTGAGATGAAAATTGATGAATAGCTTAGCAATTAAATTACAAAAGGCCTTTACGCTAGGCCGTAAGTGGCTGAGAGTTGATAAAATTTAGATGCGTAGGCCCTTGCAATTTGCGCAGGGCTTACGCATTAAATTTTTATAAAATCTCGGCCACTTACGGCCTAGCGTAAAGGCCTTTTGATTTTTTATTGATATCTTTTCTCTTGAATTTTTTTCAGGAGAATAATTTTGTCAAATAAAACCAGTGATGCTTCACTCCTTTCTCACCTTATAGTTCTTAGCGATCCACGTATTAATCGAAAAAAAAGACATGCTCTAATTGATATTCTTATCATCGCAATTTGTGGTGCCATTTGTGGAGCAGAAACATGGACTGATATTGAAGATTTTGGATATGACAAAGAGGAATGGTTCAAAACTTTTTTGAATTTAAAACACGGTATTCCCTCTCATGATACTTTTAGAAGAGTATTTATTCTTTTGAATCCAGAAGAATTTTCAAAAGTTTTTTATTCTTGGGTTTGCTCCGTGAATAAATCGTTAATGAAAAATGACCATATTTGCATTGATGGTAAGACACTACGGAGAAGTTTTGATGATGCAAAAAAAACGTCAGCTATCCATATGGTGAATGCGTGGTCAACAGGTCTCTCACTTTCGCTGGGACAATTGAAATCTGAGGGTAAGAAAAACGAGATAAAAACAATACCGATATTACTTGATGCCCTAAATATTAAGGGATGTATTATTAGTACGGATGCGATGGGATGTCAGAAAACTATCGCACAAAAAATCATTGATAAAGGTGGTGATTACTGCTTTGGGTTAAAAGGAAATCATCCATACCTTGAAGAAAGAGTTCAAGATATTTTTAAACAGTCTAACAGAGGTGGAAGACGATCGTTTCAAATTGAAAAACATGTTGAAGAAAATGATAAGCATGGCCGAATAGAGCGAAGAGAGTGCAAAGTCATTACTGCTAAAGAAGGAAAAAGCCTTGGAGTAAATATCCTTGAGCTGTGGCCAGAATTAAATTCAATAATTGAAATTACCTCAATGCGAGTTAATAAAAAAACGGGAGTGGTCTCAGAAGAAAAAAGATATTACATCAGTAGTTGTATAGACGTTGGAGCCGAAAAATTAGCTAAAATAATTCGCGATCATTGGGAAGTAGAAAATAAATTGCATTGGAGATTGGATGTATGCTTTAGAGAAGATGAATGTCGTTCTCGTTCTGGTCATAGCGCTGAAAATTTTTCATTGTTGAGGCATTTTGCTTTAAATCTTTTAAAGTCGGAACCGACAAAAATCAGCATCCGACGAAAACAAAAAAGAGCTGGCTGGGGTGATGAGTTTTTATTACAAGTACTTTTAAATGATGGCAAAGCTCAAACTTTTAATGCGTAAGCCCTGGCAATTTGCGACCTCAAGTTTGTAACCTACTAGATTTACAATGTTTTTTATAATTCAAAGGTCGCAATGTGCGGCCTTTGTTTTTCATTGATCGGCGTTAGGGCCTTATTTTTAAGGTATCGCATATTGCGATATTATATGGTATAGTAAAGTAGAGGCTTTTATGATTGATGATGTAGCTAAAATATTTGCGATGCTTGATGAAGAACTAAATGGAAGTGAAGATCATTATGAAATCATCATAAGTGGTGGCGCTGTAATGACTTTGCATGTGAATTCTCGGCGAACTCACGATGTGGATGTTGTACATGGTAGCTTAACAAAAGAGCTTTTAAGTGCATCAAGTAGAGTAGCGATAAAATTAAAACTGAGACCTAATTGGTTAAACAATGCAGCCTCTTCTTTTAATCAAACATTTGAATTGGGTTGGGAGGATAGATCCTACCCTATATTTAAAGGCAAATATTTAATTGTTAAAGCAATTGCAAATCAAGATTTAATTAGAGCAAAGTATATTTCATTTCTGTCCAGAGGTTTTGATTTAGAGGATCTTATAGATTTAAAACCGGCACGAAAAGAAATTATTAGAATTATGACCTACGCGTTGAGTTCCAATGTTACGGGAAGAAATGGGTTCGATATCATTTTAGATACAGATGAACTCTTGGAAAAATTAAACTATGGGCCAATTACAGAAAGTGAAAGAAAATTATCTAACTGAAGACGAATGCTGGCTTCAGTGGGGGTATTATGGAATCGCTCTCAATCAAAGAGACGAGACCCCGCTTGTTTTGCCCGAAAAACTTTTAGCTGACTCTTTACGATATGTTGATAATTTAGACCAATCTAGATTGTTTTCATTGATAATGGATTGGATCTATTTTTATTCAGACCTGTTAAGACCTGAAGTTTTTCTAAAAATTAGCTCTCAAATTAATGATCGTGAATTAAGAATCCTTTGCGGGATTTTGAGCTTACAAGACAAAAGAAAATTTGGGCCCTTAGTTGATAAATTGTCTCGATCACTTACACCCTTTCGAATAATGCTAGGAAGCCAGGGGCGAATTAATTCCTTTGGCGAAGATCCTGTCATGGCCAGTTTTGGTATTGTTTGCAGCTATGTCGAAAGAACGAGATCTGATAAAAAAATTATGCCAAGAGATGAACTTTTTAAATACTGTCCTTTTCTAAGAGCGAGGGCGGTTATAGGGCCCTCTGCGAGATCTGACTTTTTTTCCTTAAGAACTATTTATCCAGATAAAACAATTGCACACATAAGGGAGGTTGCATGTGCATCTAAAACATCTTCAGTTTATTTTGAAAGAAATTTGAAATATTTTTCTGAAGATTTTCAAAATCAATAATTTTTTCTCTTCTCAGTCTTAAAAAAAACTTGTGTAAATCAGTCTAAAAACCACACACTGTGTAGGTTTGTGCTTAATTGGGCTTAATCGCCTTCTAAGTATTCTCAATGACAGGACTCCTAAAGAATCCTCCAAATTAATAAGCATCAAATCCAGTTTCATCACTAGAATCATCAAAAAATTTAGGCTCTACTCTTTTGACAGTGGGTGCTTTCATGAACTCGTCTGAATCACAAAGCTTTTTGAACTTTCAAACTCTCGTACAGTGACCTTATCGTCATCAACTCTCTAAAATTTAGTATCGATCCAGTT
>JAQTTZ010000216.1 GCA_028710485.1 Bacteriovorax sp. | reverse complement strand
AAAGAATTGCATTAATTTCGTTAGTGATTAACATGATTTCAGAATCAAATTGATATTTAGTTGAAGACTTGGTCGATTGCTTAGTTAAGTTCATTATAGCGAGCCCCACACCTCCAAGCAGTCCGAATACAATTATTAATTCAACTAGCGAAAAACCGCGATTGTCTTTTTTGTTGATTGCTAGGATGTTAGATTTAATGTGAGCGCAACGAACTTGCCAACTGCTTCTGCGAATATTTTTAAACGACATCAAAGGCCTCATTGAACTATTATTAATATATATATTAATCAATTATCTAAATATAACAATTAATAACAGTCATTTAAGTCGTTAAGTAAGAGAGAAAAAATAGAGAAAAAAGTGGACGATACTGTATCGTGTACCGTAATAATTTTTTAAAATAACTTTGAAAACAACATAGTACAGTAGTCTTGTACTGTATTTTTATTGGCAGGCTTTAGGTAAACAGTGGGAGGAATTTTATTTTTAAATTCAGAACGAGGGAGCCAGACTGCAGGATAAGCATTTATTTTTATTATTTTTCGGAATTTAGCATCTGATAAGTGCCCAAATAATTCATCTTTTGGATTCTCTACACCTTTTAAGGCCTCATCTAATTTAAGACCGTTGTATTTTTTATTATAACTATCGACAATCCATTTTTCATCTTTGTAATCAACGATATTGATTGCGTGATCTTCTACACCTTTTTGAGTTTGAACAGTGACATACAGATAAGAATTTGAGATACCGGCTTCCTTTAAAGCATAATGGGTGATAAGTGCATGTTCTCGACATACTCCACTAGATATCCGGATATATTCGCTGAGAGGAATATTTAGACCTGCATCTTTATATTGCTTCATGAGATTTAGATATTCTTTGCCATTATAACCTTTGTTTTTTAAAATATTTTTAGCAATAAAATTTGTGATGTTTTCAATTTTATCTTTTGAAGGCAGGTCTGATTTTTTTATTTCGTGGGCATATTCCCGTATAGGGTCGAATGCAGGATTTTCATAATCAGCGATATAATCAGGTTGAAGACCTCCAACCTGAGCACTTCCTTCGACAATTGCTTCTGAGGAGATCTCATGAAAATGATTAGCATTTAGAGAATAAAGAGATTCATCGGCCGGACGAGCAAGCACAAGATGAGAATAATTGATAAGAAATAGATAAATTATCGTCGAAACGTATCTTTTATATTTTAAATAATTTTTTTTCATTTCTCCTCTTATCTATTCAATCGGTATTTTATTAAAAATGATTAAAGGTTTTTGGATTCATGTTTTTGGATTCAAACTACTCTAAATAAGAAGCTCCAACTTAGTTGATTGCTAGCGGTGACCAACTGGTGGGTGATAACAGACGGTATTGCCGACTTCTTTCGCAAGCACACCACTCTTAAAGACCATAGATGATCTAATCATGTATGTTAGAGTGGTAATGGTAATGTAAGAAAGCAGCACCGCCTTTAGGCATATCCACTAAGACGTCAAACAGGAAAAACTTGCATGCGTCAGCAATTAAGCGAGTGGGATTTAAAATGTTTATGTAACTAAACGTTTTACATCAAAAAGGAGTCTGCTGCTCTTGAAGTATTTTATCGACATTGATGCCCATTCATTAACATCTACTTTTGCCGTTTTGGACCAAGACGGACAATGTGTCCTCAGAAAAACAGTAGATACCTCTGAACAAAATCTTTGGAATGTTAATGATTCAAATAAATGGAGAGCGCATTCTCATATTCGATGAGTCAACTATTTCACTCAGAGAAAAGGTCAAAACGATTAATGGAACGTTGGCAATAAATTCGCTGACAGGATTTATTACGGTACCAACATCGGTTGGTGTTAACGATGCTGCCCAGGCCGTATCGACAGGTCAGGATGGAATTAAGCAGGTCGCCTATACCATGTTCATTCCGGTACTGATTGAAGCTGTGAAGGAGCTTTATCATAAGTGGTTTGATGACAGCACTGTAAACCATAGAGAGATTGCTTCTATGAAGGTTGAGATCAATGCTAAAGACAAAGAGATTGCAAAACTCAAAGTGAAAGCTCAAAAAGCTGAACTAGAAAATACCGCAATCAAAGCTTACCTTTGCAATAGAGACCCCAAGGCGGCCTTCTGCAAATAAAGGTACTCTGTAGTTGCTATAATTATTTAACTTAGCGGCCATTAATGCAAATACTTGCTTTAGGATTAAGCTCACAGACTGCCTCTTTCAACATGGCATTTTCGGACTTGAGCTGATGAATTTCATCATGCAAATTTGCAGAATCAGAAATCCATCGGGAGTAAAATTCTTGAAAGGCCTTCGTAATAAGTGCCACCATCGGGCCTAACTCTGCCTCTTCAATTCTAAATGAGTTTAATAAAAATCTTTTGTTATTAGGGAATAGTTTTTTTCCAACAAACCCTAAGCTGTCGAACACTACACATGAGATTAAATTCTTAATTTATTGAGCACGCCCTTTTTTTGAGGCTCTAAAACAAAAGCTTTAAATATATAATATTTAACACAAGGCAGCAATTGCCTGTTTTTAAGTCAAAACTAAATAATGTAGAACATTATTTAGTTTCATTCGATAATGAAGATTGAGATTTGAAACTCAATTTTGGAGCCTTATGTTTTCAAGAATAAGAATTGACTATGCCAAGCGAGCTTGGCCAGCAAGTCACTATCGCTCACAGGGTATTATTCTTGTCTCAATTTTATTTTTATTATCGGGCTGTATCGGCAAAAGTAAAATCGACATTGCTGTAAAAAATCCTAAACAAACATCCACCGCAGTATTAAATATTACCGTTTCAAATGTTCAAGTTATCAATCATCAAATTATTATTACTGGAACAAATTTAGATAGCATTAGCAATTTTGATATTAAAGACGGAACGACTAATACCAATCTTCAAATTGAATCGAAAAGTAATACTTCGATTGTGGGAAACACTTTATCCAATGTGAGCTTTGCCGCTGGAAAAGTTTTTGATTTTATTTTATCAAACGCCAACGCCGCTTCAACTTTCACCGTTAATTTTTCCTTATGCGATTCTTCCCTTGGTGGAAAAGCGTTTGATTGTTTAATTACTCCTACTGACAAGC
>JAQTTZ010000103.1 GCA_028710485.1 Bacteriovorax sp. | reverse complement strand
GTGTCGCGAGGATGTTTTTTTTATCAGATGGATTCAATTCATTAGATAGAGATATGATGATCTATTCCAAAGGGGCCTTGGCAACTGATGCCTTTAGGGATTTTATTTCTAGCTGGATACAAGAAGGTGACAGTGGCCCTCTTGAAAAACACGATACAGATTTAAATCAATACCAAGAATTATTAAAGGCCGATTACCTTAAAAAAACACGAGGCAAAACTCTTTATACGGGGACTAGTATCCGCCCAGAAATGGCCTGTCGTTTTATTTCTGAGCGTCCCAAGCTAGGTGTTAAAGGCATTCAAGTCTTGTGGCAAGAGCTGACAAGCATTAATCAAAAAGAATTATTTTTTAGCGGAGTAAAAGTTGATACTGGCACAGGTGCATTAGGTGAAATGATTAAAGAGAAGTCACGCAAAGGTGTTGACACTCATTATCTTGGCAACGGCCATGACAGTGGCAATGGCGAATTAACAATGGTGATGAACGAGTGGATCGCTAGATTAAAGAAGGGTTCATTTTCTTTTCTCTCTCGAATATTAGAAAATTTCAAAGACTGGGACAAAACCCGGCTAGCGCTAAGCAATCAAAAACTTTATGACTCGCTAAAAGATAAAGCATCCATTAATGTCTGGGCCTATTTTAATTTTATCCATTATAAAGTCTGGCTTTTTGATCATCCGGGATTTTTTATTGGAAGTGCTAATCTAGACCAATCGAAGTTTGGTGAGGTGAGTGATGCAGGTATCTACTGCCTGGATTCTGAAATTCACAATCAGCTCAAGGTTCAGTTACTGAGAGATCGCTTGAACTCTGTGCTCTATTTACCAAAAAATCAGGTAAAAAATCAGGTAAAAAATCAGGTGCAGAAATGAAGAAGATTATAATCATTGTTTTAGGCATGCTTTTTACCCAAAACCTATGGGCCTCAACTGGTTATGATATTCTTATCGATCAAAACGGTTATGACCTAAAAATCGAATTAGATTTTAACAACTATCAATCTTTGGAAAATGTCCGGCATGCTCTGGTTAGCTCAGTTGTTATCAGTCAATTAAGTCCCAATGTTCAGTCCGTCACCAATAGCGGAAAGCTAGATGATTACCAATCCCTGATGGTTGTTAAATCCTTTGGCATCAAGTCGGAGCTTCTTTCCAAGTGTAAAGAAACGTATAAAGAAAATAAGGATAAAAACCATAATGTAAAAGAGTGGAGTCGATCATGCGTCTTGCAAACCGAGCTGCTCGATAGCGGAAAATACATGGCCTGGAAAACTGACCAAGTCATATGCACTAAAAAAAGCGAACAAAATGTTAATTGCCTGTTTGTCATTAAGGGAAAAACAAAACCTCTAATATTTTTAGGTTTTAAGATTTTAAATGAAAAGTCGTTTGCCGTTAAAACAAAGCTTCAAGCTTTGAATAATTTTTTCAAAATCTATTATTTTGTATCTGATCATAATATTTCAACCAAGCTGGCCAATGCCCGATTTGATAAATCTAAAATCAAGCAGGAGTTAGAAAGTTTTGATAGCGATGCTACTCAAAAGTTTAAAACAGAATCAGTCTATAAAAGAAGTTTTAAGCTGTGAAAGTCCTGGTTACCGGTGCCAGCGGATTTCTGGGATCATACTTAGTAAAGGCCTTATTAGAACAAAAGTTTGAAGTGCTGGCCTTGGTGAGAAATTCCAGTGAACTCGATTCCTTAAAAAATCTCAACTGCCAAGTTGTCATTGGTGATATTCTCGATTTGCAAAGTTTATTGCCGCATTTTGAAGGATTGGATGGAGTTTTTCATGTTGCGGGTGCCATGAGCTCATCACCAAAAGATCGCCAACGTCTTTTTGAAGTCAATGTTGAAGGTGTTAAAAATATTATTTCTGCCTGCACTCAAAAAAATATCAAAAAACTAGTTCATGTCTCTTCGGTGGTGGCAGTAGGATCGAATCTTAAATCATCCGATCCACTGCTGACTGAAAGTTCAATTAATATTACTAAAGACCGAGGCTTTGGAAATTACGATTCAAAAAGACTAGGCGAAGAGCTCGTACTTGCGGCCGCTAAAAAAGCTCAGCTCAATGCAGTCGTCGTTAATCCAGGATTAATTTACGGAGCCGGGGATGCCAAAAAAATTATTCGCCACGGAAATGTTCTCGCCGCTAAAGGCAAGCTGCCTCTCTATCCATCGGGAGGCGTAAATATTGTAGCGGTGGAAGATGTAACTGCGGGGATAATTGAAGCTTTTAAAAAAGGAAAAAATGGTGAGCGCTATCTATTAACGGGCGATAATATTACCATCAAAGATCTGCTGACCACCATTTCCAATTTGGCAGGGGCCAAAGCTCCCTCTAAAGAGCTTCCAACCGGACTTTTTAAATTTTTAGCGACCATGCTTGATTACTTGGGATTTAAAACAGAACTGTGCCGAGAGAATATCTTTTCTGCCAGCACTTTCCATTGGTATGACAACACAAAAGCCAGGAGAGAACTGGGCTTTAAACCACGAAGCTATCGCAAGGCCTTAAAGTCATCAGTTGATTGGATGAAAGAAAATCATTATTTGTAAGCTGCGAGATACTTTTGCGTGTCTTTTAATAATCTCGAATAAGAATCTAAGTCCCGAGGACATTGAGTAATATTCTCAATAGGAAGATCCACCCATTGATGGTTATATTGAATCCTGAAATTTGGTTTCATTTTCTTTTTAAATTTTCCAATCACCGACAAGTTTGGTGAAAGAGGAATTTTGTCGATATTCTTTTGAGGTATGACAAAGAGGGTTTGAAAATCGCCGTGATCCCCCAGCCATAAAAAAAGTGGGGAGAGTGCTAAACTATTCATCGCCAATTGTGCTTGCGGATGATTAATTTTTTGATCCCAAAATAAATCGACTCCCAAATGATTGAGTTCTGAAAAAATAAAAACACTGGTGGCCACGCCATCACTAGTATCAATGGCCGCTCGGGCCAATGGCGCAATCTCAGCTGCTAGCTTCCAAGAAGGTGCTGGGCGGAAAAGTTTTTCTGGTAAAATTTCAGCATCAGCATTCAGCAAAAAGCGATAGGCCAGAGCAGGCCCGATCCCTGTCTTTTTTTGATGGGCCAATACCAGCAGATCGCCTTCTTGAACATTGGTTCTCATCAGCGGTGCTCGGGTTGATTCTCCAATAATACTCGAAGTAAAGGCATGAGAGACGCCATTGCCGGTGTCACCACCTAAAAGCGGAACATTCGCTTTTTTACAAGCAAGGTTAAGTGCTTTGTAATAAAGATTTTGAATTTCCAAAGCAGTACCGTATTTCCATTGGGCGGCGATCGTTAGACCAAGTGGAGTTGATCCACTGGCCGCTAAATCTGAAACGGAAGACATAACCGTCATCCAGCCCCACGTTTCTATTTCGCGATAAAGCCCAAGATCTATTTCTTCACTGATAGAATCAATGGAAGTGGTTAAATATTTTTTAGGACCAAGTTTTAAGATTTCGCAATCAGCTTCAAAGAGCTTGTTTACCTGCAGAGGACTTTTAAAATTTGAGCCCAGTGTTTTTTTGAGCTCGGTGTATTCGCGGGAATTTTTCATATATTTTCTCTGCTATTTTCTCTGCTTTGATCTTTTTCTAAGCGAGTTCTTAGTTTGATAAAATCAGAAGATCGCTCGATAATAAAAACTTCAACGCCGATCTCTCGGGCCGGACCATCTTTTTTTTCATCATTGCCAATCATCAAGCAAGACCCTGCCGCAAGATCTTTCATGCTTTGCAGTTCTTGATAATATTCGACGTGAGGTTTTGAAGCACTCATATTGCCAGCATGGGTAATGAATTCAAAATTGTCTTCATGAATTTCTGCGATCGAAAGCCTATAGAGAACGACTTCCAGCGGCCAGAGTGGGTTGGTGGCAAGAATAAGACGGTAATGATTTTTTGCCCAGGCAATAAACTCTTTTGCTTCTGTTTGAGCATAAAGTGTGGCCCGCGATTTTTGAAAGCATATCAAACTTGTTGAGGTAAGTATCTTCTTTGAATCTTCGAAGGATTTTCCACTTAGTTGACTAAAAAAGGTCACTGCTTTTGTCCAATTAATAATGCCATTTTTTTGATGAGATGGCTGGCGCATCGCTAGTTTTAATTTATGCAGGATACGGATGGCCTCCAAGACAGGGAAGCCGTGTTTGCGAAGAGAATTGACGAAATTAAAGGTAAAAAAAATGCTCAGCCAAAAGGAGTGGGCACCTAAAATAGTACCGTCTAGGTCAATAAGAAGCGTCTTGAGTTTCATAGTATGAGTTTGAAATAAGTCGGTGGTGCTGAAAAGGTGCGTGCCGTTAATATTTTTTATTTCTTTTTGTTTTTTTGAGTTTTTTGCCACGCTTGCAAACTAAATTAGCCTGCGAGATCATTGGATCATGAAAAATTCCGAGCTAAAGTTATATAGTCAATTTGTAAGACCTGAACTAGCAAAAGTGCTTGATGCACTCAAGCTGGATACCGTTTATCACCGTGCTTTAGGTGATCAATTGATTTATAAAAAAAATGGAATTGAAATTCCAGTCAGCGATTTTCTTGGAGGATTTGGAAGTACCATCCTAGGCCATAATCATCCAGAGATACTAAAAACTTCAGAAGATTGCATCAGAGAGCTGAGACCACAACACGCGCAAGGATCGCTAAAAGCGGTGAGTGCCCATTTGGCCGCAAAACTCAACTCGTTGGTAAAAGCTAAACTTTATGACGATCGCGATTTTGTCACGACCTTAGCCAACAGCGGAACGGAAGCGGTCGAAGTGGCCCTTAAGCATTGCCTGCTGGAATGGACTGAAAAAAAGAAACGATTTATTTTAAAAATCAAAACTCAGGTGATCCATTCTAGAGTTGAAGGTTTAGTCAAAAAATCGATAGAAGACTATTGCGAGAAAATTGAAAACTTATCTCCCGTGATTCTTTCATTGGAAAAATCTTTTCACGGTAAAACTTCTGGCGCTATTGCCATGACTGCCAATGCGACTTACCGAAAAATGTATCAGACAGCTCCTGTCGAAGTGAAATTCTTTTCAGTTGATGAACTAAATATCTTATCCGATGTAGTGATCAAGTCAGATCTTGAGCTGGCACTCTCACCGGATCAAACTTTATCTTTTAGCCCAATTGTCGGTTTTATCTATGAGCCGATTCAAGGTGAAGGCGGAATTGCAGAAATTCCAGAATCCTTTTTAAAAGAAGTTTCTAGAAAACTTAAAAAACGTCATATTCCTATGATCAGCGATGAGATTCAGTCAGGGCTTTTTCGCACAGGTAAATTTCTTTGTTCGGAATGGTTTGGAATAAAACCAGATTATATCTTGCTGGGAAAAAGTCTCGGTGGAGGAATCGCCAAAATCTCTGCCACCATGATTGCCAACAATCATTACGTTGATGAATTCGGCTGGATTCACACTTCAACTTTTTCTGAAGATGACTGGTCATCGTCCATCGCCATCAGAGCACTTGAAATTCTCGAAGAAAATGAACAGGTCATCAGCGAGCGCGCACAGGCCTTTGAAAAACGAATCAGATTAGAATTTTCTAAACTACAAAGTAAATTTCCCAACGTCATTAAACAAATCAAGGGAAGAGGCTTCTTTTTAGGAGTTGAATTTAATTTCGATAGTTCGTCTCCTTTGACTGATTTACTAAACGGCCTATACGAACACGGGCACGTCACTTATGTTTACACCAGCTATCTGCTTCATCACCACGATGTAAGGCTGGGAGTTACTTTAAGTGCACCGGAAATTATCCGCATGGAGCCTAGTGCTTTTGTCACCGAAGAAAGTATCTCAAAACTAATTGCAGGCTTTGATCAATTGTGTGAGATTTTAACTAAGAGAGAAAACTTACGTCTTACAACTCATTTGTGGAATCAGGAATTTTCAATTGAGCAGCTCAAAACGGTTTCAGATAAAAAGGCCGTAATTATTGAAAGCCTTAATAGTTATGATACTCATATTGGTTTTCTTACCCATGTGGTAAATCCTTTTCAAGCGCAATCACTAGATCGTGCTCTGGAGCATGTCGATCCGAAAAATCTTGAAATATTTTTAAAAAATTACGCCAATCAATCTATTCCTTTTCGCTATTTCCAAAAAAAGATCAAAGGGCTTAATGACCGCGAAGTTATTCTCAATCTTTACGGAATCATGCAACCTTCATCATTTTTTGAAGCGAGTTTACGCAATCAGGATTTCAAAGCGGCCAGGCTCGTTCAAGATGCTGTCGATCTGGCCCAATCCCATGGAATGAGATATTTTGGACTTGGGCAATTCACCAGTATTGTCAGCGAAAATGGAATGCTGCTCTCTTTTAAGGATATGCCGATTACCACGGGAAACAGCCTGACGGCCGCCATGGCGATTGAGGCCATCAGAAGCATCTCAAAAGAAAAAAAGATTGATTTGAAAAAAGCCAAGATCGGAGTGGTGGGCTTTACCGGAAATATTTGCAATGTCCTCACTCAGATCATCGCTGATGATGTAACCAATCTAGTCCTGATTCATCGTAAAGCGCTGATTCACAATCAAAAATATCAGGAAGCTGTTGATCAATTGTTAGACCAGACAAATCTAAAAAAAGAAAATCTGGTGTTCGGCCACGAACTGACTGATTTAAAAGATTGTGAAATCGTTATCGTCGGAACAAATTCGGCCGCTGAAATTATTGTCTCGGAACATATCAAATTTGGTGCGATCGTTTTAGATATTTCTGTTCCAAGCAATGTTCAGTCTGAAGTAAAAAAAAGAAAAGATGTTACTTATCTGCAGGGAGGCCTGGCCAAACTTCCGTTTGAGCAAGTCGTCGATCATCCTTGGGTACCTCTTGAAACTGGAGATTGTTTTGCCTGTATGGCCGAAACAATTGCCATGGGACTTCACGGATTAGATTATTCATATTCATTAGGGCGCATGAATAAACCTCAAGTGATCGAGTCTTTAAAATTAGCTGCTGATGTGGGAATCGTGCTGGGAGGCCTTCGTAAATACTAATAGAGCTCCTATTTCAGTTTTAATTATCATCGCCATCATTTCGATTGGTGCCGCTCTTTATTTATGCACCAGAACTCATATTGCTTTTTGGCTACTGGGACAAATTCTGCTTTCCATCTCAATCTTGCAATGGTTTTTTCTCCTTCAAAAATTCGGGCACGGACGCGAAATCAAGTCCGAGGCGATCAATGCCATTGGCGGACATATCTCATCTTTTTTTTGTATGGTGCCTTATAATCAATGGCGCTCTTTAAATGGTGAACATCACCAAAACTCACCGCGAGCGATTCCTATCGAAAAAAAGTTTTTTCCTCCCTTGAACGCCCTGATTTATTCAGTTAAAAATTACTGGAATATCAAAAAGCTCTTCCAACTTTTCCCAAATAAAAAAACGCGAATTCATTTTATTATGAGCATGCTGGTAATGAATTTCTTTTTTATGTTGGTAATGCCCAATGTGCCACATTTCTGGAAAAAATTCGGCATAGGATATTTTCTATTCTTAGTGATGGCCGAGAGATGGCTTATAAAACAACAACCAGCTTTGGCACAAGGTGATTCGCAAGTTCATGGGCCTGCTTCCTGATCTCAGGAACGGCCAAGCTCTCCCATAATTGCCCGCGCTTTAATGGCCCGATGGTATGAATCCAGTTGGTTTGACTTTCAATTCCCAACTGGAAACAATCGGCCGTCACCAGCTTTTTTTCAATTAATTTTTTTACGAAATCACTTTTATTCTGAGTAAGTCCGTGGCACTTCATCACGATTTGAGTCTCAGGCTGAAAATTGCCAAAACCTATGGCCTTAATTTCCAATCGACCAATACTTTTTAGATCATTTAGAATCTTTTGGTGCTGTGAAGAAATGCGGTGGCGATGAATATCCCATATCGGGCGAAGATAGCGCAAAAACTGACTGCGCTCTTTTAGGTTCCAGCCGCTCCATAGCAGCTGAGTGTGAGGTCTGAGACCATCAATCACCAATCGCCATTCAAATCTTTTTAAATTGCCTCTGACCATGCTTAAAACGTCTCTCAATGAATGAGTCTTGGTGAAATCATAAACAGGTCTTGCTACGGTGGCATCGTAAAATTGATGGGCCAGGGGAGCTCTGCCTCGGCGAGAAACTGCGGTGATTTTCCCTTGGTGGCCAATGCTGTGAAGATAAACGACAACGTCTACCATCGAAAGGCCGGTGCCAATAATGGTGATAGGCCCAGGGCCAGCTTTAATCTCAGTAAAATTAAATTCAGCAGGCAACTTTAATCCTATGGCGAGCACAACTTCATCAACTTGAATGGGAGTATGAGTTTCAAAAACAAGTTTTTTATTTTCAGCATCTAGGTCAATCACCTGATCTTTGATGATTTCAACCAATACGCGCCCAGCGGATTCTTTAATCGCCTTGGCCAGCAACTCCGATAAGTAATCGCCATAAATTTTTCGTGAAATGAAATCACTTGCAGAGCATTCAATTTTTTTATCCTGCAACCAACGATAAAAATGCCCAATATCATCGGGAAAGGCACCCATTTGATCCGCTCTCACATTCAAAAGCAAATGAGGATCAATATCAGCGTACGCCTGCCCACGGGCCAGATGGTCTTTTTCAATTAAATAAATTTGCAGTTTCTCTGTCGAATTTTTCATCAACCAAACGGCGGTCATGGTGCCGGAAAAACCACCGCCCACAATCCCAATGGCCTTCATATTTTCTTTTGTCCGACGAGTTTGTTCTTCAACATATATTGAATAATTTTCTCTACCGACGCCACTGGATCGAGCAGATTTGAATCGATGATAATTTCTGCCGTGGTAGGTGCTTCGTATTTCGAATCAATCCCGGTAAAGCCTTTGATCTCGCCTGTACGGGCCTTTTTATAAAGTCCTTTGGTGTCGCGTCTTTCACATTCTTCCAATGAACAATCGACAAAAACTTCAATGAAGCTTTTATCATTCATCAGCTTTCTTGCTATTTCACGATCACTTTTAAAAGGTGAAATAAGGGCCGCGATTGCCACCGCACCGGAATCCGCAATCAGTTTAGAGACTTCAGCAGTACGGCGAATATTTTCTTTTCGATCAACCGCCGAAAAGCCCAGGTCTTTGCAAATTCCTTTTCTTAAATTATCCCCATCGAGCACCACGGAGTGAGTATTCATTTCAAATAAACGCTTTTCAAGAATTTTGGCGATAGTTGATTTCCCAGCACCAGATAACCCCGTTAACCATAACACTGCTCCTTGATGACCAAAGCGAGTTGATCTATCAAGGGAGCTCACATGGCTTGATTCTTTAAAGACATTGATGGTGTTGGGATTTAAGACGACACCACCACCGACAATGCGGTGATCATCTAATAAAACAAATCGTCCCGTGTTTTCGAAATCTAGAAACGCATCACAGACAATATTTTTTTGGAATTTGATGATCACTTCGGCTGCTTCACCTGGCCCTAGTGTTAAGCTTTCAGTGTTTGATTCAACACCAAAGGTTTGCGGATTAAAAACTTTAAAGATAGATTCAATTTTGCATTCGCTTTCTTGAGTCAGCATTTTAAATTTATAATTTTTTCCAAGCTCCAATTGCTTGTTGCTCATCCAAAAAAGCGAAGCGTGCATTTGATGAGTAACGGTAGGTGCTATTTGATCTTGCTTGAAGCCAAGCTCTCCACGCTCTAAAAAGAGGGGATCAACTAGCGTAAACCCAACGGAAGTTCCAGCGTGTGCGATCGTCGGAGGAGATTTCACATTCCACGATTCAATACTTTTTATTCGAGAAGTAGACCCACTTGGAAGAAATTTAATTTCATCTCCAACCGATAAAGATCCACTTTCAACTTTTCCCGCGTAAATGCGATTTTCGTCGAACTTATAAACATCCTGCAGAGAAAAACGAAGATTGGTGTTCGCCTTCGATTGCTGCGAACTAATCGCCAGCAAGGAGTCGGCCAGATGCGGACCTTTATACCAAGACAGGCTTTCACTTTTTTTAAGCAGGTTCTCACCCGCAAAGGCCGAGACTGGAATAATATGAGCGGCCTTAATTTTCAACTCATTAAAAATAGCTAAGGCCTCACGCTCTAATTTTTCAAAATGGGTTTGACTATAATTAACCAAGTCCATTTTGTTGATCACGACGATAATATTTTTAATTCCCAGCATACCGACGATATAAGCGTGGCGTTTGAACTGCTCACGAACACCTTCTTTAGCATCCAACATAATCAACGCAATTTCTGCGGTCGAAGCCCCACTGATCATATTTTTTAAAAATTCTTTATGGCCTGGAGTATCGATGATTAAAAATTCTTTGCCTTGATAGCTCCAAGGAATTTCAGTTTTATCAATGGTGATTCCTTCTTTTTGTTCTTCTTCGAAGGCATCTAGTAAAAAAGCAAATTCAAACTGCTTGCCGCTTGATTCACAAATCTTTTTTACTTTTTCAATACGTTCCTGAAATATTTGTCCGGAGTCGGAAAGTAGGCGACCTACTAATGTCGATTTGCCATGATCAACGTGGCCCGCGATTACAATTCGTGTATAAGATAAATCTTTTAGAGTTGGAGTAGTCATTACATATATCCTTTCACTCGAAGCTTCTGCATAGCATAGGTATCGGCCTGATCCTGCGCTCGCCCGGCGCGCTCACCAGTTTTAGTGGTTCGCAATTCAGCAATAACTTTATCTAAAGTATCAGCATCGGATTCAATATTTTTAGTACAAGGAGCACAGCCCACACTTCTGTAGCGTGTGCCGTCTTTGGAATAATAAAGATCGAGGGTCGGAATATTTTCTCTTTCTATGTAGCGCCAGATATCTAACTCTGACCAATGGAGCAGGGGATGCACACGCACATGAACATCACTTGGAAAATCGGTATTGTATTGATCCCAAAGTTCAGGCGGCTGTTCAACAAAATCCCATTTGAAAGATTCATCCCGTGGAGAAAAATATCTTTCTTTGGCGCGCGTTCCTTCTTCGTCGCGCCTGATGGCCACGAAGATAGCTTGAAAAGGATTCGCTTGTAAAAATTGTTTGAGGGCCTCGGTCTTAAGTGCCGTACAACATTCAAGTCGCCCGATGGTGTGATTCATTCCTTCCGCAAGCGCAGTTTCATTTTTCGAAAGCATTAAATTCAGCCCCCACTCAAGAGCTTTTTCATCACGAAATTTTATCATCTCGGGAATTTTAAAAGTGGTATCGATATGAATCATCGGAAAAGGTGCTCGTCCAAAAAAAGCTTTCCGCACCAACCATAACATCACGGTTGAATCTTTTCCCATGGACCAGAGCATGGCGAGTTTGGGAAATTTTCGATAGGCCTCGCGAATTATATAAATCGATTGTTGCTCGAGTTCGTCGAGGCGGTCGGTGGTGTGAGTTGTATTCATGGCTAGTATTCTACATTGGGAGCATTGCTAGTTTCAAGGAGATAAAAGTCAAATTACGAAAGAGAGTATCATGGTAAAACACTCGGGATTGGTCTCCAGACTGGAACCTTTTCTAGGCTGCGGCTTGGCTTTTCCATCCCTTTTTTGCCAGCGAAAATTCCAGCCAATCCAAAGACATGAATTTACCTTCCAGAAATAGGTCCTGTAAGTCATATTTTCGATCAGGCAACTTTTCCATCACGAGCATCCTAACTAATCTATCGAATACTTCTTGAACTGCATTTTTATCATTTTCTATTCTGGAAAGATGCTCATTTTCATATCCAACAAGCTTTGCAAAAACTGCAGCTGAATAACCCAAGTGCTTTCTTAAAAATCTAATTTCTTTACCTTTAAGTACAGATGCCTTGCGAGTTAGCGCAGTCGCTATCATGTTATGAAGTTGTTCAATGTCTCCAAAACTAAGATAGTGTTCGCCACATTTTTTGCATTTATAAGAGGTAATTCCATGAAGAATTACATTTTCAAGTCCACATTCTTTGTATCTGTGGGTTGCTATAGTTTCTTTTTTTAAAATTTTATCGTTATCGCACATCGAACATTTCACAATTCACCCTCTAGTTCTTTTATCCCATGCTGTTATCACGATTATTTTTGTCCCAGCTTGGTTGAAAGAAATTACTAACAAAATATAAGCAGTCTCTAGTCGATATCGAAAGCTTCCATTTTCGAATTCGCCATCGCGCAGAATTCTTGCATTACAACTTTTTAGCACGTTTACAGCATCAGTTGTCGTCAAGCCATCGTTAGCGAGCTCTGATAAAGCGTGTTTTGAGAAGATCGGGCCTTCTTTAGATAATCGAAGAATCTCTCCAATTTTCTTGCGAGCTTGAGTCTTATCAATTTGATTTAATTTATAATTCTTTATTGACATAATATCAAGTGATGACTTTTTGTCAATCTCGTTTAGATTTGTAAATAGCTGGTTTAAGCTTAAATTTGCAAAGGAGAATCTCGCTGGGATTTGAAAAGCTTTCGATATTGCTATGTTTTATTTTGTGATTAAGCAGTAAGTGATTTTGCTATATCGCGCACTTCTTAAGCCAATAAGTCTCCAGGAACCTCTTTTAAGATTTCATAACGCGGGACTTTTGTGATACAATG
>JAQTTZ010000102.1 GCA_028710485.1 Bacteriovorax sp. | reverse complement strand
TTTTTTGATTAAATATCAAGTTTCACTTGATATAATCAAGAGACGATGGATTATTAGACATATGTTCTGGTAATCGTTTAGAAAAAACTTAATTTTATATTTTCAGTTCATACAAATTATTCAGTATAGAGAGAGTTGCAATGTACCAATTACAAATTGAATTTTGTCATCCCCAAATGCGCGATGAAGTTTTTATTTTAAAATGGAAGCTTCTCGATCACATGGCAGCCGCGGTATGGCTTGAATTATTTATAGAATGTTTAAAATCGGAAGATATTTTTTTTTCGCGCTTCACGGGTTTTATTGGGGGAGAAAAAAATCAAACTTTTCTGATGCAGCAATTGAATAAATGCATTGATATCATCAATGAAGATGGGCGCTATAAATTAAAAGAAAAAGGTACTGAATTCACTCAAGAATTTTCCAATATTATTCACCATTCTTTCGAAGTTTTAAGGGGCCACCGCGATTTTCCCACTGAATATTATAAGAATAGTTCAGAGAAAGTGGCCAAGGCCGTTCGTGGTCTCAATTATTATATTCATGATTTAGAGGCGCTAGAGCGAAATACTAAATCCGAAAAAATCGGTGTTGAAGACAGCACTCCTTTTTCTGGAGTCATTGTTGAAATAAAAAATTGCAAACGATTGATGATCCCGTCCATTTTTAATTGCCTTTTTACTACAAATATTGATTTTGGTGATTTGGTTGTTCATTACAGCCAACTGGGAAAAACATGGCCGGAAGCTTTTTATGATAAAGATGAAGAAATTTTTAGAGAAGCGATTCTTCCACATTATGCGCTTTCAGGTGAGTTTGATATATTGTTTGGAGAATTAAGGCCGGATGAAAATTTCACAAAAGACTTTGGCACATTTTTAAGAGGAAAGGGGCTGGACCCCAATGATTCATCACTTCGTTTGGGGCATCTGCCTCTGGCAAAATTAATTAATGAATCGGGCGTCAGTCAGCGAGAGCTGAAAAAAGAGCTTAAAAAAAAATTGGCCAGTTTTTGCGATATTAAGGGCATTAAGGTCTTTCACAATAAAGAATTGCTAGCAGAGCGAAGTCTCACCAATTCAGCAGATATCTTGATAAATGGCTAAATTGCGGTAGCTAGTTCAGTTTTTGTCGTTGCAGATCAGAAAACTTGTTCTGCCAATGGCTCGAAGACTATCTTTAATTATAATTCAGCAAAAGCACTCGACGCTCTTCATTTTCTAAGTGCAGGACTTGTGTGTTTTGCTAGAGGCTTGAATGATACGCCAAAACTTGCAGCGCTATTATTAATGGTGCCTTTTCTATCGACAGAAAGAATGACTGCCCTCATTGCCATTGCGATGGCCTCAGGCGGCTTAATACATTCCAGAAGAATTGCCGAAACAATGTCCCACAAAGTTACCTCCATGAATAGCAAACAAGGTTTTGCGGCCAACTTTATAACTGCGGTTGTTGTTAACATGAGATCTAAATTCCAATTGCCAGTTTCAACAACTCACGTATCGGTCGGAACACTTTTTGGAGTTGGACTTCAGACTAAAAGTGCCAACTGGATAACGATCAGATCCATTTTAACAGCATGGATTGTTACGCTGCCGGTTGCCGCAATGTTTGGATATTTTTTATTTAACATGATTGCTAGGATTAATAGCGGTCATTAAAATATTGTTCTTTCACTTCTATTTTATCTATTTGCGACTCATCAGTCGCTATGTGTGTCACTTGAAAAAATACTTCTAACACACGGAAAGAACTAGTAAAAATAAAATTTATGAGATCGTACGATTGTTTCCTTAAATTGTTGACCGTTTTTGTCGATAAGCTCTTATGGGCAATAAATTAAATTTAAGTAGTCTCCGTCCCAAGCTTAAAAGTTGCAGCTTTTTTGAAGGGGAGAGGAATATTGTTGTTGAAGGACATGAGAGCAAAACACAAGTTGTGCTCCCTAGTGACTATCGACCGATTTTATCTCTTTTGGATGGTGAGCACACCGTAAAAGAAATTTCTTCAGAACTCTACAACACTCAGGGGCAGGTGAGTTTTCATGCCATTATCACTACGATCAAGCTATTAAGTGAAGCCCAACTATTTGAAGAAAACTATGGTGTCGATGGGCCATTTAAACAAGTGCAGGAAGAGAAGGCCCCGCATGAACAGAAGGTCTCCATTTTAAATCGCACCTTATTTGAATTAAAGATTCTCAATAAAATCAAAATTAATTTTAAGAGTGAATTATTTTTTTGGAATATTGCTGCTCTCATGGTTGCCGTCGCGGCCTGGAACTACAAATCATTCACTCACCTGGATCTAGCTCTCTTTTTAAAATCTCCAACTGGTTATGAAGATGCGTTGATGCGAATTTTTATCATCAGTTCGATTCTAATGAGTATGAAGGCCTTATCTCAGGCCATACTCTTGCTCGTATCGACAGGGACAGTTTATGGAATCTTTTTGAAGCTTTTTCCTTATTCCATTGCTCTTGGAATTAATGACAGCTCTGTTTATTCTCATGAAAAGAAAAGAGTAATTATCGCCTATGGGGTTCTATCATCTTGTTTATATCTGATTAGTTTCGCCGCTTTGGATTTTGTTCCATTTCTGAAGCCTTACCGAAGCGATTTTGCAGTTATGTCTATTGTGCTTACTTTTATTGAGCTGAACCCTTATCGACGAAGTGATCTTACTAAGCTTTTCTTTTTCTTTTATGCCGAAGCTCAACTTAAAAACATCATGCCCTATCTTCAGAATTGTACCCTTACCGGTCTTTGGAAAGACACAGGGGCAAAGATGTCGGATGAGATTCGCTATGTGACTTATTCAATTTTCGCCCTGGCCTGGGCCATCGGCTTTTCACTTTTTAGTTTTGAAATTATTTTAAAAAGTTTTCCCAATCTCTTTTATCAGATACAGCTGGGACAACCTCTTAGTAAATATTCTGCCATTGTCGTTGTCTTGATATTGTTTTTTATCTGTGGCCATTTGCTCTTAGATTTGGCCAAGACATTAGTGAAGAACATTATTTCTCCAATGTTTGTTCCACTTATGAACCTGAAACGAAGAGCGAAAGTCTATAATCACAAAGACTTTAATTCTGAGTTATTAAAAGTGCATTTAAAAAAGAATATGCTTTGGGCACAGTTGAGCGATTCTGCCATTGATTTTTTAATCGCAAATTCAAAAGTCAGGGCCATTAAAGAAGGGAACAATCTTATTACTCAAGGTGATCGTGGACGAGATGTCTATTTTCTTTTGAAAGGTCGTGTTAATGTGACGGTGCGGGAAAATACTGGAAGGTTTAAACACATTGTTAATCTTGGAGCAAATACAGTGATTGGCGAACTGGCCATTCTGGAAAAATGTAAACGTACTGCCAATGTTACTGCAGCAGAAGAGATAGTCTTTCTTGAATTACCTGAAAAAGTTTTTGCAGAACTTATGTCGAGAGAGGAATTTAAGGATGACTATCACAAGTTAAAAACTCGCATCCAGATTTCACAATTTGTAGCTTCAGCTAGAATGTTTAAAGATTTTCCTCCTGAAGTCATGAATCTTTTTGTAGAAGCAGGCGATCTGGTGATTTTCCCCCGTGGGCATAATATTGTGGATGAAGGGGAGGATGACAAGACATTCTATCTGCTCATTAAGGGCAAGGTTGACGTCTACAAAGGTGATCAAAAAATCGCGGAACTAGGGCAAGGGGATTTCTTTGGTGAAGTGGCCTTGATTGCGAATGTGCCAAGAACTGCCAGTATCCATACTGTCGAAGAAAGTTTATTTCTTTATATTGAGGATAAGAAGTTTTGGAAAATTTTATCTGAGAATATTGAACTTGCTATGTATATTGAAAGTGTTAGCAGTCATCGAACAGTGAAGGCAGCATGATGAAATATATCATGTTTGCAATTAAAATGATTCCTGTGATAACCATTCTCCAAGGGCTCATCAGTGGTGGCTCTCGAATGGGTCCCTTGGTGGATACCGCCAAGGTTGCTATTACTCAGTATGAAGTCGCACAAATCTCTAAGGCCGTTGTTGAATCCAAAGGCCCGATGGTCATACCCGACAAGTTTTCGGATTTTATTAGAGAGCACTACTACAGCCAGTATTCAGTACTTGCCCGAGAATTAAACGGGGATAGGGAACACGATCACGCCATTGATATATGGGGTAGACCATTTCAACTTATACCGATCGAAGGATCTGGTAGTGTGAAGGTTGTGAGTGCAGGGCCTGATGGTTTGATTGATAATAAGGATGATCTTACCGTTACAATAGAAGGAGCTGCTTCTGCTTCTCACCAAAAATCTTTGGCAGCAGCACAGAAAAAGCAGAAAAATCAGACAAAAATGGCCGAAGAGCTACCGGTTGAAAATCAAGTAAACACCAATGAAGATCAACAGAATTTAGATCATAATGTACCCGTTGATAGTGAGGAACATCGTGAGCCTGCATCAGTTGGTGAATTTGATGAAGATGGTTATGATCAGGAAGGTTATGATCAAAGCGGTTTTAATCGTGATGGCCATAATCGCGAAGGACATGATGTTAATGGGACTCAGCGGGCAGAAGAAAATTAAAATTTATGTAAGAAATGTTTTTTTAGAGTGCTGATTATTCAATCATAAAAGTTGAAGAGATGATTTCCTCTTCAACCTTGATGGAAGTAATTATTGTTTGGTTTTTATGAGAATAACTGAATGGGATGCTTTGCTGGTATAATCAGCTTTATCTGCCGTTGTGGAGAGTCCAGCTTCGATCATCGAACTTTTTAATTCACTATCAGCTGTGTTAAACAATTTAGAAAAAGCACTAGGACGTTCTGCCATATTGTATGAGTTCACATCAACATCCCTCATCATTTTTAAGTACTCTTTAATGTTCTTGTTTCTTTGATTCGCTAAATCTCTTTGTTCTTTTGAAAGTTTTTTTACTTCTTTTGAAGGATAGTTTTCATCTGCCCAAGAAAGGACAATGACTTCGTCAACTTTGCCTTCCCGTCTTGCTTCACTCAAAACAGATCTCAGCGAATCTTTTGCACTATCACTAAGATTGGAGCTTCCTTCATTAAATTTAATCTCAACATAGTTTTTAGCTCCAGCTTCACTTGCTGTCGTTTCAGTTGTTACACGACTTTTAGCTTCTTCATAAGATTTAGCTTCTGATTGTGAAACTTTCTTCTCATGAGAGCATCCCGCCACTAATAAAAATGCTAAAAATCCAATCGTCAATTTTTTTTGCAATAACATACCATGACTCCTTTTTCAGTTGGGTTTAAGTTGGTACAAGCAATAATCAGGCCCAGTTTAAAGTGGCGAACGTATTGCAGATCAAATGTTCGATACAATAGATCTTAATTAGAATTTAAAAATAAAGAGGTATGTGATGAAAATAAATGAAAACACGACTAAAGGGAAATGGCTTGAAATCAAAGGCGACGTTCAAAAGGCATGGGGTAAATTGACCGATGATGACCTTGAAAAGTCTAAAGGAGATATGAAAAAAATTGCTGGACTTATTCAGCAGAGATATGGCGAAACGCAAAAAGGTTCCAGCGAAAAGCTTGCGGATATTTTTAAACGCCATGAAGAAAAATAACGCAAAGACATTTTTTTTGCATTCCAGGGACGCGACCTCTTAATAAAGGATTTTTCAACCAAGGAGATAAAATATGATACGAGCAGCAATAGCTTTTTTTATTTTGGCCATTATTGCCTTTTTTCTCGGTGCAAACGGCATAGCGGGAATTTCGATGGAAATCGGAAGGATACTTTTATTTGTATTTCTTGTACTCGCCGTAATCTCTTTTGTTGGATCAATCGCCACAGGAAAAAAGCCGAGACTTCCGTGAGAAATCCTTCATTAAAAATTAGGAGCGGGAGCAGCTTCTTAGTACACGAGAACAGAGGAAAAAATTATGAAATCACTGTTATGTTTTTTATTTCTGGCCAATTTTTATACTCAGACATTAATGGCACAAGAAGGTCGCAATCCTGAAATCAAACCCGAAAGCGATACTATTTCGAGTACAAAGAAGGTTCTTCGAAAAGCAGGGAGAAAGGCCCGGGATGAAAGTTGTGAATTGACCGAAGACAAAGCTAAATGCGAAAAAGAGAAAGCTGAACATTTAAAAGCCAATGCAGCTGATA
Source organism: Bacteriovorax sp. (assembly GCA_028710485.1). Classification (GTDB taxonomy): domain Bacteria; phylum Bdellovibrionota; class Bacteriovoracia; order Bacteriovoracales; family Bacteriovoracaceae; genus Bacteriovorax. The sequence goes on along the minus strand of JAQTTZ010000102.1, from coordinate 6,508 downwards.
AAATAGATACTAAAAAAAGAAAAATGGAAAAAGCGACTAAGGAGTATGAATACGAAGTAAACAAGTAGGAAGCCAAATAAAAAATGTAAGGAGTTTCTATGAACAAAAATATTTTAGCATTATTTATCTTATCAACTCTCGCAGTAACAAAGGTCGAGGCATCAGGTTTATTTGTCGAGCCAATGGTGACTTATGAAACTGGTTCAGGTGATATTAATTTTCCCGCTCCCATCAATAGTTCTGACAGCAAAGTAAAAGGCTTTGGTGTTGGTGCTAGAGCGGGCGGTCAAGTATGGAATATGATCTTTGCTGGTATCGATGGTAGATACTCTATCCCTAAATTAAAGGATACAAGTTTAAACCAAGATATAAAATCAAAAGCGTGGAACGCGGGCCCCATGGTAGGTCTTCAAATGCCGACAGCTTTAGGACTCCGATTTTGGGGAAGTTGGATTTTAGCAGGTGAACTTGATCCAGATAAAGATAAGGGAGTTGATGAAAAATTTAAAAGTGGTAACGGCTTTCGCCTAGGCGGAGGGTTAAGAGTTGCCTTGGTCAGCTTAAATGTTGAGTACCAACATTTAAAATACGATGAAACTGAAATTCAGGAAGCAGGAGTTTTCACTCCAGGATATACCACCAATAATATAGTACTTAAAAATAATACCTTCATCATGAGTGTAAGTATTCCTATTAACCTTTAAGGCAGGAAATAAAAATGTTACAAGTAGCAAAAGGCGGCACCTCACAGCTCTGTAACAACCATTCTATTTGGGGACTCTTTAGGTGGTATGTGTCTTGTCTTTGTCTCAGCTGTCGCCAGAGGAATAGTAAAAAAAAAGCTGCTGCCTTTTCCTACTTGGCTTTCTACCCATATTTTAGCGCCGTGAGCTTCAACAATACCTTTGGCGATAGATAGTCCCAGACCAGTGCCCAGATGTTTCGTTCCTTGGGCCTGCCAATAGAGATCAAATATTTTTGGCAATTGCTCGGGGGGAATCCCGGGGCCCGTATCAGAAACAGAAATTATGATTTCATCTATTGCTTCTCTCGCCGTAACTCTTATAGTTCCGCCGTTAGGTGTGAACTTGATGGCGTTTCCCAAAAGATTCGAGAGTACTTGATTTATGCGACGGGCTTCGCAAGCAATATCTGGGAGACTTGGTGAAATGTCTATCTCGAGATTTTGCCCCTTGGCCTCAAGCCGAGTGCTTAGCAGTTCGATCACTGGAGAAATGACATCGATGGGCCTTTCTCTCAATTTCTCAATCAAGAATGTGCCACCTTGAATTTTGGCAAAATCCAACAGGTCGCCAATCAACATCTCCATCTGATCGACAGCGCGCTGAATTCGATTTGCAAATTCGTTCGGCTGATTGAAATCAAATTGTTTAATCCGCTTAAGTTGCTGTGCCATAAGTCCCACTACAGTCAAAGGATTTTTTAGATCGTGTGAGACGATGGCAAGCACTTCCTCGCGGGTTTTAATCGCGGCCTGTGCTTCACTGTAGAGTCGTGCGTTTTCAATGGCAATTGCCGCTCGCTGAGCAAGTTCTTCAGCTAAAATAAGATCAGATGGACCATACACCCGCGAGGATGTTGAGGAAGCAAGTGCAATTGCCCCCATCACTTCTCCATGCACCAACAGTGGCACCAATATGAGAGATTTAAAATTGACAGCGAGAAGTGCTTGAAGATGCTCTTCGCTCTGAGATAGCGACGCAATTATTTCCGGTGACACATGCTCGATAAGTTGTGCTTTCCTTGTCTCAATAACCCGCCCAAGTAGGGTCGGGAGTTTTCGATCAAGCGGAATTCGCAGTAGCAAATCACTTACCTTGGCACTATTTGAATCTCGGCCAGTGGCCACTAGCCGCCGGATCTCTCCATTGTCTTCGGCGATTTCGACAACACAAAGATCCGCTAGGTCGCGAACGGCCAATTGGGCCATTTTTTTTAATGTATCTTCATAGTTAAGACTTGAGGCAAGGAGTGTTCCGGCCTCTGACAGTAATCTTTGCTCCTTCTCGATGCGTTTTAGCTCAGAAATATCGCGAGTGATGGTACCCATCCCGAGGATTCGCTCTGATCCGGGTTCGTGGATCATGAAGTGTGAATCAGATACCGGGATCGATTTCTCTGTTTGCCAATTTCGAAAATAGGTTTCACCTTCCCAGTGGCCTTGCTCGACCATGCTCTTGAAAATCACGTCGCTTGCAAATGAACGTTGATCGTGAGGGTAGTATTGGGGAATTTGTGTGTTTTCCACGGGGTAATCATCAGACATTCCTATCATCCGACGGCCAGCTCGATTAATATATGTGGGCTTTCCATTTGGGTCTGCAATGCCAATGAAGTCAGAAGAGTTTTCGATAAGCTCGGAGAATATTTGGCGTTTCTCATTGGCCTCTTTCAAACGCTCGTTTGTATGGGTGGCCAAATCAAGCGCAGCTCTTGTTCGAAGTTCCTCAAACTCCGCCTGCCTCGCGGCCTTCCATGTCGTTTGAAAGATGAGGCCGAATATCACCACTGCAAACAAGGAAACTTGCACACTGATATCATACCAGTTCATGATCACTCCGATTCGAGTCAGAGCTCCGACAAAAGGTGGGACTAAAACACTGGCCAATATAATCCTTCTTGCCATACCACCACTATGAGTGTCGCTGGTGAGAAGAGTCATCATCCCTTCATTCGGTCGGGCAGAGAGCAAGGCCGCTGACAATAAAATAAACCCGATGGTGGTATTAATGGCCATTCCGGTGGCCGACAGATAAACGGGAAAACCATAGGACTGGGCCGTGCTAAAAATATAACCAGTCGCCGCAATAAGGGAGTTTACTCCTATTAGAATCGCACAAACTTGGCGCAAATATTTCGGGATGAATTGCACGTGGAAAGAAAGCGCCGCTACTCCCAGCAAGAAAAAGTTAAATGATGTTTGAGGTGAGGGTCTTCCTGGAAATGGAGATCTAGCAGTAGCAGCTGCGTGCTTAAAGATGTGGTCGATTCCTAAATCGACACCGAAGAAATACTCAGCGAGAGTTATTAGTCCAAGGAGTAAAATGATCATGGCAAAAGAGCTGGCCATAAACGAACGCTTTGGAGAATGGTTTTCTTCTCGGGAGAGAATAATACTAAGAGCACCCATCGCGAGGCCCAAAGCGGTAATTGGTTGCATGGCAGGCAACGAAGGATGTCCGTAGGTAAGCAGAGGGATCTTGAAGATCCAACCGATGGCGGTCATTAGAGGAAACAAGAGGGAGAAAACGGCAAGGGATAGTGAAAGAGACCGACTGTAACGAATTAAACGAGATCTAGTTTCGTTTTCTTCTTTGGTTAGACCTCTATCCATATTAGATTTGGTGGGATTGTTCACTTTACTCCTTACTGATTTTTCTTAAAAACCATATCACTTCAATCTTGTAGATCCACGTCGCTTAGCCATAAGTGAAATGCATAACAAAAACCATGCAGATCAATAATTATATCTAATGATTTGTAATCGTAAAAATAAATAGGTGGATTTCAAGCAGGGAAGAAGCAATCCTAAAAGAGCAAAATATTATTTTGAATTTTCACAATTGCGCCTCCTTTCTAAGAAGATAGCGACAAGCTCGACCTTTACCTGTTCGTATAACAAGGCCTTTCTGGTGTAAATGCGTGAGGTCGCGGAAGGCCGTCATCGTGGAGATACTAAAGGATTTCTTGTAGGCCCCAACAGACCATCCGGAATCTTGCGGCGCTGTTTTTAAGGCCTTCAACTGCCGAAAGTTTAAATCGTCCGGAAAAAAGGTCGAATAATTTTCATTGTCTCTACCTTCTTTAGCAGAAGTTTGAGGTGAAGAAAATTCGGGTAAATCAATGAGCAATTGAATTTTTTTATTCCACAGCCAACCAGTATCAGTAGTGACAATCCAAGAGGCCACTGGCCCTAAAATTTTGCGAAGTTTTCCAATCGCATTGTGTATAAGTGAATCGTGGCGAAGAGGATCGTATGCATACCCCCATACTGTTTCGATTAAATACTCTTTAGTCGCATTAGTATAAGTGAGCCCTTGTAATAGTTTTAACTGTTGCAGACTCAAGCTTACTTTTATATGGTAAATTTCTTCTTTTGATCCCGCGATAAAAGATTCACCGTTATCCATAACTTTTAAAAATTCATTGCCCGGAAAAAGACCTGCGACATGGCGATAAATTCCCAAGTGGCCCAGAGTTAAACATTTTTCCTGGGCCAGTTCTGGATAAGTTTTGGCCAGGCAAAATAAATCATGTATTGGATCTTCTCCTATGGGCGTTTTGGGATCTGTTGCTAGTCCTTGTCTAAAAAGAATTTGGCGATTGATGAGTGAAGAATGTTCTTTAGAAATAGCAAGCAGTCTTTCTTTTTCTGGCCCGCCTGAGGACATTGAAATATCTTGAGGAATTTTAAGCCAAAGACCTAGTAGACGAATTTCGAAGGCCTTATCTGCCAGGCGATCCACCGTTTTTTTAGCAGATTGAAGCAGGTGATTCATTAAATGAAACTCACCTTGATGATAAGAAATCTCTGCCAGCCTTAATTGCAACATCATCTCTTGGCGTTTGTTTCCAAAAGAATAAATAGCGGAAGCTTCAAAGTTTAAAAGTGTTTTGGCCTTTTCAAATTGTCCTCGCAATGTCATTTGGCGAGAAAGTTCTAAAATTAAATTGCTGTGAGTGTAGGAGTCCGCGAGTTTTGGATGATTAAGAGCTTCTTGAAGCTCCGTCATTATAGTAGGTGCTCGCAAACCAATTTCCGCTTCGTAAATAAGTTGGGCATTGTTAAAGGCCGCTGAAAAATTATTATTGCCGTTTAAAAGAGCGAGGCGATTGGCCTCTTTCATTAAGCGCAGACCTTCAAACCTGCGTCCTGTTTGCACAACGGTATGACCTAAAAGATCCATAGCTAAAAACTCAATATAATTTTCTTTTGCTTTAAGAGACTGGTGAAGAGCTTTTTGTGACCATCCAATAGCTTGCTTAAAATTACCTTGAAAGTACGAATAGAAACCTGCCCCTTGATAAGCAAAAGACAGTGCACTAGGAGAAACTGCTTCAAGAAGATTGGCCTTTAAAAAAACTCTAGCCTTTTTAAATTTTGAAATGCGAGTTAAAGCAATACCTAAAAAAAATTGCGCGTATATGCGATTATCACCATGAAGACTTGTCTCATGAACTCGCCAAAGTTCAAAAGCTTGTTCCATCTGCCCCAAAAAGCAATGAGCTCCAATCAAGGCAACTTGATCTTCTAAGGAGCACGTTTTAGCCGACCGCATATGAGCGATGATCTTTTGGTACTTCCCCTGTCGTAAGTCATTGATTGTTTTGGCCATATTAATCATACCATATCATACCATTTCAGAGAGAGAAAGGTTATTCCAACTTCCCTTCGGCCCATATAGAAATACTCAACCGCAAAGACATCGAGTCTTGCTAACTAAAAACAAGGAGACAATTATGAAAAGTGCAATGCTTTGGACTCTAATGGTTTCATTATCAAGTCTAACTCTGGCCCATGCCGAAGGGACATTAACGACTCAAGTTCAAAATGATGAACAAGAAAAATTGCTGGCCGATTCAATTGGAAAAACGTTATATGTTTTCGATTTAGATGCAGGCTCAGTGACACCTAAGTGTACTGGTGACTGTGCTGAAGTTTGGCCCCCATATATCTTATCTGCTGACGAAACTGCTCACCTTCAAGCACCATTGGGATCAATAGTTCGCGCTAATAAAAAAGCTCAACTGACATACGAAGGACGCCCAGTGTACACATACATTTTCGACCGCATTGTAGGGGACGATCATGGTGATGCTATCGGTGGTGTTTGGCACTATATCGAACTTAAGTAATGTTCGGGCACTGTTCCACATGTATTTCAAACTAAAAAATATGGGAGTTAAATATGAAATTTTTATTTATTACATTTTTGCTTGGAGTTTCCGCTTCAGCAATGGCCACTTATCCGGATTACTCTTGTGACTACAAAGTTGAAGGTGTTTTGTACAATGAAACTGGAGCAGTTCGTGGTGATGTTAAGACCGAAGGTACGTTAATTCTGAAAAAATTTTCAAGAAATATCTCACAAGGTAAAATTGAACTTCAAGGAGAAAGACATTACGAGCTTGAGGTCGTTTTAGAAAATACGAAGGTGAGTGTGGATTTTATTAGATCAGCTCACAATACTAATTCTATTAATTTAAACGATGGCTCAAATTATGTTGTATACGGTTCCTCTGAAACAGCAAATCTGAATGAATTTAAATTAGATTTAGGTGGAAATGATGGCAGAGTAAGGCTCAACTGTATCAAAATAGTAAATTAACCGGCATGCTCGTTCTTAATTAAGAACGAGCACTTATACTACCCATGAAAATTTTACAACGGCATAGCTCCGTATTGCTTCTTCCTATACTCTCCCCTAAATATTATCTGGGGAAAAAAATGTTTACTTTGAAGTCTACCAAAACTGTACTGGTCACT
>JAQTTZ010000215.1 GCA_028710485.1 Bacteriovorax sp. | reverse complement strand
TCTTCATTATCTTAAATTGCAACTGATTTTTTTCTTAAAATCATTTCCGTAGAAAAATGAGGGTAGAGCTTCTTTATTTCTTGAGTAGACATTTTATGGGCCCGCATATAAAGAAGATCTTGATCCAATACATCCATAGCCTTAAGCTCCGCATTTGCTTTTATTTTTTCGATAAAGGCCAAAACTGTAGAGTGCTGAGGTAATTGGGCCTGCGGGGGCAATTCAGCGATGGTCCTCACTCTGATTCCATCACCCTTTAATTTATGTACATCAAATTTTTCGTCCAATTGCTGGACTTCAACAGTCTGGGCCATTGACAAATGACCATACATGCAAATTATTAAGAGACCTGACATTTTCATAGTTATCCTAGTACCAAAACACTTCATTTTTTCTAATTCAGCTCGGTGAATGACAATCTTTATTTATTATAAGTTTTTCATGTTTCCTTCACTTTCAAATATGTTTTCTTTCTCCATAATTATTGTTTTCGGTATTTTTCATGAAAACTTGAGCTTCACACAAAACTGTGGATTTTTTGAGGCAGACATTTTTGGGCCGAATCCAAATATTATCCAAGTCGAAATACCTTAGAAACCAAGAACCACTTCTACTACTGGCCCGCAAATTGCCAAATGATACTTTTCTTTCGACTAATGGTATTTTTGCCGGATTAGGATTAATTGTTAATAATGGACGATCAATCTTACCTTTATAATTTCTTGGATCAAAAAGATTTAATTTTAAGTGATGACTCTTATGATAATACCCACCAATTGTTATAAAATTTGCAATTTTGTAATAGAGATTATGATCCATATTGAATACTTCAACCGATCCATCTTCAAAGTCGCGATGGCAAACATAATTAATATGAGCAAGAATTAAAATATTACTAGCAACTGCGGGTAAGTAAAAAAATAGAAAAAAATGAGGGCCCAACAGTAAAAACCAAAAAATGAGACGGAGGATGAGGTTAATATAGAAAATAACTGTCTGGGTATTAAGTATAACTTTGTAATGTTTATTTTTTCCATGAACAAATAGTAAATAATCTTTAGTCCTCGCGATCATGTACTTGGTTGGAGCGAGCGCGAAACAAAGAAAAGACATTCCCTCAGGTGAAACAGGATCAAATTGCTGGTCGGAGTAATTATGGTGAAGAGTGTGAACTAAGATAAAATTGGTAAATCCATATCCTACGAAATGTCCGCAAAATTCACCGAGGAAATTATTGATGAATAAAGATTTTATATTTCCGTGCCCAGTGTTGTGAAGAAAGGAAGCAATAATCCATCCAGTGGGAATCGAAAAGAGAAATAAAAATCCGTGCCATAATTGAGGATGAAAATGAAATGGTGAATGAAAAGTATAGAGAAGGTAATTGACAATGCTAAGGAGGAAAAAATCCCTCAAATAATGTTTGAGAAGAAATAAGGGATTTTTCTTTGCTTCTAAAAATGCGGCAGTAGAAGTCCTCATTGCAAAACCTTGTTACCTTGTTACTTTAATTTTGGATGGGCAAAATGCAAGCGACGATCACAACCATAACTGACCAGGGCCTGACTTAGATTTATTTCTCCAATAGTTGTCCATCCCGTAGTTGCATTTCTGTCTGATGTGAGATCAGAAACTTCAATAATATATTTTAATCCGTGATTTTCATTAATGGCCGTAAGAATTTCATTACGAAAATCACTTTGGTTATTTCTTTTAAGTTTGCTATCTGCTGTAATGCGAATCCATTTGGGTTGTTTCATGGCCTTATTAGGATCAATGTCTAAGTTTGCGACCTGAGTAAGAGGTCTAAAAGAAGGATTTTCATCCGCCGTTTTTAGCGCGGCAGCGATTTTTAATCCCAAAGAAAGCAGACCTAGTTTAAATCCGGTCTCTGGTTGGTTAGTTGTACGGGCATTAAGTACATGTTTTAGATTTGTCCCGAGTAATACATCAACCGTAAAAAAATTTCCTGTCGTCTCAATTTGATTGGGATTAAGAGTAGGAAATATTTTTCCAGCAAATCCAAATCCGCGGTCATCTTCGGAGGTTGTGTCTTCCATGGCAACAGAAATTCGACCAATAAACAATCCTCGGCTTAAAGAAGCAAAATACCCAGTGTATGGTGTCTGGCGGTTAATATTCCATTCACCGGCAACACAGACGCCGTTGGGATGAAGTTTTTTTGCGAGTCGGTCATAGTAATCAAAACGCTCGTTAACTGTTCGCTTGGCGTCTCTCTTTAATTCGGTATCTCCATGGGAGAAAATACTTTGGGCATTGAATGGATATTGAGGCAGTTTTCCTTGTTGATAAATATTGAACTCTTTTTTTTCTAAATCTGTTTTAGGAATAAAATTTTTATTTTCAATGACATCCCAAACTTCATTAAAACTCGATCCCGGATAAGTCTGAGCTTGAACAGCTGCCCCAAGAAACATATTTATTCCAACTAAAGCAATCATCACCATTTTCATTTTTTATCTCCCTATGCATAATACCCGCTGCCAACCACCATGCTTTTTTGCACAATAGGTCTAAATCCGGTCAAGATCAACACTCTTCTATTAAGTATACTTTTAAGGTACTATTTAACAAAAAAGGGTAAATATATGGATAATAATTGGTCAAAACTACTTATTAGTGAATTAAAAAGGATCATAAAAACACAGGGATTTAGCTATAAAGAACTGGCCTTGGCGTTGAGGATGTCTGAATCTGGATTTAAAAAGTTAATCAATTCAGAAGACTGTAGCTTAGGAAAAATAGAAAAAATATGTAAATTTGTCGGTATCCGCATAACTGATTTATTTCAATCAATTGAAAAGCTTCAACTCGAAGAAGTTTCTTTCAACCCAAAGCAAGAAACATACTTCTCTACTCACAGAGTTGCCTTTTTGTTATTTTGGTTACTCGTTTATGAGCGACGGTCATTAGTTGAGTCTCAAACATTATTAAAACTAGAGGACAAAAAAATGTGGTCACATTTAAGAAAAATGGATGCTTTAAATCTTCTCAAAGTTCTTCCTGGAGACCGCCTGGGGCTGCCGCACCCAAGAGGCATAAAGTGGGTAGGGCGTACAAAATTTGTAAATAGTCTATACGTCAAATGGGGACATTCTTTATTGAATCATGGAATTGAAA
>JAQTTZ010000101.1 GCA_028710485.1 Bacteriovorax sp. | reverse complement strand
CTTCCGGAGATAATGTAATTTCTCAAAGCATCACTGCCAAACTTTATGCTAAATTTAACGATATCAATATTGCTTTAGACATCGAAAGAAAAAGTTTACCTGGATATATTGGAATTATCGATGCTCCTCAAATTCCGACTGCACCGCTATTTCCTAAAAAGAGATTATTTGCCAGCCTCGGTTTTATGGTTGGGTTAGTCTTTTGCTTTGGGTATGTGTTTTTCTGCGAAATTATGGAGCTAAGCCCGATTGAAAGAGCGAAGAATATGGCCCGTGACCTCAAATGCGAATACTTCGGGACAATGCCTCATATCGATGAAGAAGGACTTATGACCAATAAAGAAATTATCTGGAACAAAAATAAATTAGTCGATGATGACAAACTATCATCGACTAGAATCATTTTAGAAAATATTGAAAATTCTTAAGTCACGGATAAAATATGATCGCAGGAGATGATTTTCTATTTACGCTTCATCAGTTTATCTTATCGACTCTTTGTCTTTTTTTCGTCTATTTTGCATGGAGAGATCAGGCCGCTCAAACATATGATCGGCTCGAACATGTTTCATTAAAAATTATTTGTCCTCTTTTGATCGGTGTTTTTATCGGTCTTTTTATGCTTTTTTTATATGAGTGGGGGAAATCGGGAGTCATTCTTCCTCTTGGCTTTGCTCTCTTAATCACCCTTTCTATTTTTGATCCTAAATATGCAGTATCTTTTTTTATTTTCTTACTGATTTCTAGACCGTGGGAGTTTTTAAAAGATCAGATGATGGATGGAATGCCGAGAGATATTTTTATTTTATGCTTTTTAAGCTTTATCAGTCACAAGATCATTCGAAAAAGGTTTTATTTTCAGTGGAACACTGTGAGTGCTTTCGTTTTGTTTTTTGCCATTTGGACATTCTTTTCGATCATTCCTTCCCCGCAAATAGTCGATGGCCTGATTAATTATGATGAAGTTTTTATCAAAGGGATCATTGTTTATTTTTTGATAGTGAACGTTGTTGATAAAAAAGAATTTATTCATCCTATTCAATCGGCCTTGGTATTAGGAATTACTGAAAAGGCCATCATGTCCTTTTACAATTCATTTTTTCTGGGGAAGGTCGCTGATGGTGACCGTTTAATGAGTGTTGGTATTCTTGAAAATTCCAATGATATTGCCGCAATTATGATTTTAGTCATTCCTTTTACGCTTGCTTTTTTAAAGGGAATCACATCCTCCGCTATTAAATATGCTCTAGGTTTTATTATTTTTTCTTTTTATTTTTACCTTATCTGGCAATCAAAATCTCGTGGCGCTATTTTAGGTATTGGTACTCTTGTCGTTTCCTGGTTGTGGTTAAAGGCCCGCGATAAAAAAGTGGCAACACTTATTGTTGTGGTTGGAATGGGCATCAGCCTTGGAGTTATGTCGCTCATTCAAAGAAACGCCGAGGATGTTGAAGGTTCGACATCCAATAGGAAAATTTATTGGATTGCGGCGCTGAATATGGGAATCAGAAATCCTCTGCTAGGAGTTGGCTATCGTGGATATCATCTCAATCTTATTCGTTACACTGATGGCAATATCGGGACAGAAGGACAAGTTAAAACTGCCCATTCTACCTGGCTTCTAGCGCTTGCTGAAACCGGTCTGGTGGGTTTTGTATTCTATCTAGGAATTTGGATTTTCTCATTAAAATCTGCATGGGCCATGAGATTCGATCACCCTGAATTTATTCTGGCAATTTTATCTTATGGGACGGCGATCACATTTTTATCACATACGTATATGTTGTATCCCTATATTTTGCTGGGACTAGCAGTGGCATCGGGACAATTTTATATGAAGACTAAAGAAAATACTCCAACGATCGGGCTTCACGCCGCACTCATTGCTAAAGGATTGCAGTGATGGAAGCATTTATGGTGGTCTTACTTTTTATTATTTTTTATTCCTATTGCGGGTACCCGCTGACGCTTATGTTTTTATCACTATTGTCTAAAAATAAAGTTTTAAAGAATGACAACTATCTTCCGGAAGTTTCTCTTTTAATTGCGGCCTATAACGAAGAAAGTACAATTGCTGCAAAAATAAAAAACTCACTTGAATTGGATTATCCGAAAGAAAAAATAGAAATTATTGTTGTTTCTGATGGTTCAACTGACAAAACTGATCAAATCGTAAATAGTTTTGAAAATCTTGGAATAAGACTTTTTAGAGTTGAAGGAAGAGTGGGGAAAACCGAGGCGAGAAATCAAGCGGTGCTTGCCATGAGAAAAGAAATTATCGTTTTTTCTGATGCCACTGCTGTTTATGAAAAAGATGCTATTTTAAAACTGGTGAGAAATTTTGCGGATCCATCAGTTGGTATGGTGAGTGGAAACCTGAGCTACTTTGAGAAAGAAAAAAGCACGATGGGGTTTGCCACTAAACTCTATTGGACCTATGAAACGACTATTAAAAAAGCGCAGAGCAGACTTTATAGTTTAACGGGAGCTGTTGGCTGTATTAATGCTTTCAGAAGAAGGCTTTATTATGTGCTTCCACCAAAGATCATCGAAGACTTTACTGAGCCACTGATGATTATCGCCCAAGGCTACCGCATCGTTTATGAAGAAGAGGCCGTCTCATATGAGCGCACCACTCAAAAAGCTTCTCAGGAATTTCATATGCGAGTGAGAGTCATTCGTGGTGGGATGGAAGGATTCTTATTTGCCTTTAAAAAGCTAAATTTCAAGAAGCATTATTTTATTTTATTTCAACTCTTCGGCCATAAGGTTTTAAGATGGCTGATACCTCTTTTTCTCATCTTTTTATTTGCCGCAAATATGACATTATTTATCTCAAGTAATAATATGGGCGTAGATATACTATTGGGCATGCAGCTACTTTTCTATCTGGCGGCGCTATTGGGAATGTTGTGGAAACCTCCTGGCGTTTTGGGAAAGATTATTTCGATTCCCACTTATTTTGTGATTGTTAACACCGCAAGTTTAAGAGCTCTTTATTTAACACTGGCAACTGATTTAGAAGCGATTTGGGAAACAAATGTTTATTAAAATATTATTGGATCATAGATGAAAAGATGTTTGTGGGTAGTTCCGAAGGGGATATTCCCAGTAAGTGATGGCGCTCGTGTCGCGAATCTTGCTTTACTAAAAGCGATTCGTTCTCATTTTATAGAGATTGATATAATGTTGTTTATTGAAGATGATTCAGATAAGCTTTACCTCGAAACTTATAATTCTGAATTTAACCCCTGTAATGTTTATTTTTTAAAGAAGACGTCTTATAAAAATAAAATTAAAAAACTTATTTTTTTAGGTCTTAATTTTCTTAAATCTTCAAATCTTCCCGTAACTACTGGATATTTTCATACCGAAAAATTAAAGAAAGAGGTGAGTCTAGTGCTGACTCATCGTCAATACGATCTGATTGTCTTTGATGGACTTCATCCTTATACCGCTTTCATGAATTTAATTGAGTTCAAAAACATACCAGTTGTCTACCGTGCTCATAATGTAGAAGGGGACCTTTGGTCGACAGCAGCTTCAAAAACAAATAATGGCATGATCCAAAAACTGCTTTTGTGGCAGGGTAAAAAAATGACTGATTTGGAATTGAGTCTTATTTCCCGTTCAACCAAAGTTTGGAATATTGCTCAAGAAGATTTAAAGAGATTTAAGTCTCTTTTAAATGATAATGATAAAAAATTAATTTTTCTTCCGGTAGGCCTTGAGTTTATGAAATCAGAGGTAAAAAAAGAAATTAAAGGTGATAGCACAATAAAGCTTTTGTTCTTAGGCAAAATGGATTGGGCCCCGAATATTGATGGACTGAAGTGGTTTCTGAAAGAAGTTTGGCCCATGGTGAACCATCAAAAATTTGAGTTACACATTGTTGGCAGTGGGGATGCAAAGTGGGGAACTGAGCTATTCAAAGCACCAGGAATTAAATTTTTTGGATTTGTTAGTGACCTCGAAGCAGTTTATGCCAATTGCGATTTTAGTATTATTCCTATTCGCTACGGTTCAGGAACAAGAATAAAAGTGATTGAAAGTATTTCAAAAGGAGTACCTGTAGTTTCGACTAAAATGGGAGTTCAAGGAAGTGGACTCACCGACTATTTTCAGGCCGATACGGCCGCGGATTGGGTTGGGGTTTTATCGGCACTTGATAAAGCGATTGGACAAAAAGTGGCCGAAAGGGCATTCGTGCAATTGGAGATGATGTATTCTCCAAAGTTGATTGGCGAAAAGGCATTTAACTCAGTTAAAGTTTGATTGATAAATTTGTTGGGTTTTTTGTGCCCAAAGTTTTGTACTAAAACGAGCTTCGATTGCTTCGGCCTCCAGGGTCGCATTTTGCTTCCAGTCTTTGTAGCTCTCTATTGATGTGTCCAATACTTTATCCCAACTTTCAATTGAATGATCAACCGCCAAAAAACCATTGTGCCCATGAGTGATTAAGCTCGAAATCGCACCTACATTGTTGGCAATAACAGGCACACCTGAAGCAAGAGCTTCAATCAAGGTCATCGGGAGTCCTTCTCTTTGGCTTGGCATGATGAGAATATCTGGAGAGATAAAAAAATCTGACGGATCAGTGACAAATCCGTGGATCGCCACTTGAGAAGATAGGTTGTGTTCAAGAATAAATTTCTCAACTAAAGGGCGCTCAACTCCATCGCCTAAGACCATAAGGAAAAAGCGATCTTTTGCATGAAATTTTGACAAGCATTCTAAAAAAGGTAACAGCCCTTTTTCAGGGCTTAGGCGTCCGATATAGATAAGTTTAATTATATTGTTGTTAAGTTGGACTTGAGTGCTTCTCTCTTTACGAATTTTAGCAACGTTATTCAGAGACAGCATGTTTTCAATAACCATTATTTTTTTATACGGACTCAACATAGTTTTCAATTCATCATTCATTTTATTGGAGACAGCAATAACCTGGCTACAAGTCTTCATCGTCATCATTGCTATTTTTTCATAAATTCTTACTTTGAATGTATGAGCAGTGTTGCCGTGATGAGTGTGCAGGTGAGGGCACTTTCCTTTAATAATATAACAAGTAATCAGCGACTTAAATCCATGGCTGTGAAGAACAATTGGAAGCCTTTCATTTTTTAGAACGTCTTTTAATTTATAAGGAAGCTTGATATCCAACGCCTTAGTTGAATCAATGGTTATATTTTCGATATATTCCGGAAGAACTTTTTTGAATTCATTTGCAAAATGAGGGGCACGTGTTTCTTTAATGATAATCATTAAGGGATTGAGGCCTAATTCATATAAGGCATTGATGCCAGTCAAGACAACTTTTTCGGCACCTGCAAGGATACCAGGGGCCAGAACCAAAACCGGGCGGTATGAATTAGTTTTTAACTTGGGTCTAATAATCATGATTCATATACCTGCAGATAATTATTAACCATTTTTTTTACAGAATAATATTCTTCCACCAGAACTCTGGACTTTTTGGCACGCGTTTTGGTGTCTTCAATATTTTTAAACATCAAATCAAATTTTTTTAAAAAGTCTTCAATATCACCTAGTTTAAATGTCTCGACAAACGATCCGTGCTTTAAGAGAGTCATATGTCCGGGGATTTCACTAATGAGGCACGGATTTTCAACCGCCATGGCCTCGAGAACGGCCACTGGAATTCCTTCGTGAGTTGAAGCACTGACATACATATCTGATCCCATATTATATTCTAAAACCAATTCTTGCGAACCAATCAATTTAATATTTTTATCTTCTAAATTTTTTAATTCATTATAGTAGTCA
Source organism: Bacteriovorax sp. (assembly GCA_028710485.1). GTDB lineage: Bacteria > Bdellovibrionota > Bacteriovoracia > Bacteriovoracales > Bacteriovoracaceae > Bacteriovorax. The sequence continues at coordinate 6,896 of JAQTTZ010000101.1, read as the reverse complement.
TGATCACCCGAAGGTCCCACTATAATGAGTTGATAATCTGGCCGATGTTTTAAAGCGGTCATAAGAAATCTTTGGTCTTTTAAAGGAACGACTCGAGAAAGGGAAAGGATGATCGGCCGATTGGAGTCGAGCCCATGGCGTTGGGCCAACCAGCTTTTTTTCTCTTTACGGATTTTTTGATCAATACTTCCATTGAAGGTTGAAACTCCATTTGGAATGACCATTACATTTTTTGCTGAAAGTTTGATATCTTCCAAGTAGAAGTTCCCAATCGTCTCACTTACTCCAATCATCTTGTCGGCCAGGCGAGAAAATATTCTTTGATATAGTTTTCCGCGCGGATAATTGTCGATATGCTCAAGGCCGTGAGTGGTATGAATCAGTTTCGGTCTTTTTTGAAAAGTTAATTTTTTCCAAAGACTAAGGGGACCTAAATACAAAAGAGGATTTAAATCATGACTGTGAATAATGTCAGCAGAAAAGAGATCATGATTCATAGCTTTTAGTAATGAGTAATCATAACCTAACTTTTTTATCTTTGGTGTAATTACAGTAAGTCCACTGCTTCTAAAAAAATCTACCCATGAACGATCGTAGTCGTAGATATAAACTGCAATGTTATGACCTCTTTTTTGCTGTTCAAGTGCTAAGTGATAAATAATTTTTTCAAGCCCACCTACACCTAGAAATTGAGTGACATGAATAATTTTCATAATGAAAAATTCCTCCTAAAAGATAGCCTTTACATAAAATATTATAAATTCTATATAGAAACGTTTTCAAATATACTTCGCAATTGAGGAGCTGGACGTGAAACATTTATTTTATCTTTTGAACCTGATGACGATTTTCTTAGTAGCATGTTCTAATAATACTATCAACGATTATCCTCGCTACACTCAGCAGGTGCTAAAAATGGAAAATCAAAAAACAAAGCATCCGGTCAAGTCAATAAGTAACGATGTGCCGGTTTTCAATAATGTTCAAAATTATATGGCCCCAGGTCACTTGTTCACGATGTCTCATTCAAGTGATGCCTTATTAAGTGGAAGATTCAGAGCAGACTTTAACGGAATGTTGCATCTTCCTTATAAAGTTAATGTAAATGTGACCAACAAAACTTTTGACGAGGTTAAAGAAATAGTTCTCAACGAATATAGAAGTTTTTTTCAAAAAGGTGTTGAAGGTGTGAATTTTAATCTTGCTTCAAGAAACTATTGGGTAGAAGTCAGGGGACTTGTTAAAAAGCCAGGACGATATTTAATACGTCCAACAGACACTCTTGACTTAGTGGTTGATACTGCAGGTGGAATACAAGGAGATATTAGTACAAATTATTACTCAGCAACAATGAAGCAGTCGTCATACGAATACAAAGTTTTACTTAATCGTTATTTTGAATCAAATGATAGCGTTGATAAAATCAAGTGGCTAGGTGGAGACAACGTGTTCATTACCAAACTTGATAGCTTGTCAGGCAACAACAAAGATATTCCGTTCGTAACCATAATTGGAGGGGTGATGAAAGCGGGAAAAGTTCTTTATCAAAAAGATGCCAGCCTTTTTTATTACATCGAGAAATCAGGCGGTCTAATTCAAGGGCTTGGTTATGATGAGTGTTACATATTTCGAAATAATAAAGATGGAGCAAATCGCATTAACTTCTCTTTTAACAGACCAGAAACAATTCCAGTACTTTTTCCCAATGATACTGTTTACATGAATTCAAAAGTTCAAGCTGATGGAGATACATGGCTTCAACGTTTTGGGCAGATTGCTGGGATTATTTCAACTGGGGCGCTACTAATTATTGCTCTATAAACTCTGAGCTCGGCGCAATTCTCACCAGATTAATTAAAAAAAATTATGAAAATAAAATACATTCTATTATTGTTTTTTAGCTTAACTCTTTTCTTTGGACGAGCTTATTCGAAAAGTTTTAGTTTTACGGCCAAAGGAACTCAATGGGGTTTTTACGGTGAAGGTCTTGGGAGCTCTTTCTCTAATTTCGAGCGAAATAAGGAAAAAAGCAGCATGTGGCTTTCAACTGACTGGGGCGAGTCTGAAACGGCCTTTTACAACTGGAATAATCTTTCTCCTGGTTTTTATAAAGTTATTACTTATGTCCGGGCACAGGATGTCCAAAAAGGATCAGATGGTGTTTCTTTCTGGCATTTTTACGATGGAGGTTTTGGGACCCTATCGCCATTTAAAGATCTTTATGGCGATTATGGGTGGAGAAAAATCGAATACACCATAAAAGTTAAAAACTCTGATCTTACTGTATGGTTTCGCTTAAAATCTCCCGGACAAGTTTGGGTAGATGATTTTTATATTGAAAAAGTGGTAAGTGATAATGATAAAATTTCTATCGCCGCAGCTGTTCCAAGTTCAATTCCAAATCCAATACCAGTCGCGAAAATTGTTAACGCCTCTCCAGCGAAAAAAACAGAGAGAAGGACGTTATATTCTTTTGAAGGAATTGAACCTGGGCATCCTTTTTCAGTAAAAAACGGCAGCGGAGAATTTAGTCCGCAAAATTATTATAATTTTAAAATAGATAAGATGGCATTGAAAGACTGGTCAAGTTTTGACCGATTGGAAATGGATGTTTTTAATCCCAATGGGTCTTATACCAATTTTTTTGTGACACTTGCCGATGACTTGACCACTAATTACTGGTCGCAAGTAAATTACAAACAGACTTTGGCACCAGGGTGGAATAAACTGAACTTTTCCCTAACTCAATTTGTTGGAGAACGAGGATCTCATCGCTTCCAGCGCTCAATTAATTTATCAAAACTTGCAAAGTTTTTTATGGTGATTGATCCTGACTCGAAAGCAAGTTTTGCCTCAAAGTCTTTTTTAATTGATAATATTGTCCTCTCCTCCAACCCAATGCCAGCAATTCCCGAAGGAGTCATGGCCTTCGATTTCACATCTCAAAAGGCCTGGAGCGGTGGAAATCTGATAAGAGTCACAACGCAAACAGTATATAACGATCAAAGAGGTTATGGCCTTGTTGATCCCAAATTTTGGCGTGTAGAAGATTCACAATATGCGAGTGAGTCCTTGAGGTATACAATTGGGCTTCTTGATGGGCATTTTAGAGTGAAGCTTCCCAATGGAAAGTACCAAATCAATCTGATTGTTGATAAGCTTGGATACTGGGATGTTCCTTTTTGGTCTGATCGCACTGTTTATGCCAATGGATCGCCCATTTATAAAGAGACTAGAAGCTCGGGAAAAGATTTTTTATATGATCTTTTGAAATTTGAAAGTATTGTTCCCGATACACAGGATAACCCTTACGATCTTTATCTTTCTAAAGTTTTTCATTCAATCGATAAAACGATTGAAGTGACGAATGGTTTTTTAGATTTGGAGTTTAAAGGAGACGCAACCGGAATCAGTTTGAATTCGCTTGTTCTTTGGAATAAAAAAAATGAGGCCAAAGGCGTTCTTTATAAAAAAGCATTTGAAAAAAGAAATAAAGATGAATTTGATTGGATGTCTCGCTCTATTCAAAATATTAATAAAGATTCTCTTCTCCAAAAATGTTCTATTTCCATTATTGAGCCTGACCTATACCTGAGTCCTGGAAGTCTGAAAAAATCCAGCAGTGCCAATTTGAGTTTTCTGGGGGGTGTTGGAGATAGACCTTATCAGGTCGTTCAACTAAATTCTGGAAACGATGATGAGTTGATGAGTTGGAGCTTTGGTGATTTTACCAATGAGAAAGGTGAGAAAATCAGTAATAAGTCAATGATTGTTAGCGATTTAGTGTTTCAATATACATCTCCTGATACCAATCATGAAACTTATCTGCTCACTGGTAAATATTTAAAACCACTACAAGATCACTCGGCCTTGCTAAAAAAAAATCATACCAAATATCTTTGGCTGCAATTAAAGATCAGTGAGAAAATGCCTCATGGAATATTTAAAGGAGAGATGATTTTCCATCATAAAAATTCGACAACTAAATTTCCATTGGTAATTACAATTCTTTCATACACCCTTCCCAAAATAGACTTTCCTGTTGGATTTTTCGGGATTGATCCTCTACCATATAGTTATTTTTCGGGAAGTGGATACACAGCGCTTAGAAAAAAATACCGTTATCTTGCCTTAGAAGCACTAGGGGAAGCAGGCTTTACAACCTTTACCGGTCTTCCTGAAGATGTCTCAGAACTCGATGAACTTTTTAAAGAAAGTTCAAAATGGGGAATTCAGACAGTCTACTCTTATGGTGGACAGTTCCCTCAAATTCGTTTTGACCTTTCTAAAAAACCAGGAAATATGACGGAAGATGCTTATTATGAAAAGGCAGCTTCTGAATTGAAAGTAATTTTTAATAAAAAGAACTGGCCTAAAATTGTTCACACCTTCAGTGATGAGGCCGGAGGTTACTCCGACAAATTGGCAAGTGATATTGAGTTGGCCCGTAAACTTAAAAAGCATTTTCCTTTTATGGCGCTGGGTGGTTTTGGATCTTTTCACGAGGGGGATTCAACAATACTTAATGCCTTCTTTGATTACGGTTTTTATTCTGTCCTTTCAAAAAGTGACAGCTCAAGGCTTAAGGCCAATAACCAACGCTGGGGCCTTTATAATGCCTCTGCCGGCAATCTGGATGATCCTCGCTTCTCATTTGGTCTAGGTCTTTACGTCGCCCGTTTAAATGGCCTTTCACAATATCTAGAATGGCATGCCACTGCTTTTAACAATTATCCCTATTATGATTTTGACGGAAGAGAGTCCGATGCCGTGATGTTTTTCCCTACTTTAGATGGGAAACTTTTAAACTCTTTGCGTTTTGAGTTGGCAACCGAAGGCCTTCACGCCTTTAAAAAAATGAAACTTCTAGAACAGGCGGTTATTAATAATTCTGGAAAACAGGCGAGTTTAAATGCGGCCCGTGCCTGGATGGAAAGTGTGAAAAAAGAAAATAACTTTTACTCGTCGAATACATTCATGAGCAATAAGTTGCTTAGCTTTCCTAAGTTTGAATTAAAATTGAACGAGCACTTAAAAAATATTTTCTTAAAAAAATAGAGGCCCAATCGTAATTTTACGAACACTTAAAAATAAAAAATTTAGTTATAGTTTTTGGTTATGGATCAATACTTTTGAAATAGCAGATAACTACTTCATTAGATGAAATGGTATCTCAATTTTCTCATAATGCTTGGATAAATAAAAAAAATTTGTTAGATCAGCCAAGTCAAAAACGCTTTCGCGTAGATTTCTTAATATGAATGGATACTTAAATTTGAGGAGATGTGTATGAAAATGACTATCGGTTTCGTGTTGATGTTGGGGCTGCTTTCTGCCCGGTTGTATGCTGGTGAACAGTATTCTCTCGAGAAAGCTCGCGAGCAAGTTGCCAATAACAATATCAAAGTTTCCATTGCGTATGAGCAATACGTGCAAGTTAAAAATGAAGAGCAAGCAAAAACGCTTCAACTTCTTCCTACTCTATCAGTTGATATGTTGGTACTTAATTATCAATACACAATTCTTCGTTCAATAATTCCGGAGCCATCAAGATTTTTCGAAGTGTCCGCTCAAAAAGATCTGGCCGAAGCAGCAAAAGTAAACAGAACAATTGTTAAGAAAAATCTTCTGGAAGACCTGGAAGAAACATTTTACTTACACCAATTTCATAAAGAAATGATCGAATCTTTTAAAAAAGAAGCTGACATTACAGGCCAAATAGCTGCTCGCTCGCAAGAAGCTTATGATCTTGGAGCAATTAGTTTTTCAGATTATTACAGAGCTCAAAGAAATGTAATAACAGCTAAAACACAGTCAGTTAATGGAAACGAACTTCTTAAGTCTGAAGAGTATGGCCTTAAGCTTATCCTTCAAGTAAAAGACAACACAGATACTTTAGATATTGATTCATTAAAATTTTACAATGGAACTCTTGATTATCCTGAAACTGCACAAGAGGCCGTAACAATCGCTGTTAACAATTCAAAAGAAGTAGAACAATTCGGACATTTAATCGATGCTGCCAATAAACAAAAGAAAGGTGTCGCTCTATCTTGGATTTCATGGGGCGGTGTTGGATTTGATTACTTCTCAAGAGTTTCAATTGCTAAATTAGAAGTGAACAAGCTTGAACTTAATAAGAAAAAAGCAGTTTTAGAAATTAAAAACCAGGTTGCTGCTCAATATGTTCAAATTGAATCTCACAAAGAAAAAATGGCCTATCAGTCTCAATTATTAGCAATGGCACAGGCCGAGTATACTCTAGCTCTAGCATCACAAACTGATCTGTTAAACTCATTCATCAATACAAAAAGAGCTGAGCTTTCTTTAATGACTGCTCAAAGAGAAGATTCAAAACTTAAGTATGAATTAGAACTTAAGTACATAAAGCTTAAACGTCTTCTTGGCACAAACATGATGACTAATATTGTCCCACGCGCATAATAATTTTATTTGGTAAGGAAATACTATATGAAAAAAATAATGATTCTAATATTCATGCTTTCGATGGCAGTGGCGAATGCCGACATCGTAAGCCCACTCCCAAACGTGAAGTCAAACCTTGATGGATTGCTTCAACCTGTTCAGGGTCGCAAGACCATCAATGAAATGAAAGTTATCGCTAACGAAAGAAACACTGATATTAATATAGCGTTTGAGAACTATTTGATTGCCAAGAAAAACGTTTCAATAGCAAGAGCACAATTTAACCCGATTACAACAGGTCACTTATTGGGGATCGCTATGGGGTTAAGTTATTTGTGGACACCACTTGCTATTGAGGCCGTCCTTTCTATTCCAACAAAAATTTATAACGTCTCTAAGAATAAGTACCTAACTCAAGTTGCGACCTACAATCTTAATGAAGCACGCGAGGTTCTCAATAATGAGCTTGC
>JAQTTZ010000100.1 GCA_028710485.1 Bacteriovorax sp. | reverse complement strand
TACCACCAGAAGTTGAAGCTGAGCTCGAAGGGCCGCTACTTGATGATCCACCGCCACCGCAGCTAACCAGAGTTGTTAATGCCAGAAGCATAGATACCATTAATATTGTTTTTAAATTTGCTCTCATGTGTCCCCCCTCTCTCAACGTTTTTGCTGATCTCTATTTAAAGGTGTAACACCGGCAGTTTTTTAAGTCGACTAATTCACTCAAGCTGTAAGTGTTTTGCAAAAACTGAGCAAGACTCAGTTTCATTTTGTCACCAATAGAGAAAAGAAGACAGCAAAGTGGTGATACTTTGGGACTGTTTTTAAGAGTGGCGCAAGCTATGCAAGGATTTCTTCAATCAGTTTTCTAAGTTTCACATCCAAAATTTCTTTATCACTCACAAGATTTTTATCCAAAAGATCTCTCACTTTATTTAAACTTTCGTTGGAATTAAATGAATTTTTGAGCAAGGTTCTACCATCATCTTCATTGGAGAGGTTGATCAGGACTTGATGAATATATATTCCAAGTTTTTCTCTGTATTCTTTTCTAATTGCCAGCGACTTCTGATTAAAAGTTCCAATATTGGCATTAATCGCATCTAACAGCGCGAACTCTTGTGGCATCATTTCTTTCAGTGCTGCTTCTAGGTTGGCAATCTTCTCGCTAGACTGCTCCACTTTTACATCAATATCATGACGGCTTACCATTTCATCAAAAAGAGGAACTCCGTATCCTGACAAAGTCAATTCAGTGAAGTCCTGTTTTAGAACAGAGTTGCTTTCAAGAATTAATTTTTGTACTTTTTCGTCTTTGGAGTTTTGAAAAAGATCAGCGGCCTTCTTTCTAAAATCAGAAATCTTAGATCTTAAAATTTGTTGCTCCATTACTGAAAAAGATGAAGCTTTAATTAAGCGGGATTTCATTAAACTCATTTCAGTATGGAGATCCATTATTTCAATTTTAGCTTTAGAGAATTTGTTAAAAATCGTCATCCGATTTTCGGCAGAGCTCTCAGAAATAAATGTCACTAGTTCTTTTTTATCCTTTTTAGCCTCGAGGGTTTTGTATCCATAAGCATCCCTAAAAGCTAAAATTAATTGCTCAGTGTGTGCTTTAAAAGACTCTTGTGTGCCACTTTTAAGTGAAAGGAACTCAAGCTGATCAAGGTCTTCCAGAACTCCTTTGGGAGTAACGGACGAAAGGCCTTGGAGTTGTGATCTATCGAGAGCACTTTTTAGAAGGTCGTAAGATTCAACGGCACAATTATTTGTAAAAAACTTATATGAACCACGGTAGTTCCAATGTTCTTCGATTACTTTATTGATAAAATCTTCTCTTTCGACTGTACTTAGATTTAAGGGATAAGACACAACATCGCGAAGTTCATCACGATTATATTCGTCAAGCACATCGCCAAAGTTTAAAATAAAGAGCATAGATGGATAGCCGCCAAACATTCCTTTTAAGTAATTGAGGGTTGCATCTTCTACGTTTGCCCGATAACTCACAACCATATGGAAGAGTCTATCTTCTAAACATTTAGGGCCAAAAGGTGTTGCTGCAATATTTTTGTTCGTAATTGGATCAAAGCGATCAGGAGCACATAGAACTATTCTAAACATTGAGTGTCCGAATCCGGCCGATAACTCTTTACCGGCAGAGGCCATAAGGTAATCGATACGGTACACGCGTTTAGGATCTAACTTCATTGGATAGTATCCAGATGAAGTCGACATCATAACCATATTATTTAAACGACAATTGCGATTGGGAAATGGATCAACTTCAAATGCTTTTTTATAAAAATCAAACATTGATGGTTTTCTGCAAGCGTATTCAGGATCCATCGTAAAATATTCCATATTAACTGCAAAAGCTTCAGCGATGTTTACCAATTCATAAGGGTCGGCCGATCTCATTGCTTCAATGTTTTTTGTTTTAACTTTTAAAAGTCCCTTCTTGAACCCGGCACGACGAATGAATTCACTTTTATTAGAAATATTTTGATTATTAAAATCGTAAGCGTGGGTCAGTTCATGGACAATAGTTGAAATGGCCTGGTCATATAAAGATTTATGTTGGCAATTAATACTTGTTGAAGCAACTCGTCCACGTGTAAGTTCATTCAAAACTGGAATATTTAAAACGAGCTTATTTTTATTGCGATTGTATTCACCGTAAACAAATGGTCTGACTATTTTTTTATTTTTATCTACTTTTTCAATTTTTGCTTCACAAATATCGCTTGGAATTGATTGATGCTCTGAAAGTTTTTCGATAGTGAGTTCAATCCCAGTCGGAAGTCCTGCTTTAAGCTTGGTGGGTAGAAGTGATGAAACTTCATCAAGAGCACCCATAAGCACAACTTTCTGAGATGAATTAAGACTGTCGGATAATTTAATGGGAAGATCGTGGGCCATAAGTGATTGAGCATATATAAAACTCAAAACAACAATTATAGTCTTCATAGTCCTGGCTCCATTTAATAATAGATCTTAAATAAAAATAAAGATTCTTACTAATAACTGCATAATAAATGCCACAATTTTTGCGCCTAATTGAGAGGAGATAGGGCCCCCCCATGAGGGGCGACTGTCTAAATTTTAGACGCCACTGACGAAACAGTGTTCGGTGTGAGGACCAAGAAATATTTACTAATTAATTTCTTTTTTCAGGCGCTCTAAAATATCTTTAAGAGAAGAAAAGATTTCAGCCTTTTTATTTTTTTCTATTTCATCCAGAGGATAATTTCCCCGGAGTAAAAAAGTTTTCGGTCCGACAATATCTAAAAGATCAGAGGCCTTGTCTCCAATCATATAGGATTGTGATAAGTCGATATTGTGTTTATCGCGAGCTTCAATCATCATGCCTGGACGAGGCTTTCTTCGGTCACTATCATATTCAGTGCAATAAACCCAATCATCAACTCGCAAGTTGCGGGCCTCTAAAAACTTTTTCATTTCATTGTGAAGAGCAATAACATCCGCTTCCTGGTATTTGCCTTGGGCAACTCCCGATTGATTGGTCAATACAATGACCAATAAACCGTGAGTATTGGCAAAATGAATCAGTTCAAAAATACCATCAACCCATTGGATATCTTCAAAGCGATAAACATAGGCCTTATCAATATTGAGGATTCCATCGCGGTCTAGGAATAGCGCCTTCTTGTAATTTTCCTGGTCGTTCATGCTTTAACCTTTATAGAACAATTTATTTTATAAGCTGCAGTCGTAAATTTATTCATGGGTTTAACCCGTACCTGCAATGTCATTTTTCCCATAATAATTTCTACGAAGCTTGCGAGGTCTTTAATGGGAAGGAGATCGCATTCCTTATTTGTTTTTGAAAAAAAATCATCGTAATTTTTAATGGTCACTTCTTTTAATTCGTAATCTTGATGGAAACAACTAACTTGAATAATTTCCGAATGCCCAAAACCACAAAGAGCAGCAAGAGAATCAAAAAATAAATGGCGGTCAATAAGTTTCAATTGATCTAGGATGCCCGATAATTTAAGAGCGACCCGATGGTAATTTTCGTGAACAATGGTTCTCATTTCAGGGGGAAGTTCACCAGGAAGTTCGGAGTGATTAGCGCTCCATTCTGAATTAAATGAGCCCTCAAACTCCCGATCAATTAATGTATAGAGCCTATGGCCCATCATTAAAAACGATTCATCGACTTCGCTATTAAGCTCTTTTTGAAAGTTAATAACGACGTCCCCAAATGCCTGGAAATATTTGGTCAAAAAACTTTTAACCCCCGCACTTTTGGTATTTGTATAACTATGATCTTTAGTAAGTTTTAGACTCAAAGAAAGATGTTTCTCATTTCCCTCAAAAGTTTTATATGTCCCGACAATATCGGTTTCATTCCAAAATTCATTATCATTTGTGGCCACCATCTTCCCGATGACTTTCCACTGGACGAATTGGTATTGATCCAATCCGACTTCTTCCCAGATCCTTTTAACAGTAAGATTTGAGAGCTTGGGCAGTTTTACCAATAATTTGGGCTCATGAGTGCGCATTAATTCTTCATAACTCCCCAGCTTATTTTTAAAATCCAGAGGGAGATTCATCAGAAAATGATCCTCTACACCAGAGCGAGAGGCCAGGCCCTGAGCGACCAAAAATTCAAAAATATTCCCTTTGCATTCATTGAGAATTGCCTCTTTTTGAATTTGATTACTGTAGTCAATAACTTTCATTTTTTATGAGTTCTTAAATTATAATTTTTAATTCTTTTCAAACGGTATCTCAATCACTAGACTATTTAAAACAAAGAAACGTCCTTTGCTCATAATAGCAAGGCCACTCAAGGAAGAAAATGAATTCATTTCCTTCATTACTTGAAAGTATCGCCGATCTCAACAAAATTCAGATCGAGGGACTACTCTCCCTTTCAACCAAATTTAAGCATCGTGAAAGCGAATCAAGTTTATTTACTTATCGCCGACCGATAATTGCTACCTCATTTTTAGAAAATTCAACACGCACCAAACACTCATTTGCAATTGCCATTCAAAAAATGGGCGCAATGTATATTGATTTTAATGCCGAGACCTCTAGCCTTAAAAAAGGTGAGAGTCTGGAAGAAACTTTTCTTACTCTTTACAACCAGGGCGTAAATCTTTGCATTTTTAGATCTAGTGTCTCTCACCAACTAGGTCAATTCAGAGAAGCACTGCCCATCAAAATTATTAATGGTGGCGATGGTATTAATGAACACCCAACTCAGGCCCTATTGGATCTCCAGACTCTATTAGAACTCTCCCCTGATCTCTCGGGTAAAACTCTCGCTATTTTTGGTGACAATATCCACTCACGAGTTGGTCACTCATTAATAAAACTTCTTCCGATGTTTGGATTGAAAGTTATTCTTTGTGGCCCTGAAGCTTTTCTTCCAGATGCTCTCACTCTTCCAGCAGGTGTTGAATTATCGAGTGACCGCGATGAAACTCTTAAGCAATGCGATTTTATTTATCTGCTAAGAATTCAAAAAGAGCGCCATCTGGCCAGCGGAATTAATCCGCTCTCAATCGAAGGCGATGATTACCTGGGAAGCTATGGTGTGAGTTTGGATCTTCTTAAAAAAATGCAGAAACTGGTACCAGTTCTTCATCCTGGACCTGCCAATATTGGCGTTGAATTGGATTTGGCACTCATTAAATCTTCTCTGTATAAAGGTTACCTACAAGTTCAAAATTCCATTCCTATGAGGATGGCGATCATTCAATCAATGCTCGTAAATAACGATAAAAATATTGGGAATGTGCATGGAGAAAAATTTTAATCTGAATCTCAAAAAAGCTGTCGCTTATCTTCACTTTGAAGATGGAACAAAATTTAGAGGCCATGTAAACCGAAAAGCTCACGATCCAGAGTTACAGCTTGGAATTTGGGGAGAATCTGCTTTCACCACTGGTATGAGTGGCTATCAAGAAACTATTACCGATCCATCATTTCTAGGTCAGCATATTATTTTTACGAACGCTCATATCGGTAATTATGAAGCAAATCCAAAAATCAATGTCGCTCAATCGGCCAAAAGTTTTGCCACCTGTATAATTGCTAGAAATTTTTCTTATAATGAGTTCTTGAATAAATTAGATATCCCTCTTTTCTCGGGTCTCGATACCAGAAGATTAGTTCGCTACTTAACGTCAAAGAAATCAACTTCTCATAAATCAGTTTTGACTTTTAAGGAAACAACTCCGACTCACGCAGAGTTTGCGGCCGCCATTTTAGTCACTGATGATCTTCATTTAGTTTCACAAAAAGAAAAAATCGTTCACCGCGAAGGGGACAATCCGATAGTTGTTTTAAACTACGGAATCAAACAAGCAATCATTGATCAATTGTATACGTTAGGCTTTCCACTTGTTTCTCTTCCAAACAATGTTTTGGCCTCTGATGTTCTAAAACTAAACCCGCGCCTGATTTTTCTCTCTAACGGGCCTGGAGATCCAAGAAATTACCACCAAGAAATTGCAGTAGTCCGCGAACTTCTTCAGGCGAAAATACCAATACGTGCCATCTGTCTTGGGATTCAGCTCATCGCTAGAGCTCTTGAAATAGAAGTTGAAAAACTGCCATTCGGACAGCGTGGGGCCAATCATCCAGTGATTGATCACATTACTAATAAAATTAGTATTACTTCTCAAAATCATGGTTATGCTTTAGAGAAAAATTCATTTAATCAAAAAAAGAGCAATAATTTACTAAAACGTGAATTGTATATCCAACACACATCACTCTTTGATGATTCAATTGAATCAATTGCTACTACTGACCATTTTATGAAGGCCGTACAGTATCACCCAGAAGCAAATCCCGGTCCTCATGATACTCACGATTTCTTTTTTGAGATCAAAGATTATTTGGATGGAAAAATTTCAGGCTTAGTTGATCCTAAAAAACTTTTTCCTTTTAATAAGCTTACGACACGCTTAAAAAAAGAAACTCCCTACAAGCGTATTCTTTTGATTGGATCAGGACCGATTAAAATTGGTCAGGCAAGTGAATTTGATTATTCTGGGACTCAAGCACTAAAGGCCCTAAAAGAAGAAGGCATTGATGTCGTTCTACTAAATTCGAATCCGGCCACGATCATGACAGATCCGGAAATGTGTACCCGTACCTATATTGAGCCCATCACTAAAGAAACAATTAAAAAAATTATTCTTAAAGAACGCGTAGATGCTGTTCTCTCGACCATGGGTGGGCAAACAGCACTCAATCTTTGTGTAGAACTAGAAGAAGAAAACTTTTTAAAAAATAACAACGTTGCTTTATTAGGAGCGAATGTTGATACAATAAAAAAAACGGAAGACCGCGCCTTATTTGCACTTGAACTAGACAAACTTGGTTACCAGACGGGTAAAAGGTTTACTGCAAAAAGTGAAGAAGAAGCTCTTGTCATGGCGGTTGAAATAGTAAAATTTCCTTTGATCATCCGACGCGATTTTGCTCTCGGAGGAAAAGGCGCTGCTCTCGTTTATAATACTGAGGAACTGAAAGAAGTTTTTACCTCTGATATAAAATTTCCTGTGACGATGGAAAAATCTTTAGTCGGTCAAAAAGAAATTGAACTTGAAGTCATGGTGGATTGCGAGCGCAATGGTGTTATCGTCTGTTCAATTGAAAATGTCGATCCATGTGGAATTCACACAGGGGATTCAATCACCGTGGCCCCAGCAATGACCATTAGTGATCGCTGTATGCAACAACTTCGCAACATGACTCTAACCATTGCCAAACATATGGGGGTTGTCGCTGGTGGAGCAAACGTTCAGTTTGCTATTAATGAATTTGATGAGGACGATATCACTGTTATAGAAATGAACCCGCGTGTTTCACGATCAAGTGCCCTTGCTTCAAAGGCGACAGGGTATCCGATTGCAAAAATTTCAGCACTCCTTTCTATCGGGTATACTCTTAAAGAAATCCTAAATGATATCACCAAAGCTTCTCCCGTAACTTTTGAGCCCTCGCTGGATTATGTGGCGTTAAAAATTCCTATTTTTCCTTTTAGTAAATTTCCAAGTTCTTCTAAAACTCTAGGTCCACAAATGCGCTCAGTGGGCGAAGTGCTCGCTTTAGGTGGAAGTTTTAATGAAGCTTTTTTAAAGGCCCTTCGAGCACTTGAGATGGGATTGGAAATTCCAGGGCTAACACAATTAAAATCTACTCCCCTCGACATGGGGCTGGACTACATCAAAAAAAGATTGCAAACCCCGCGTGAGCTATCTCTTTTAACAGTGCTTGAGGCGCTGCGATTTGGAATGAGCGTAGAGGAAATATGCTCCCACTCAAAAATCACTAAATGGTTTGTTGAGCAAATGGAGTTAGTGGTTGTTGCTGAAAAAAACTTAAAGACCGAGAAAGATTTTTTTAAAAATCCAGAAAGCTTTTTGGAAATTAAAAAATTAGGTTTTTCAGATAAACACATGGCACTTCTTACCAATAAATCGCAAAAAGATATTTTAGAATACCGATTTCTTCATAATATTTTTCCGGTCTATAAGGCCGTAGATACTTGTTCTGGTGAATTCCTGGCAGTGACACCTTATTTCTATTCTACTTATGCTGAAGAAAATGAAGCTAAGTCATTAAGTCATAACGGAAAATCAGTGGCAATCCTAGGCTCTGGACCTAACCGCATAGGTCAAGGGATTGAGTTCGACTACTCATGTGTCAAATCTTGTGAGCGCCTAAGAGAGAAAAACATCCAATCGATTATGATCAATTCTAATCCTGAAACCGTTTCAACCGACTATGATAGCTCTGATCGTCTCTATCTTTCGCCTTTATACTCGGAAGATCTCTTCGATATACTTTTGAATGAAAAACCATTTGGAGTCATTGCTTCTTTTTCCGGTCAGACAGGAATTCAATTGCGCGAAAACTTAGAGCGTAGTTTTCGCAAAGATTTATTTAAGATAAATTTTCTGGGACCTACTTGGAAAATCTTAGAAATGACTGAAGATAGAAAACAATTCAGTGAACTTACTCGTAGCACTTCCCTCTCCCATACCCACTCTCGAGAAATTAGTGGAAAGAAAGATCTGGTTAATGCCATGATTGATATTGGTCTTCCAGTCATTATTCGCCCTTCTTTTGTTATTGGTGGCGAATCAATGTATATTTTTTACTCTCACGAAGATTTAAACGAGCTTCCTAAAGCATTTAAAGATCAACTTCAAGATGGAACGGCCATTTTTCAGGTTGAAACCTATTTAGAAAATGCCATTGAATATGATGTTGATCTTGTGCGCGACATATATGGAAATTTTTGTTTTGCCATTTGTGAGCATATTGAATTTGCCGGAGTTCACTCAGGCGACTCGGGAATGATCACACCACCTGTAGTACTCACTCAAAAAAATTATGACGAGTTAAAATCTATTTCATTAGAGATTGCCAATAAACTTGAAATAGTTGGTCCCATTAATTTTCAATTTGCCATCAAAGAAGGAAAAATTTATTGTATCGAGGCCAATCCTCGCGGCTCTCGTACACTTCCTTTTTTAAGCAAGGCCTATAATATCTCAATTCCAAAAATAGCCACCGACGCTATGTTGGGCGAAAAAATTCAAAACCTTGAGCAATTAAACTCAGGTTATTTCAGCGTAAAACAATCGACCTTTCCTTTTGACCGCTTCATCCAAGACAATATTTTACTTGGACCTAAAATGCGATCAACTGGTGAGACGATGGGAATTGACCGCGATAAAGAAAAGGCCATTCTTAAATCTTACCAGGGAAATTATCCTAATTTGGGAACGAGAGGTAAAATCCTCATCAGTCTTGCTGATAATACCAAAGATACAATTCTGCCTTATATCAAATCACTTTATAAAATTGGTTTCACCTTCGCAGCAACAAGAGGAACTTGTGATTATATAAAAAAACAAGGAATCCCTTGCGAGCTTGTTAAAAAAATTGATGAAGACGGACTTAATATTTTAGAAGTCCTAAAAGATGAATCAATGAAAATGGTTTTCAACACTCCTCAAAATCAAGGCCAGTCGCAAAAAGATGGTGAGCATATTAGAAACTCTGCCATTGCCTACGCTATTCCTTGTTTTACACGTCCCGAAAATATTCGTGCAGTGGCCGAGGCATTAATTGGCACTCATGACAGCGAAATACTTCCACTGGCCTTGCAGGAAATGGGTAAAAGTTTATGAGTTTGAATCAGACTATTGTGGCCCTAGATCAGATGAGCTTGGATGAGATTGACCTCTTCCTTTCTCATCCAGACAACACTCTGCCAATAGTTAAAATCGGTCTTGAACTATTTGTTAAATATGGACCTGATCTCGTTCATAAAATCCACAAAGATTATAAGAAAAAAATTTTTCTAGATCTAAAACTTCATGATATTCCCGTTACGGTTGAGCGAGCAATTCATTCTCTAAAAAATCTTCCCATCGACTTTTTAACCATTCATATAAGTGGTGGTGAAGAAATGCTAAAGGCAGCTCTTAATGAAGCTAGAAAAAGCATTCCAGACTGTAAAATTTTGGGAGTGAGTTTTCTGACTTCACTTGAAGAAAAAGATTTAAAAACTCTTTTTGGTATTACCAATATAGATGAAGCATTTCTGAGACTCTTTGGCGTCGCTGAGAGTTCACAAATCGACGGCGTTATCTGTTCACCTCATGAAATCACTTTGGTAAAAAAACACTTTCCAAGACTTCTTGTCATCACTCCTGGCATTCGATTTAGCGATGAAATAAATTCTCAAAATACTCAGGATCAAAAAAGAGTAGCGACCCCTAAGGATGCACTTAACTTGGGAGCAGACTTTCTGGTGATCGGCAGATCACTCACTAAGGCCATAAACCTAAGTGAGCGATTAAAAGAATTAGCGAGTTATTTATCCCAATAAGCATCTTCTAAGCTCTCTTCTCGAGCAGGAAGCCCCTTCGCTAACCTCGGTGAGTTTTGCTTCAGCACTTCAAAACTAGCGCGATTCGAATATTTACTGACCTGATGGATAGATGAGTAAGTTAAAAATCGAGTGGTGTGTTTTGGCGAATTAGGCGTCACCTGACGGTGAAAAGTGTTCGAAGCAATATCGTGTAAAAGCCCCGCGAGGGCCGCATCCCCGGCCCCATTAGTATTTTTAATCACACCAGGGCCACCCATATAAGGATTAATATGCGTATAAATCTTAATCGGATTCTTACAATCCTCTTTCATCATCGCACGAGAATATTCAAACTTATTATATTCAGCAATCGACTTTGAATGAATCATATCCTTAGTTTCACGTTTACTTAACTCATCCACATGTCCAGCAAGATAAAGGCCCCGAGGACCAACCGTTAAAAGAACCAAATCACAAAGATCCAATATCTTTTCACATGCAAGCAGCGGATCCGTCTCGCCTACCAACGCCAATGCCTCTTCCTCGTTCATTGCACAGAGTGCGACATATTCTTTTATAAATTTTTGGAAAAATTCCTTCTTTGAACTAATTAATGTACTTGTCCCAAGAGAAAGAACAACTGGAACCTTATACTTCTTGGCAAATTCACAGGCGGCCAAATTGGCCTTATATATAGATGAATTTTCGTCGCGAAGTGAGTAGGCCGAGACGAGTAAAGCGGCCGCACCTTTAATTAATTCTTCTGGAATAAAATCTGGTGAGAGTTCATTCATAATTCCTTTTCCGATAGCAAACGATCGCTCGCGGTCAGGAGTGAGTAAACAAAGCGCTCTTCCCATTGGCCCATCAACTGGTTTTAAATAAGAGAAATCAACAAAAGAGTTGGTAGTGCAAATATATTTAAAAGCATAATCTCCTACTGAGATATTTTTTGATATTGCCCCTAAAGCAACTGAACGCGAATCAGACAGTACACTGTAGTTATGCAGAGTATTTCCAATCGCCCCACCTGCATACTCTCCGATGATGGAATTGCTCTTTTTTAATTCACGATAAATTTCTTCAACTACTTGGTCGGACATTACGGCGGATTCGCCCTTAATAATTCCATACTTCTCTATGAAGGAGAAATCCACATTGGCCTCGATATCAACAATCAATTGGTCGATTCCAACGAGGTAAACTGATCCTCTTTCGGAGAAATCCAAATCAAATGGAATCCTTCCCGACTCGGTGACAGGGAAGTAATGCTTTGTTTTTCTTTTGCCTGGAAATTTCAAGGAATGCCCCTTATAATTTATCTCAATGCTAATAAAATTGAATGCTCTAATTCTAGGATTTATTTTTTTATTCGTCACTCCCTTAATGGCGAGTGACGGTGTTGATTCTAATCAATCAGATCAATTCATTGGCACCCACACCGCAAGAGTGATCGTTCCTAGGGCCATAGTCTATTCAGATGAAAATATGAACAGTCCCTTGGGTTATATCTCTAACGACAAGCTAATTACAGTGGGAAATCCCAGAAAAAGAAACCCTGAACTCGTACCAATAGTAGTTTACGGGCGCCTCGGCTTTATTGAATCTAAAAATATCCATTTTGAGAACGAATCCATCGAAATACTCAATTCAAAACGTGGAGCTCCTCGCGAGCATAATATAGATATTGTTTTGACTAAACCCGAAGAGAGACTTTCTGAAAACAATTCCGCTTACTTCTCACTTCATCAATTTTCGGCCGGTGAGGA
Organism: Bacteriovorax sp.; assembly: GCA_028710485.1. GTDB lineage: Bacteria > Bdellovibrionota > Bacteriovoracia > Bacteriovoracales > Bacteriovoracaceae > Bacteriovorax. The sequence continues at coordinate 744 of JAQTTZ010000100.1, read as the reverse complement.
AACAAAAAATCTTGTGAGTTCAATCGATGGATCGAGCAAGGATCATTTTACAGGATTCGGAATTTCTTTGATTCACCGACAGACAACTGGTCGTGCTTTATGGGGGGCAGGATATGAATATAATGCCCTTTCAACTCCCACAGTGAAGTTTACCATTTATACGCTTAATCCGACAGTTGGTTATACACCAATCAGAAACCCTCTTTTTCTTGTGGATTTAATTTTTTCGTTAGATTTTTCAATCAGCGCTCAGTTAAAGATTCAAAGTATTAATCAATCTTCTGCTTTTGCTTGGGGACCTCAATTTGGTGCTCGCATGGTACTTTTTCCCAATCAAAAATACCATCCCTTCGGGGGGATTGGTTACCGTAGCTACAAAGTGATGAGGCTCGATAGCTTACTTGATGACAATGGCACAAATGTAGGCGCTATAACTAAAATTAATGGAATTAACCTCAATATTGGTTTCGCCATCGAAATCTAACTCGAGTTATTCTTGAATGAGCACTTTTTCTGAATCGTCAGAATTAGTTTTCGTCTCTTTTGCCTTTTGCAGATAAAATTTTATTTTATCATCAGGTGTGCTGAAATTTCCTTCAAACTTTGGTTTGTTGACTTGCTCTTCTTTTTTGACTTCACCCTCAAGCTCTTCTTTCATTTTCCTTTTTAATTTTTCATCCGCTGTTTCCAGCAGCACATCGTTTTCTGAAGAAAGATTTGAACCAAACTTTTTATAAGCGTATT
>JAQTTZ010000214.1 GCA_028710485.1 Bacteriovorax sp. | reverse complement strand
TTATTACAAGCAGAAATAGACTCAAATTCACCTGACTTACAAGCTTGTGTCGCCGGATCATAATACCAATAGGTTACCGGTTCAGGTTCAGTTGCTGAACCATCATCAACACATTCATATGATGTGCCGCTAAGTTCACACTTTTGACCACTTTCACAAGTTTTCTGTAATATCCACTCATAATCACCCCCTGCCACCCGACCACAAGCATAAACTTTCTTACCATCACATTTATAAGTGCCAGGGTCTACAGTTGCCCCATCACAACCAATTGTTGACGTACTTTTACAACTAGCAGTGCCTGTTTCACCTGTTCCCTCCTCAACACATTCTTGAGAACAGGTATAAGTTGACCACCCTTCTTCATAACAAACCTTTTTAATTAAACCATTACAAAGACTCTTCCCATGTCTCCTAATTTCACGACTTTCACCTATATAATCATCACATCTCTTATTTATAAAACAACTATCATCAGATCCTGTTCCATAACCTTCACAAATCCACTCCCATCGACTATCAGTCGTGGAAAATTTAAAATTAGACACTATCCCTGAAGCACAAAGATTATTAGTTTCACTAGTTGGTACAAAAGAAGAATAATAAGTCTGACCATCCCTAGAACCACATTTACCATCAATACCAGAAGAACATTTACCAGTCGTAATATCACAACCCAACACACAAGACTCCCAAGTCAAATTTCCATTTTTATCACAAATATAAGAATATTTTTCATCATAAGTACAAACACTTGTACCCCCCTTCAAAAACTGTTTTCCAGTGTTACTAGTCATAGTCCCATCCTTACAAATACAATAGGCTAATTTATCAGACTCAACATAAAAACCTACCCCCTGACCAATCTCCACACATGAATTTATAGGTTGATAATAATGGATATCACAACCAGAAACACCATGCTCACAATCCCACTTACCTATACATTTTAAAATTGTATGATACCCCCCTCCCCTAGTATCAGGAAAAGCCATTGTCTCTCCATTGTATTTAGCTTGATCCCACGCTCCGTGACAATCCACACATTTCTTATCTTCTCCTTCTCTTTTATAACATTTCTCACTCTTACAAACACTATCCTTATCACACCTCGTCCCAGACGCTTTACTTTTAGGAGAAATACACTTGCCTTTATAGTAATCTCGATTACCATTTTCATTACATTCACCAGACTCACCAGCAGTAATATCACATACATCTTCACCATTACAATCATTATCCCCCGCACAATTACAATCAATCAACGCCGCCTGGCTTCTATTCTCTTGTTTCTCCTGTACCAACTTCGTCGTCACCGGCAATATTGTTGCCAACACTCCCATAATCACCAAAGTCACCAATGAGGAAAATCCCAAACTTCTACTAAAAACCCCCTTCATTTTCATTAAAAAAGTTAACCATTTTTTTAGCTTCCAGTCAATCGTCTATTTCCCAAAAATTCTGACCACATCCCCCACCGTCACCAACACTATCAAAGCTAATAAGATCATCATCCCGACATTATTTACTACTGCCTCCACTTTTTGATTAGCCTTTCTTCGAGAAATCATTTCATACAACACAAAAATTATTCGACCTCCATCCAAAGCCGGAAAAGGCAAGACATTTACCACCGCCAAATTAACTGAGACTATTCCGAAAAAATGTACTACTGCCAAAAATCCCTGATTTTTATTTATTGAACTAGTTGCTTCGTACATTCCAATAGGACCAGCCACATCCTTGGGTACCTGACCAGAGAACAAATTTCCCAACATATTGCCTACCCCTACAACTATAATTTTTCCCCAATAATAGGCTTCTTGAAATCCAGCCCCAATTCCTTCATAAAACCGATACCACGGCAATTTAATCATTTCCATATTAGAAATTGCCACTCCCATCGCTCCCTCTCCTTCTGGAGGATTCTCTCTTACTTCAACCTTAACTAATTTGTCTCCATTAATTTCCAAATCAACACTTTTACCTTTATATTTTGCCACCTCATTAGTTAATTGATCAGACGAGCTAACTTGCACACCATCCACGCTCACAATCCAATCTCCTTCTTTCAATCCAGCAATTTGAGCCGGTGAGTTCTCGGTCACCCCCACTACTTTTACTTTTTCTATTTCTTTTGGTACTCCCAAAATTGCATAAACCACACTAAAAACCACTATTGCCAAAACCAAATTCATCAACACTCCACCCAAAACAATTATCAATTTTTGCCATGGTTTTTTATAAAAAAATGACTCGCTCTTATCGGAGTTTCCCGGACTTGTTGGATCTTCTCCGTACAATTTGCAAAAACCTCCAATTGGCAACCAATTCAAACTATAAATTGTTCCCTTTATTTTTTTTCCAATCATCCTTGGCGGTAAACCCAACCCAAACTCTTCCACTTTTACCCCTGTTTTTCTTGCTGCTATAAAATGCCCCCATTCATGTACCAAAACTAATATCGATAACGCAACTATAAAAATTATCAAATCCATTGCTTCATTTTAACAAACCGACGGTCTAATAAACCACACTTGTTGGACCAATATTAGCAGGAGCTAAAGTTTTCCCGCTTGTACAGCACTTTATTTTTGAATTTCCAGGACATTTACCACTTATATATTTCCCATCAACACAAGGGATTGTCGTTAATTGACATCTTGCTCCAGGTTTATAATTCGTACATTTATTATCAGAAGCATTACATTTGGTCAGTGTTGTAAAACAAGCGCGATATTCACTTGAATTACAGGAGGCAAGACTTTTATACGCAGTGGTTGATTCACATCTATAAGTGGAACCATTATAAAAATATAAAGTTGGATTAGTCATCCCCACCCCGACAGCACTACTTCTATTCTCCTGACTCTGTTGCACCATTTTCGTCCCATAGATCAACCCTCCGCCCAAAACTAAAGCCACCACTAAAAACTTAGCAATTCCAAATTTCCTAATTTTAAATTTATTTTTTTTCATCTTCCTAAAAAAAGATTAAGCTCTTTTTAAGAATTGTCAATTGATTATCCCCTGATTTCTTTTTCTTTTTTCTCTGCGATTTCTTCCAACTTTTTTACAAATTCATCGGTAATTTTTTGTAATTCTGTCTCGTCTTTTTTAAATTCATCCTCAGAAATCGTCTTATCTTGCTTAGCCTTCTGTAAACCAAATCTAAAATCACCTCTTGCATC
>JAQTTZ010000099.1 GCA_028710485.1 Bacteriovorax sp. | reverse complement strand
TGGCAAGCGTTAGGAGTTGCAGGTTCAGGATTAACAAGTCTAGGTGGATTAACCGGATCAACTCAAACTTTTGCAGTTGGAACCGCAGGAACAGCACCAGCGATTAGTTCAGCAACTTCAACTCACACTTTAAATATACCAATGGCCTCGACGGCAGCGGTAACAGCAGGTCTTCTTAGTAAAACAGATTACGATGCATTCACTGCCAAGCAAGCGGCCTTTACAACTTCTGCGGGCCTATTGGGAATACTTTCAGATGAATCAGGAACAGGTTTTGCCGTCTTTAGTGCAAGTCCAACTTTTACAGGTGTGCCTCTTGCTCCAACTGCAGCAGTTAGTACTAACACAACTCAGATTGCAACGACGGCCTTTGTGGTTGGGCAAGCTGCAACCGTAGCACCACTAATTAATGGAACGGCAGCAGTTGGAACTTCTCTTTTATACGCTAGACAAGATCACGTTCACCCAACCGATACCACTCGCGCACCAGCAGCGGGTTCGGCAAGTGTAACAACACTTGGTACAATTACTACTGGTACTTGGAATGGTACGGCCATCGCCATTGCCAACGGTGGAACAGGTGCCACAACGCTCGCAGGAGCACAGACTGCTTTAGGACTAACAAGTGCGGCGTTAACAGCGACAGGAAATTTAGCGGGTAATATTCCATTGGTGGGAACTGGCGGAATTGTCGCCAATAATTTATGCGCAGGTGCCTCATCGGGCGGGGGAGTTAGTTGTTCAGTCGCAAACTCATCTGCAGGATTAGCGGGATTAATTACAGACGAGACAGGTTCAGGTTTATTGGTTTTTGGAACATCACCAACAATTTTAAATCCAGTGATTGCTAATATTGCACCAGTTGCAGATTTTACACTTGCTCAAAATTTAGTGGTTCCTTTTACTTCAGTAAGTACAGGTGCAGTTGCGAACACTCTTTATTTGAAAGCGGGCAAGGTCGGGATTGGAACATCAAATCCTACGCTTGCAACACTTCAGGTGGCGGGGACTCCGTCCACGACCTCGGCAATATTTGGTAGTAGTGGCCAGGGAATATCGATGATAACCAGTTACCCAACGATTGGTTTCAATTCTTATTTTGCCGGTGGTTTTAAAGCGATTGATACAGGTTATGGCGGTACAATTGGTATCGATGAACTTACTGGTGGTTTGATCTTCAAGGTCGCTGATACTGTAACAGGGGCAGGAACTCCGCAAACATTGATCGAAGGTATGCGTATTTCAAATACTGGCAACGTCGGGATAGGAACAACCGCTCCTAACACAATTCTCGATATAAATGGCGCCTTCTCACAAAGAGGTATGGCCGCACCCGCAACTTCCGTAGCAGGGCAAGGCCGGATTTATTTTGATTCAACTTCAAATACTTTTAAAGTTTCACAAAATAATGGAGCTTACACAGATCTTGTTGGCGCAGCAGCTCCAGTGTCGAGTGTGAACACTTTAACAGGAGCGGTAGTCCTAACAACAAACAATATAGCTGAAAATACCAATTTATATTATACAAATGCACGAGCGATCGCTTCAACAATCACCGCACCAACTCTAACCAATTCAACAATAGCGACAAGTGACACTATCCAAGTGGCATTGGGAAAATTACAGGCGCAATTTAACAATGTCCTCTCGTTAGCATTGACCGGACTTTCAACAGCAACCAACTCCGCAATTACAGCAGCAGATTCTATTCTTGTGGCATTTGGAAAATTGCAGGCCCAAGTGACTTCACTAACAAGCAATGGGGCAAATTATTTGGTCAAAAATGGATCAGATACAATTTCTGGAACAATTTCATTAACCAATGTGATCACCGCAACAGGAGCTGGTGATATTATCGTTAACAGCACACCTCTTGGAATGACGTCCGCAGTAAACAAAGCATACGCCGATTTAAAACTTCCTCTTACTGGTGGAACCATGACGGGCGCTCTTGTTAATAATACCTCGAGTGCAGGAACAGCAGTTGCAGTAACTCAATCTGGGGCAGGGTATGCGGCCACTTTTATGGGAGGCAACGTCGGCATCGGGACAACTTCACCAACTGCAAAACTTCACGTAGTCGGCCAAATCGTCTCTGCCGCATACAATGCAGGTACCTCTGCAGCGATTGATTGGAATAATGGAAACAATCAATATACGACCAACGGATCGACAACTTGTGGGGCCATCACTTTTACTAATATGCTGGATGGTGGGGCATACACTTTGGCCGTTCAAAGTGTGACTTCAGGAACCTGTACTTTCACCCATACAGGATTAACCTTTGTTTTTACACCTGTTAATGCCGCTGTTACTGCCGATGCGGTTTATACATTTCTACGAGTGGGAACAAAGGTATATGTCTCTTGGTTGACTGGATTTATCTAGGTCTCTCTTGCGCGAAAGAGAGGCATCTATTTACTTCAATGTCTTAATTGACGTGAGGTTTTCAACTTCTTAGACTTAGTTTTAGGATGATTTTTTATTGGAGAAAATAATGGTTGGAAATTTAAATCAACTAAAAGAGATTGAAATTAAGCGTCGTGAGGCCCTCCTTAAAATCATTGGTAATTTACCGGTGACGATGCAACAAGAAGTTTCTTTAATGCAATCTCAGATTACACAAGAGCTAGAAAGACTCAGTGATTGCAGTCATGGTCAAATTTTGGAATCAAGTCAAAACATCGATTCATACTATGAGCAAGTAGGTCGATTAGTTAAGCGAGTTAAAGACGAAGGTGGCCTTTCCCGTCGTGGCTTTTTACAAATGTCTAGTTTGGTTGCCACTGCCGGATTGCTTGAACTATCGCTTTCAAGAAGAAGTGCGGCCGAAGGTATGGTTCCTTTTGGATTTTTTAGGCAAGGGGCAAGGATAAAAGATACTAATTTTTCCACGGTTTCGCTACTGCTAGATTGTGATGGAACCAATGGGGCACAAAATAATACCTTCATAGACTCTAGTTCCAATGCTTACGCAATCACGAGAGGCGGGACCCCAAGCCAAGGAAGCTTCTCACCTTATGCTACTAATGGTTGGAGTGCTTATTTTGATGGTACTGGAGATTATCTAACTGCACCAAATAATGCTGGAACGAATATAGGAACAGCAGATGATTTTACAATTGAATTTTGGGTATACGCTGTTACTCAAATTAATTCTAATCCACGAATAGTAAGTAATGCTGTTTGGAACAGTTCTGGCGGATTTGATATTTGTATCCAAGCAGGGACTGTAATCTTGTTTACCAATGGAGGTGCTGCTAAAACAGCAACTTTTGGCAGTACTGATTACAACCAATGGTTGCATTTTGCTTTTTCCAGACAGTCCGGTACATTGAGGGTATTTAAGAGCGGTGTGCTTGCTAATAGCTACACATCCAATACTGATAATTTAACCAGCGCAAATCCTATCCATATTGGAACCTATCAGGCCGGCACTACTGTCAGCTTTACAGGATATATTTCCAACCTGCGAATCATTAAAGGAACGGCAGTGTATACAGCGGCATTTACTCCACCGACTACCTTACTAACAGCAATTAGTAATACCCAACTTTTATGTCTGCAAAGCAACCGTTTTAATGATAACAGTACTAATGCATTTGCTTTAACAAGTAATGGTAATCCTATCACTACAAATTTTTCTCCTTTCGTAGCGGCCAGTACTTACTCGGCCAGTTCTTCTGGCGGCAGTAGAAGTCAATCAGTGAAGACTGACTACTTAAGTATTCCTGTTGCAGCACCCACAAACTCATTGACGGGAGATTTTACAATTGAATGCTGGATTTATCCATCAGATGGAACATTAACGACAGCGTGGGGTATAATAGACACGCGAACCGCTGGATCAACTGCTGCTAATTGGATAATTTCGCTGGGTAGTTATAGTGCAGGTTGGCTTATTGATTTTTACACAGGAGCAAGTCATAAAAATTCGATAAGGGTGCAACCTTACCAATGGAGTCATATCGCTTTGGTCAGATCTGGAAGTACCATAAGTTTTTTTGTTAATGGCATACTCGATTCAACAACAGCAACCATTTCTGGAACTATTACGGGTGGGTCTGGTGTTGTAACTTTAGGTAATACTAAAGATTCAAATCTCGCCGGATATGGCAATAATGGTTTTATTTCTGATTTGAGAATAGTGAATGGAACAGCTATTTATAGCGCAAGTTTTACTCCACCAATTTCGCCATTAACGGCCATTGCTAATACCTCACTTCTTCTTAAATTTGTTAATGCTGGTATTTATGACAAATCAGGAAAAAACAATATAGAAACAATAGGGAGCGCGCAAATAGCTACAGCGGTTAAGCAATACGGGACTGGAAGTATCGCCTTTAATGGGACCACTGATTGGCTAACTGTTTCTGATAATCCACTTCTTCGTTTTGGAACAGGAAACTTTACAATAGAGCTGTCTGTTTACCGAACAGCATCTGGTACCTATGGATTAATAAGTAAGGGAACTGGAACAACTGGATGGAGTGTCGCTTTAAATTCAAGTAACCAAGTTGTATTTTTCTTTGCGGGTTCGTCGATCACATCAACAGGAACTATCAGTGCCAATACTTGGACAGCGATTGCAATAGTTAGGTCTGGAACGGGTGCTAGTCAAACAAAAATTTATATTGCCGGAAGCAATGATGGCACTGGCACAGCCGCTACTGATTTTACTGGCACAGATATATTATATATCGGAGCTGATCGTGTTGGCGCTGCTCCTTTTGCTGGCAATATGGATAATCTAAGAATTACGTTAGGCATTGCACGTTATTCGGCCAATTATACCCCTGCGACGACTTCATTCGTTTAGTACACAAGCTCTGAGAATAGATTATTTTTTCTTAAGAAAAGTGTTCCAGGTAAGTTGAATTTTCTCTTTAAGCTCATTGATCTTCCATGGTTTTACGACATAATCATTTGCTCCACTTGCGATGGCCTCGATAAAAAATTTGACTTCGTTGTTAGTGGTACACATAATAAATGGTGTTTTTTTATAGCGCTCTACATCTCTGAATTTTTTTAAAAAATCATGTCCAGTGCCATCAGGAAGATTCCAGTCACTTATCACAAAACCGATTTCTTCAGAACTATAAATTTTTATTGCTGTTTGAACATTTGGAGCTTCATGAATTTTTCCAAGGACTCCAATACTTCTTAAGTCATTTACCATTTGCTGACGAATATTATCCATATCCTCAAGAATAAGAAAAGTGATGTCTGACGGAAGTAATTTAATTTTATTTGTTACTTTTCCTGAGCTGCTACCTATCATCGTTAATTCCTTTTCATAAAAAATACACCTTCAACTTTATTCCTGCCACCATAATTGTTATATTTATTTTCGCAGGGGATTTTGCATCACCTGATTCTTCTTTAAAATGTCTTTTTCGTCTTCTTGATTGTTTTTTCTTAAATCTGCGTCATTGTCATATAATTGATTAGCTTTTATTTCTTTGAGAGACCGAAGCTTATTTCTCACATTCATATCCAATGTTATAATTTTATCTCCGTCTTTATCAATAATAATATTGGGGGCCATGGCAGGAGATTTCTCCACAGCATGAAGATTGGAAACAATTATAACAAATAATAAAATTTTCATTTTTATCCTAAAATAAAATATAACCTAGGCCAATGCCAGTTCGTAAAATTGATAATTCTGACGGTCCTGACATCGTGGTGTACTTAACTAATGTGTGCAAATAGAATTTTTCACTAAACTTATAATTTAAATAAAACATAAATCTAAATCCCGAATATTTTCCAGAATCAATGTGATCAGTGATAGTCGATGATTGAGGTGCTCCACTTGTATAAGTGGAAAGGATACTTTTAGAGGCTGAAATTTTTGAGAAAAATTGTTTATCAAACATCGAAAATGACTTGGCCGTTCCAACTGTCAATGATGCAACTCCGACATCGTCAAGATAAACTTTTCCGTCGTTTTGAATGGCACCCAAATTAAGAGTGGAAAATTTTTCATAATCTAATCCGGAATAAAGAATAGAATTATATTTTTGCAAACGATATTCCCCATACAAATTTCCACCTATTTCTGGAGGAATTGAAATCTTCTCAGAGGTAAGAGAGTTTTGCGAGGCAACCAAATAAGAAACATAAGTCGAGAAAGAGAAGGAATATAATTTAGCGCGAGGATAGTAAGTAAATGCACCTCCTAATGAAAAAGGAGAATTTTGCTTGAAGTTTATCTCTGCGGTATTGCTGTTTTTTTGCGTGAACGTCCCTTGAGAACCCATATAAAAGACTGACCCTTTTAGCCCTGTCGGGTATATCTGCTCTTTCTTGAGTTCTTCATTTTTTGCAATTTTTTGCAAAGTATTGGCTTCATAGCGTCTATATTTACTTATATCCAAAAAATCCTCTGAAATAAATAACTCAATGGCCTTATCGCCATGAAGGTCATTCCATTTCTTTATCTGAGGATTGTTCATTATTATTTTTTTTACGAGAGGTGTTTTAGCATTGATGACAGAAAAATCTTTTACAAATTTTCTTAAAATTAAGCTAAATGATTCTCCTTCTTCTATTCTATAGACAAAATTATAGTAGGTTAATGCATGCGCATTAGACGTTATTGATAAATAGAAAAGAATAAAAATAATTTTTTTAAACATAATCATTCCATTACCAATCAGACAAAGGTGAGATTGGAAAAATTAATTTAGAAAACGATGAAAATTCACTTGGCCTATTTTTGGCGTCGTAAACATTGTATCTAAAGTAATAAATTCCAGATCGATTAGTAGTCCAAAAAAAATCAGGTGTTTTCGAGTCTGCTGAGTAAACTAATATTTTACCCACGTTATCTCTATAGATTTCGACATGGTAACGAACGGCCTTGTTTAAACTTGGAACTTCAAGCTTGTAAGAATCTTGATTATTGTGTTTTAAATAAGTCAAAACTACATCTTTCGCTTGAGGTACAAATGAGAATACTGGGATTTGCACAAGCTTTAAGCAATAATCATCGGAGTCCATATAGTTCTTTACAGGGGAATTTAGTTGAGCTTTAAAACAGTATTGTCCAAATCCTTCCAGTTTTACTTTTCCACTACTTCCGAGTTTCATTTTTCTCTCTATTGGATTTCCTTTTACTGGAATATAATTTATATGAAGTCCTATATTTTGAGCGAAATCAAAATGTGTTTTGTATTTCAAAACTATTTCCTCATTTTCTTCAGTCGACTTAATTTCTTTCTCAAGTTTTGAGTCCCATATCAGGATGGGGGAATTTACATCGTAGTTAAATTCAGTCTTTTGTGAACGTGGATAATCGTTTGATGCAACATCCACCACGTAAGAACCACTTGGGCCAATAGGAATAACGACACTTGATTCTTTTATTTGATCTAAAGAAAATTCTTTATTATTTTTTACATCTCTTACTTTAACTAAAACTTGTTCTCCCTTTTGAGCTATCCAGGCAAGTTTAATTTTGCCTTCATCTGTTTTGTATTGAGTTTTTTTGGTGAGACCTATAAATTCAATTTTTCCATTAAATTTTAATCCCACGTGATTAGCTTTCATAATATGTGAGTAGTTTCCCTTGGCAGATACCGGTACAACCGTCCACTCAAGCCAAGACCCTTTCACGTTGTGTAATTGTAATTCATTAGTATGTGTAATATAGGCACGCTCTTTTCCATAACTATCCCGAACAATGACCTTGTAAGAAGCTACTGGGCGAAGATTCCAACGCAATGTCGTTCCTTCTCCTGGGTTTAAATTCAGCCATTCTCCATCAGCAGGTACAAATCCATCAATTTTGTATTTATTGGTTAAAGTTATTGGCACAATTTTATTATTTTTTTTGTCTTCAACCTTTAAAAAATAATCTCCTTCCTCTAAGCTGGTCTCCCATTCAAAATTTGCCCCATTGAATTCAGCACTATCTAATGAAGGAATAAAAGCTGAGTTTTTTGAAAGTGCTATTTTATATTTAGATTTACGATTGGTTTTAATTTTTATTCCTTCAATGCTCTCAAAGTTTTCTCCCTGAGTTGGCGACGAAAGGATGAAGCTTGACTCGAATTTTATTCCACTACCTCTAAGAATTGCTTCTCGGTTTGATTTAATTTCTTTTTCACCACTAGAAGTTTTGATCTTTACTCCATTGTCTTTTGTGAAAAAGTGCAATTCCCCTTCAGTGAAATAGGCCTTTATAGTACTTTCTTTTTGACTGGGTGTAATTTGATGATCAACACCGGCAACCTTTACATTAATGGCCTGATTTTTTTCGATAAAGATGTCAACCACGCCATTTTTGATCTCTATGGCCTCTCCATTTTCCCCGTCTTCTATTTTTATCAAGCTCGAGCTTGGTATTTTTAAAGCAGTTTTCGATTTGAGAAAACGAACAACAGCAATAGAATTTTCGCCTGTGAAAATTTCGTCTCTATTTTGAAGCTGTTCGTTTTTCACAACATCATAAAATGAAACTGAATCTGAATCTTTAAAGCGCACCTTGTTTGAAAAAGTTTCAAGCCGAGCGATTGGTTTTTTTATTCTGTTTTTTGTGTGCGCGGTTGTGTTTAAGAAGATAATGAAAACAATGATCGTAAAAAGTGCTATTGCCAGCACGCCCATGCGATCTGCCCGACTAAAATGGTCTGGAAAAAAATATTTGTTAAAATTCATACTTTTATATCATAACATAGTATAATAATTAAAAACGTGAGAAAAAATCTCCCTTTGATGAGCAAAATGAAATTTGGCATTAAGTTTAAAATTATTTTAGGGATTAGCTTGCTTCTAATTGTCTGCACGGCCTTTAATCTAGGCTATTCATACAAATTGTTCACTGAAGATAAGACTAGTTATATTTTCGAAGCGGGACTAAAGAAAGCAGAAAACATAAGCGATCAAATAAATTTCAAATTAAATGATCTCATTGTGCGAGCAGAGTTTAATTCGGCCCTCTTGGGTAATCCAGAAATTGACTTTGATAAACTGATTAATAATCAAAATGAAATTGTTATGGTTGGCATACTTGAAACAAAAAATGGTCAGGCTTCAATTGTAAAAGAATATTTAAATACAAAAAGCACCAATCGATTGAGTGCCGCTTATGGGATTAATCCAAATGATTTCATCAAAGAAGTTTTAAGCAGCGCCAACACATTTTCACTCTTGTCGGGGGGAGAAACGCTGATTCTTTCTCCTAAGTCCAATTTGAAATTTTTATTGCACATTACAAAAATGGTGAAAAGTGAGAACTTGCTTTTTTCAATATCTGATCTTTCTCCTTTGCTTGAAATTTTTTACAAAGATCAAATTTACATAAATAAAATAATCTCATTAACCAGTGCCAGGGAGAGACGAGAAAATGCGGAATGGATTTCGGGAATTAATTACCAGAAAAGCAAGAAAGGGGCGTTTGAAACAAAAATAAATAATCAAGATGTGTTACTTGCTTATGTTTTCGTAAACGATAAAATTTTAGTTTTAAATGCAATTAATAAATCAGAGGCCTTTGGAATAACAAAATATTTAATTTTAAAAACTTCCATTTTTGCCTTTTTTTTGTTGGGACTAGCTACAATTGCAGGTATTTATTTTTCATCATCAATAACGTTTCCAATTATCAAGCTCACTAATAATGCCAAAAAAATAGCTAAAGGTGACTTTTCTTCTAAAGTGCATATTAAGACCAGTGATGAAATTAAAATCCTTGGTGACACTTTTAATTTAATGAGTTCAGAAATACGAATCCTTTTAAAAAATAAAGAACAATTGATTGCCAAGCTTGAAGATTACAGCAAAAACTTGGAAAAAATGGTCGAGAAAAGAACGTTAGAGTTAAAAGAAGCTAATGACTTTATGGCACTAATGGTGAATTCGCTAGATCAGGGGTTGTTGGTTTTTGATAATGAATTGAAATGTCACCCCATGTTCACTAAGGCCTGTGAACAAATTTTTGGTATTTCGCCTCTGGATAAATCTATACCGGAAATTTTGAGCATTTCTAATGTTGAAGCCTTGGAAAGCCTGAAACAATGGTCCCAAGTTGTGTTCAATGAAATGATTCCATTTGAAAGTGCTATTGGGTTAGGTCCACGGCAAAAAATTACTGGCCGTTCATATGATGATCTTGATTATAAATTCGTTCAGATTGATTATTACCCGATGAGAGATGATGATGATAAAATTTCTAACGTTGTAATGATCGGTACAGATAGAACTAATGAAGTTCAAGCTACTGAAAAGGCCAAAGAAAAGGAAGCTTATGTTTCAATGATTCTCAAGATTCTAAATAATAAACCTCAATTCGAATCCTTTGTTAGTGAGGTTGAAGATATTTTTGGGCAATTTAAAAAAGCCTTTTCGATTGAAGAGAAAAAAATTGAATTTGATCTTTGTATGATGCTATTTCACACGCTTAATGGTGGATTTGGAATTTATAATATTACCAAGCTTCAATTAATTGCACGGGATTGTGAAAATAAGATTAGCAATATCAAAGATACTAATCCTGATATTTTAGAATATATTCCTGTTCTCGAATCATATGTTGAAAATTTAAAGCAAGAATTTTTAAACTTTAAGGTCGAATTAGATTCTTTGGTTGGAACCAAGTTTGCGACTAATCAGCATTTCACCGAAGTTTCCAGGGATATGATACTTGAGCTAAAAAAACTTGTGCTACAAACGAATAATGAAGAGTTGAAGCATTATTACAGCGAATATTTTGTGAAGGTTCCAATTATTAACTACTTTAAAGCTTATGATGATCTTTGCAAGACCACTGCAATAAAAATTAATAAGGAGTTTAATGGTTTAACGTTTCACAATTCTGAATTGAGAATTGAAGTTGAACCTTTGTTGGAATTCTTTAATGTCCTAGTTCACTTGTTCAGAAATTGCCTCGATCACGGAATAGAAGATGCGAGCATAAGACAATTAAATGGCAAGGATCCAGTCGGTCATATTGATATTAGTTTTGATACAGTTAATTCACCAGAGGGAAAATTACTTCTGGTTGTTATACAAGATGACGGTGCTGGAATTGATCCGCAAGTCATTCGTACTCGCTGGCAGAAAATGAATGCGGACAAGGACATTTCCAATCTTTTAGATAAAGAAGTTATTTATAAAATTTTTGATCCATTTTTTACTACTCGTGATGAAGTCTCTGATCTATCGGGGAGGGGAGTTGGTATGTCTGCAATTAAGGAAGTTGTTGATCATTTAAATGGTTATATTGAAATCGAATCACACATCGGGATCGGAACGATATTTTCTTTTTTGATTCCTGTAAATGAATTACTTTAATCTCGTTAATATTTTTTCTTTAACAATGTTGACGCTATAAGGTTTTAAAATATAGTCTGTTGCTCCGTATATAATAGCTCTCAAGATAACGTCTTTTTCATTTTCTGTACTTACAATAAAGATTGGCGTTTTTTTATAAAAATCAATCTCTCGTAACGCCTTCAGGAGAGAAAGTCCATTCATTCGGGGCATGTTGATATCCAAAAATATAATCTCATAAGGTTCCTCGTAATGGGCCCCTAGTCTCAGCTCGTCCCATGCGGCCTTACCGTCGTGTACTTCTTTGATTTTTGTAAAACCTAAGCTTCTTAATATTTTTATCAAATCCTCTCGCATGTTGGCCAAATCATCAGCGATCAAAACAGACTTATTAAGATATTCTTCTATTCCCATATGATTTTCCTGCAGGCCATCTCTAGATATATAAAAAAGCCTACTTTGGAGAGCTCTTTCTGTCTAGCTTTTTAGTGCAGGTGATTGTTGAGAGTTCCAGACCAAGGAATTTACCAGTAACGGGGTGATCTACCCGATCCCTTCCTTGCGTGCGGTGGTATAATGATAGAGGGAGAAAGATTCAGACTTTTTAGAAGAATAGTCTTGAACTTCCACTCTTAATTTAGGTTGAGTGTCAGGATATTCTTTTTTAAATAATTTCAAAGAGGATAAATCATATGAATTAATTTTTGAACTACGTTTTACTTCGATTGCAAAAAATCAGTCTTCACCGTAAAGAACAAAATCGACTTCACTTTTATCTTGAGTGCGATGAAAAAAAATATCTAAACTTAATCCATGATTATCTATATATGCTCTCAATTCCTGAAAGACTAAAGACTCAATGACAGCACCTTTAATTTCTTCCACTGGATCAAGAAGCCCTTTTTTCGTACTGTACGGTTGACGGCAACATCAAAAAAATAAAATTTTGGATGAATCGATGTTTTTCTTTTTGCCGCCCGAATTCTCGTACGTCACCAATGCTCATAGAATGGGCATAATGGTAGAAGATTGCCGATAAATGTGCCGAAGATTGTTAAATTCTTATAGGCCGTAGCTAGCTAAAACTCCTTGCATTTTCTTCTTTAGTAAAGCTCGATTCTATCCGGTAGAGAGAATCGATTTACAATTAAGATAACATCCACTAAGGAAAGCTTGGGAAAAATTGCGATGCTTAGGATAAATTTAATTTATACAAAAAGAGAGCTCGCTGTTTTGTTTACAGTTCTATTTTTTATTTTCAATTTTTCTCTCATCACCAATTCCAATGCCTCCGATTCTCTAAGTTATTCAGGCCGTCTAGTTCAAACCAATGGTGCTCCCGTTGCAGGTCCGGTCGATTTAAAAATTGAACTCTCTTACACCAATGCACCCGCGACTATTCTTTGTACGCAAGATTTTCTTGGTGTTGTTTTAAGCAACGGAGTTTTTCATTTAAAACTCGATCTGGTTTGCACACCAGGACCAACGCTTGCCGATGTCTTAACCGCCGTGCCTGCAAATGAAAGTGCGGCCATCAGAGTAACGGACGTCACTCATTCAAAAACATATCCATTTCAGGCCATGCACTCAATGCCCTTTGCTAATCTTTCAGCGACTGCCAAGCAATTGGTACAAATGGGAGCAACGAATAATCAAGTTTTAAAATGGAAAGATCGGAAGAGCGTCGTGTAGGGAA
>JAQTTZ010000016.1:31283-55491 GCA_028710485.1 Bacteriovorax sp. | reverse complement strand
CAGGGGATTTTATAATTAGTAGTTGTAATAATTTTAAAGTTTGGAAATGCAGCGTATGTGCCATTTTTAATTGTGCCAAATCTGCCGATGATTTCATTATTCGAATACACATCTACGCGCTCGACCAGAGCATCCACCTTGCCTGAATTTAAGCTTGCCACTCCCCAGTCTTGATTATTGTAAAGTTGTAACTGGTCGATAGTGATATTCCTCGACTTGAGTTCCTTAAAAGTAAGAAGAGATAGGGGCATTGCTATTCGAGTAAGAGCAATATTTTTTTGATCTAAGTCTTCGATTGTCTGAATATTGCTATTTTGCTTAGTAATGACTTGGATTTCGCTATAACATTCTTGATCGCTCTTAGGGGAAGCTGTGAGGATTGGTTCAAATTTTGTATTTTTGGTGGCCAGTTTTGCAAACCAAGTTGAGTCGACCATTCCCATGTTAAACTTACTAACAATGCCTGCTTCTTTCGAAACAACTAAAGACGACTCTTCAGAGATATCCAAAAAAAATGGAACACTACTTGTGCTAAAAAGTTTTTCAATCACCTCTTTAGTCTTCCCATTTCTATCTACTACATTTTGATCAAGAATGAGAAAGAGAATTGATTTTTCTTTTTTTTTCCTTGAAAAGCCTGGTCTTGAATTGATGGTCTTGAGACTATTATTGCTATATACGGATGGCAATTTGGGTGATTCAGGTTTTTGGTCAAGCTTATGTTGAAAACGACTGCCAATTAATCCACCAATAATGAGCAATGCGAGCGTTTTGATAATTTGGCTAGTTTTCAATTAAGCTATCCCTTGAGATCTCTATTAGAGATACATATTATCAACGAAACATAAAGAGTTCAATAGGAAGGGGATTCAGAGATAAGGCCGGAGCGAGAGTGTCAGGTATTGACGGTGTAAAATTATTAAGTTTTAATGAAACAATTCTATCAATGAAAGTTGGGGCTTTTTGAAATTAAAATAACACGAGCGACTCTTTCAATTCTAATTATTTTTATAGTTTTATTTTCTTTTTTCAGAAGGAAAACCCCAAAGCGCCCTAATATAATTGTTGTTAGTGTTTGTTCGTTGAGAAAAGATGAATTATCTATTTTTACGCAGAGTCGTACACTCGGAAATAAAAATAAATATCTAGACTCTCTTGGAGAACATTCGATAGTTCTGAATCAGGCAATCAGTTACGATGGCGTTCGTGGAATGAGTCGATATTTGCTCAGTGCTTTAAATAACAATTCGATTATTCGAAACGATTATATCTTTATAAATGATATAAACCAATTAGGCATAAGTAAAAACATTGATATAATGAATCGTCTATCGAGATATGACGATCAAGGTCGCTATTTTAAAAAATTAGAATTTAAAATTCAAAAAGCTCTCAGTGACGAAAAACCATTTATACTATTTTCACATATTGAGTTTTTGCATTTTCCATTTGCCAATCTTTCCGACCCTGAGCTCCTTAATTATCTCAATAGACAAAAAAATATTTCAACAAAAGATTTAAATGAAAGATTACCTTTTTTCCTTGCCCTCGTTCCCTACGATGGTCTTTCGAAGACTTTTCTAAATTTTTTTAAACCTCTGTCTTTCAGCGATTCACTAAGTTATGGATTTAAAGTATTTAAAGATCCAGTAAGCCTTAATAAGTGGAAGCAGAATCCTTCGTTTGCAAACGACATAAAGGTTTTAAGAAAATTTTATAAAACAAGACTCAATACACTAGATACCTACTTAGAAAATTTTTTGAAGCCCAGAGAAATGGACAGTTTTATTTATCTAGTTGGATGTCATGGGCAACCATTTTTGGAACAAGGGGAGTTCTTACATGGAAATGGCATAGATGAAGGCGTTGCAAATATTCCCGCGTTTATTCATATGCCAAAAATGAAAGAAAGAATAAATTTAAATCAACAAGTGGGGATGATCTCTATTGCAAATACAATTAAAGAATTAGTAAATCAAAAACTAGAGAACGATAAATTCGTGAATTATGCCAAACAGGAACTAGAAGAAAAGATAATCCTTCAATTTGATTGTCGAGGGCAGAGGTTTGCAATTAGGTACGATGGAAAAAGTAAATATGTTCAAGATTTTGCTACTGGAAAAAAAGAATTTTATAACTTAGTCAATGATCCGTTCATGAAGAGAAATATTATTGATGAACTCTCACAAGATCAGCGATCATTTTTTCAGAATAATCTTTATGATCTTTTTCTTCATAAGTTATCAAGTAGCGCAAAAGAATTACCAAGTACAGGTTATTGTCCTTACCAAATTAAGCTTAAATAAATAGGTTGAAATGATTATTTTTTTTAAAATTTTTTTAATGGCCTTAAGCCTTATCTCGCCAGTCTTTTCACAAACAAACTGGGAGGGCAAAGGAGTAGGGAGCTTTGCTAAGGAAAAGTTAAAAATCCAAGCATCTTTTTTGGAAAAATTTATCATAACCTCATTCAAAGAGAAAAATGAGTTAATAGAGTTATGGAGTAAGAAGCGGGCTGAGAATATTTATATGGAAATCCATAAGCAATCGACTCATTCAGATGAATTCGATAATTTTAAAAAATCCAATTTAATAATAATCAGAAATCTCTATAGGGCAACACCCTCACCTTATCCAGGATCAATTACCAGAGATCAAGAGTGTGGAAATAAAAAATCTCGTCCATTAGAATATGAAGTGAAAAGTAAAAATATGAATTTTTTTGTTTTTGAGGGAGCAGCCTCTGGCCGATTCGTTTTAGGCGTTTGTGATCCTGCAGAGGTTGCTTACCAGGGAATTCTCATTTTGTTCAAAACAGATAATTACTATTGTTTAGTGCGAGTTTTTATTCCTTTTCATGAATATGAAAAGAATAAAGAATTTATTAGGAATTCATTGCAATCTTTGACTTATCTTTCAATTTCTCGTTAGCGTAATCGATGTGTTGGAGCTTTATGTCTAAGAATATTTTCGGGATCATCTTTTTAATTTTATTTATTACGGGCATCGGAAAATATGCATACTATAAAGATTATTTTTCAAGAAGTGTCTCTTTGTATTCAACATATTCAACAAAGAAGGCAGCACAATGTAAAACCTTAAGAGCACCTGTTCTTTCTCAGAAGATAAACTTTATGGAGAATAAAGTTCCTCTTGAAACAGCATTAATAAAATTATCAGGAAAATTATATTTAATTGTCACTTACCTAACTAATTCAGAGTCACCTCATGGATACAACCCTATGTACATTTATCTC
Source organism: Bacteriovorax sp. (assembly GCA_028710485.1). GTDB lineage: Bacteria > Bdellovibrionota > Bacteriovoracia > Bacteriovoracales > Bacteriovoracaceae > Bacteriovorax. Next base: position 52,234 of record JAQTTZ010000016.1, on the reverse strand, counting down.
TTATCAGAGAATGGAAAAATAGAAACAGCCCCGATGGAGTTTGCCAAAACTCAACATATTAGGCATATGACAAGCATTAAGACTCCGTGGGGGGAAGGCCTACTTTTTGCCGATCATGGTGTCGATGGAAATGGGTATCCCGGGGGAAATCTTGTCTTGCTGGTTGTAGACAAAAAAACAAATTCGCTAGTTGATTTAAGTAAAAATCTTAATATTGGATTAAATTTTTCATTCAACGTAGCGGCGATCAGAAGATCTCATTCTAAATACCAAGATATTTTGGTAGCTCCCGTCAACAATCCCTCGTCCCGAGTTATTTATCTTAAGGCAACTGACGTTGGATACATTGATTGGTCCGACAAATTGCCATTAGATTGGCAAGCCTTTAATGTTTGCTTTATGACGAGTATCCCATTTGATATAGATCACGATGACAAAGATGAAATTGTAGTTGGAGGATGCGATCGAAATATGAATGAGAACCCTAGCGAGCAAGATAGGCTTCTCACTTGGCAAAATTCTCGTTGGAAGTTTTCGGCAAAAGAAACTTTTCCCAATCGAAAGCAATTGCCAAGTTGGGGAACTGTTTTTTGGTTTAAAGATTTTCTTAACAAAAAAGAACCGACCAACGAGACACTGATAGCACTTACTCACGACAAAGGGTTTCAAAAAGGAGATTTACAAATTTTTCATTTTGATCAAATGAGTAAAAAGTTTATTGAAGAACCAATTAAGGCGTCCTTTAAAGATCTAGAAAAATATCCACACTATTTTCACAAGATTAAAAGTTTTGAACTCGATAAAGACGGGCAAAAAGAATTAATCGGGCTTGTCCGTTATGTTTCACCAGATCCAGAAGTTCAACGCAATTCTCCTAAGCCTAACCTTTTCGTATTAAAAAAAGATCTAACTGGAAAATGGATTGAACAAGCAAGTTGTCTTGATATTCCAGAAAAAGAAATGATTTTAGGTCTGGACGTTATTGAAAATAAAGCCTCAAGCTCTTCATCTTTAGTGATAACCTATTTCAGTGGCCGCTATGATATTTTCAATGCTGCCTCAATGTAATGGCGAAATGCAAGTACGCTAAAACATCATGGAAACCTCCAACGAACGCATTTCAAGGACCTTCTGCGTTTTTTGTAGATTTAAAGTCAATCTTGCAATATAATTAAGATAGGACTTCCCATGATGGTGAATAAATGAGCAATAATGAAGATGGCGTAAAAGATTCTAAAAAATCTACAGAAGAGACGATAGAAACGAGAGATCACAAAAAAAATAACGTTAGCTTTGGCTCTCTCACACCGCTAACAACAGCTCAAATTATTACTCTATTAGTGGGAACCACTGGCAGTAATTCATCGTATGGTGGCTATTAAATAATAATATTAATTCAAAAAAGGCCATTGCAATATGGATCAATTGAAACTTTTCCCAGTACTCACCGCTGAGCCTATTCAAGAATACAGTAAAAATAAACCTAATTATTATATATTCAACTCCAGAAGCAACCGTGGTTATATGCTTGATGGATTTGCTGCAAATTTGTGTCAAAGATTTGATGGTGCAAAAAGTTTAGAAGTTATCATTCAAGAATTTGAAAATGAGATGGACTTAAGAAAAGATTCCTATAAAAAAGAAATTGATACTCTGCTGCAAGACTTGCATGATAACTCATTAATTGAGTTTCTAAATTCACCTAAGCCTACTAAGGAAGGCTAGTGGTCAGCAAGGCTCTCTGGACAATACCTCTCGCTGAAGTCCCCCGCAATATGGCCATTCACCAGTATATTATTAAAACGACAAATTTTCGCGATCAGGTTAAAAAATTTACAAATTTTGATTCTGCCAATTACAGAAAGGCGAAGCTTCAGTTTAACTTTGAAAATTTAAAACAATCTACAATTGAGGGAATCGATAGGTTTGGGCTATATCAATTTCAATATGGTAATGCTTCTCTATCTAATGACAGTGCATACCTTTCATCTTCTCTAACGTGCAATCCCAATGCTTACGATAAAATTTCTTCCAATCCTCATCTGGCAACCTTGGGCTCAACTACTTTAAAATGGAATTCAGCTTCTCTTTACGATGATAATGAAAATATATTTTATCGCAATTCTTATTATGACACTTTCGCATTTTGTGAAAGAACACCTTTTGCTAATCATAATCATGTGAAAAGTTTCCTCAATTCTTTTTCCAGAACATTAATTCGCTCTAGAGTTTCCTCTATTATTTCAAACAAAGAGGAATCAACAAAGTTTGGTTTTGGTTGGCATAATGATGAGCTTGTTTTTATAAATTTAAGAATCAATATTCCAATTCAAACTTCCCCTAATTATGTTATTCAGATTATAAAAAATGAGAAAGATGACGAGTTAGATATAGATGAGTTTTCGCTGGAGCCTGGATTTGCTTATGTTTATGACACCAGCAAAAATCACCGAGCCTTGTGTAAAAAAATTGATTCAACCGATAGAGTGCATATGATTTGTGGTGTTTCACCATGGTTTGATTTTGATCAGAAAAATCAGTGTTGGGTTTCGAATGAATTTTATGGGGAGGTTCATCCGTTCGAAATGTTTAGCAAGGGGCTCATCAGCCCACTAATTTTGCAATAAAACGATTTAGATGCAAAAAGGATTTGCTTAAGTTTATATGTCTAAAAAAAATATTTGGATTCTAAATTATCAAATTGATGACATTCAAAGCGTTAGCAATATTTCAAATAATCTAGTAGCGCTTTATGAAGGCTTGCCTCAAATGTTTTATAATGTCTTGATACTTGAATTGCAAGACATGGAGAAGGTTTCGTCGACAAGTTGGAATCATCGAGATTGGCTTGTTCGTTTTAAAGAAACTCCCCCTCATCACGTAATCATTGTTCATCCGCATGTTATTAATCATATTTTTTTAAGTGCAATTATGAATGCTCAAACTAAGTTTACCACCCAGTTTATATTTCATGTCTTTGGCAATTTTACTCGCCACGGAGCAACCTGGTTTAAACTAAATCATTTAATGATTAATAAAAACATTCAATTTGTGGCAGCTTCAAGATGTTACCTCGAGCTTTTGAAAAACTTTGTAGCAGAAAAAAATTTATCAATCTTGCCATTTCCGATCAGTGTTCCTGATAAAGATAATATGTTGGCATGTCTTCCGCAAACGTTAGATGTTTTGAATGTTCTCTACACAGGTCGATATCACGAGCAAAAAAATGTAACATCTCTTCTGGAAGCGCTCGGTGAAATTTCGGCTGAAATTGATAAGAAAATTCATATAACCTTAGTTGTTTATTTTGATGATTTTAATCCAACAACGCTAAATACTCAGAAACAACTAGGAGAACAATATAATCTATTTTCAAATATGCTTAATGGACTTCACGAAAGAATAACAGTCACTCTTGTACCGCACACTGACGTAAAGCATCTTTATAAGTTATATTCTGAAAATGATGTATTCATGTCTTTTAGTACATTTCTTGATGAAGATTATGGATGTTCGGTCATTGAATCCTTGAGCTGTGGCACCCCCTGCATTGTTAGCAAATGGGGGGGGTATAAAGATTTTTGCACAGAATTTCCGGATGATTGCTTTGGGGCAGACATCATACTCGAACAAGATGGTTTTTATATTGATCTCAGTAAATTAGCACATTTTATTAAATTGATTTCGCAAAGAACTCTTCTTCAAAGAAATAAATTACCACAGGACGCATTGGCGGTTGTTGGTAATAAAAAATTATTAGATTCGGCAATGATTATTTTGTCTAAAACTTTTAATTTTAGTGGCTTTGATCTTTCGCTGTCTAATTTTTCCCGGGATTTAAAAACAGGCCATGGTCGAGATACATTTGAAGGTTTTAAAAGAATCTATAAATCTTTTTGGGAAATATAATGCGATCTAAATATTTTCTGCATTCACTAAAAAATGAACAGGAATTGAAGAGCAATTCAAGTAATATATATTTTTCAGAATATTATCGAAACCCTTCTTTTGATATTAATAGAGACGGAATATTTTTTTCCATTTTCAACAAACTTTTTGATCCGGAATTTAAAAATATTCCACATATAGCGCTGGCCCGGTTTGAGGCATTTAATGATCAGGCTAAATTCTATTGCTTAAAAACGAATAATAATTTTCAGATGAATGAGAATTCTACGTTGTTACTTTTTTTCAATTTAAATCTACTCGATTCTCCCCTGGAGTTAATAAATGATTTTTTACTTTGGTTAATAAATGAATTTTTAATAAAATTTCCAAAGATTAAAATCCGAGCTCATTATAATTATAATCTTGATATTTCAGGAGCCAGTGAGCAAATATATGTATCAAGTTATTTTCAACTCATTCAAAAGCACTTAGTTCATATTCCTGATGCCCTAACAGTTGTAGATCTTGAAAAAAAATCTTCATTTGATAACTGGCTGGCAATTGAAGCGGGTTCCCAGTGGAGTTGTTTAGATAATTATTTGGTCCATCTTGTATTATCTAAAGGCTGTGGACGATTTGAAGCAGATAATCTGGATTTGAATTTTGAAGTTATTTCAACTACAGCTCTTTCTCCTTGTCATTATTTGCAAATTGTTAAGAAAGATCATTATAAAAACGTTTTAAGTCGATGCTCTTTTTTAGAAGATGTTTCACAAAAAAATTACATCAAATATCCACAAGATATGAAACTATTTTATTATTTAATATATAAAAATATTTTCAAATAAGGGGCAATTCCTTTTTTTGATGAGATACTTCTTGAGACTTTATTGCAAGAGAATTTTGAATGACAAACGATTTACGAATTATTTATGTTCTCACTTTAGCCAATCTCAAATCAAGATATAGGAATACTTTTTATGGCTTTCTTTGGGTTGTTATAAATCCAATTTTAATATTTGCGGTTCAGGCCTATGCTTTTAAAATTATTTTCAAAATACAATATTTGAACTATACCACTTTTCTTCTTTCAGGCTTATTGCCCTGGCTTTTCATTGTTCAATCGGTTGAAATGTGTACAAGTTTATTTGTAACAAATGCCCATTTTATTCGAAATCTTCCGGTGTCACCATTGGTTTTGCTATATACTCAAGTGCTCGATAATTTTGTGAATTTCCTATGTTCTTTTTTCATATTGATCATCATTTTCTTTTTTAAATATCCAGAAAAGTTTAATGTTTTATTTCTTTTACCTTTGCCGATTATATCTTTGGCCTTAGCTATTGGCTCAATGTGTTTAGTTTTTGCTTCAGTAAATGTTGTCCTAAGAGATTTAAAATTTGTAATTAGTTTTTTCTTTTCGCTACTCTTTTATCTAACACCTATTTTTTACCCACCCCATTTTATTCCTGCGGAATATCGATTTATGGTAGATATAAATCCCATTTATTATATTATTCGCCCTTTTCAACTGCTAACAATGCAAGGAGCTGGTCGAGAGTTTTTTTATAGCGTAGCCGTTTCTTATGGGACTTCGTTAATGCTCATCACTGGAGCTTATTTCACATGGAAAAAAATGAAAGAGTATTTAATATTTTATGCATAATTCAAAAAAAATTCTTTTAGAGATTCAGGATTTAAGCCTAGCTTTTCCACTCAGGCTTATTACCTCTTCAAGCCTGAGGGATGTTTTTGTTAATACTATGATGGGTCCTCTTTCAAAAAAGTATGAACGAGGATCTTTTTTAGCGTTAAATAATATTAATCTTACAGTCTATGAAGGAGATAGGATTGGATTGGTCGGAGTTAATGGTGCCGGTAAATCAACTCTGTGCCGTTGTATCTCGGGTTTTTACCAACCAAAAATTGGAAAAGTTCTACGAAATGGCGGTGTTCGTGCCTTGTTCGAGTCTACGCTTGGGCTTTATCCTGAATTAAGTGGACGAGAAAATGCAAAAATACTCGCTGAAATTTATTATCCACAATTTCGCAATAAACTTGAGGAAATAGTTGAAGAGAGTTTAGAATTTAGTGAGCTTAAAAGTTTTATCGATGCTCCGATTAAAACATATAGTAAGGGGATGATGGTAAGATTAACTCTTTCACTTTTATCCGCGAAGCCTGCAGATATTCTTATTCTTGATGAGGTTTTTGATGGGGCAGATGAATTTTTCAGAGAAAAGCTTTCAGTGAGAATTAAAAATCTCATTGAACAATCTGGGGCAGTGATATTTGTTAGTCATTATGAAGCACAAGTTTACAATGTAAGTAATCGTGCGGTTGTAATTGGTGAAGGTCAGATTCTTTATGATGGCGAGATTAAAGATGCTTATGATTTATATAGAACAATAAAAAATGAGTTGTAAATTTGAGAGCCTTTATTTTGTCTGATTATTTAAAAAATCCAAGTATGATTTTATTGATTCAGCTAATTTTATTTTGTTAATTTGACAGCAACTATCCAACAAAACAACGTCGCTTAATGTCCTTCTTAAGTTATTTAAATGTTCAAAACTGGTGCTATCTTTTTTAAAAAGAGTTGGTTGGTTCATCATGCCCAAAATTTCCCATGAAAGTTGTGAAACAAATACTTGTTCACTAAAGAGAGAAGTGTGATGTAACCGATAACTAGTAAAACAGAACTGATGGGGCATTATTAAGAAAAGCTCTTTAGGGAAAATTGATTCTTCAAATTGAATAAAAAGCGATTTTTGAGTTAATTGACATTCAGCTGCATGCCAGGCAGCTTGAAAATAATTGTCATTGTCCAGTTCAATACTTGCGAAGGTTTTAAAGATCAGTTGTAGCAGATCTTTTTCATTCATGTTGACCATTAAAAATTGAGCAAGGTCAGGTCGTGTAATAAGATTAAAATGAAAACTCCATTTCAAAACATCTCTTTCAGATAAACCGTTTCTTAGCTTGTTTCTATTTGAAAAAAACATTCGCAGTAAATAAGTAAATTTTTGAGCTTCTAGGAATTCAATTTTTTTTGTAGTTTGAGAAAATAACTTTTTATCCTTAGTTAATTCGTAATAATTTATAAGCTCTGGAACCTTGTCGAGGCAAAACGGATAGTAAAAATTTATTTCTTTAATAAGCGGATTTAAATGGATAAAGGAACTTATTTTTTCTGCATTAATAATTAATTTATCATTACTAGGAAGTTTAATACTCACATCAATGTCTGACAGGCCGAAACTAAAATAGTTTTGCAATAAGCTGTTGCGGTACCAAAGTTGAATTTCATATCCATACAAAAGTCGTGCAAGAAAACGATGGATTTGAAAAGTTTTAATATAAACAAAACGTCCTAGTTCTCTAGGAATTAGCGATAGCAAATTCTTCATTTAAATGGTTTTCATTGTAGGCGGATTTATTTTGTAAAATTTTTTTAAGTACAAAGCAAACCAGGAGTCCCAATTAGGAGAAGTCCTGACGTTTTTAATATGGCCTTTGCAAAGATCCTGAAAATAAAAAAAATAATCATCTTTAAAAGGATCGGAATATCGCGGCAATTTACTAAAGTCGGGCAAATAGATGGAGAGAGAGTGATGCAAAGAGAGGCGATGATTTGCTATTTCTTTTAGAGGTGATTCAAAATTGTTTTCTTGAAGAAGACCTGCTCCCCTAGAAAGGGCGAAGTATTTAGTATAAGTATCTTGAATAAAATAACCACGATTAATTTCATGATAAAGATAGTTCTTAAAATTCATTTCAGCTTGAATTGTCTCCCATCCTGGAAATTGAATATCCATTTTTAGCTTTGAAAAAAGATGTTTGGAAAATTCTAATGAGTTTTCGTCGCTCCATTTTCCCCAGAGGTTATTTCTTTTATTGGGGAAAAACGCAATAATTTTCATTTTTTCGATGTTCTTTTTCCCTAGCCGATTGCTAATGGCCAGCAGGTCATTTTCAAATTCTTCCAGATCCGCAAATGTTGAGTTAAGCATGCCTGTTATAAATAAATTTTCCGGAAGATGTTCTTCGTTATATACATAATCCGATTTGATATCATAAAAAACAATTTTATCTCGCCATTGTTCGGGGACTAAAAACCATAAATCTTTATGGATTGCAAATTCGCCTGGCATTTTACTTGGCGAATTCTCTCTGAAAAAAAAAGATAATGGAATTAGTCCATCTCGAAGAGTCCAAATCTTTTTATTAATTAATTTTTTGGTTATATTACCACCCAAGAGAACAGGGTTTGTTGGAGCATAATAGTCGAGAGAAAATGGCTTGAGATAAAAGTGATTCGGACGTGTTTTTTTTCCTAAAGGCATTCCAGCATCTTGTTGAGCATTTTGAATAAAATCATATGTCCATTGAATGATTTTAAATTGGTTTGTTCTATTCATGATCTTTTCCAGAGTTATTTTGGGAGATATAGTTTTGATAAACTTGAAAATAGAAATTTTTGTTAGAGGGGCAAGTGTTTGCATCAATCGTATTCACTTTTGCAGTTTTTCCATAAATTTGAGTAAAAGGAGCAAGGGCCCAGTTGAATCCGGTAAAGACATTGAAAGGAGTTGTCATAATTTTTTCTAATTTTGAAACAGTGTTTTTAATTGAAAAAGCATTAAGAAATTCTTTTGACCATCGTTCCCGATCAATATCATTTATGTAGGATTCATTAAGAGCTTCATAAAATTCGCTGATAGCGGTAGTTTTAATTTGAAGGCCGAATTCAGTTATTTTTACAGGGATGAGTTGGCAGCGCCACGCCTTTGAAGCGAAGGACGAATATCCACCCCAGTCAGTTAATAGAGTTGGAAGGCCACACGCCATGGCCTCGGCTGGAGACATTCCATAATCTTCGTCATGATAAAGACTTAAGCTAATAAACATGTCCGAAGCCGCTTTTATTTTTTTTAATTCGTCTTTATCTTGTCGGCCCCAAAATTTTATATTTCTTGTAAATCCTTTAGGATGATGACCAAGTATTGTTTGAATTTTTGAATACAAATATCCATCACGAGTTTTAACCCCCATAAAGGGAGCTCCCATATCGTCAAAAGCTCCGACTACCCAAAGATGAACAGTGGAATTCTCATTTTTAATTAAATTCAAATATTCTTGAATGAGAATGTCGACATTTTTTTGGAGGCTGACTCTTCCCGCATAAAGGATAACGGTATCGCCTTCGTTTATATTGTGCTTATTTCTAAATTCACGACGATCTGTTGAATTAAAAGAATAGTCTTCTGAATTAACAGGGAAGCAAAGCTGATCAATAGTGGAGGAATCTTCACAAAAAAAACCTAATAATTTTTTCTGCGAAGAAGAGGCTGTAATAAATTTAAGAGGATGATTTACTATTTTAGATGATAAATCCAGCCAGTCTTTTGAAAAATAAGTGAAGTCTCCATAGATATGAAAAACTAAAGGAGGGAGTTGCCTTAACTCCATAATAAGTGATAATTTTATTAAAATATCGGCAGGGCAGGGCAAGTGATCTATGAAAATAATTTGATCAGGGGATTCCGTTTTTATTTTATTTGCCAGTTCGTTTATAATTAACCTTTCAGAATTAATTTCTTTTTGAATATATTTAATAGGAATATCAAACCATGATAGCTCGATGTTTTCAGGCAGAAGTTTGTATGTATCTTGTAAGTTGGGTGAAATGACTTTGCAGCTTCCCCATGTTGAGGCTTCGGATGAACGAACGATAAGCAATTTCATTATTAACCTCTAGCTATTATTGAGATGCCAACGCTTTTCCGGCAAGCCATAGATTTTCATATTCAGGAAAAGTTTTTAAAAAATTGGTGCCTCTTCTTCGATCATATTCAGAAAAGAAAATATAAATATCTTTAAGTTGTATTTTTTTAAAATCTTGGCTCACGCCACCCTTGGCCCAATTAGTAAGTCGAAGCATTTTATTGAGTTCAAAATCAGTAAAGCCGATGCTCTCGCTAGCGACGCAGTTAGGTGAGTTCGCCATCATGAAATTTAAATCTGATTTCATCCGATCTAATAAATCTTGGTCAGCTAAATTGGCACACATAAACTGAGGATCCTTTAAATATGAAATATCTAAAACAATTCGGCTGTCATATTTAGAATGAGATTTTTTAAATTTATTCTTAAGCTCAAGAATAAATTCTAAGAAAGACCTAAACGAAGTAATCGAGAGAAGATTATAAGTGCACATAAATGTTAATTGCACTTCTGGTAGTTTCTCTAAAATATAATATAAATTTCTTAGAAACAAATCCATGTTTAGGCCATAGCGAATATATTCAGCCTGCTCACCCCAAGTATCCAGGCTTGTATAAATAGTTATGTCTTTTACATTTTTGGAATCCATTATTTTGCCAATGCTTAGAGCTGCTTTATCAATTAAGCGTTGTTCAACTCCAAGGTTAGAGTTGATTGCCAAGCTTAATTCAGGATTTGGATTATCAGCAACGTATTCAAGAACTCGATAAGTGTCTGGGACCATAAATGGTTCGCCGCCAGTAATTCTAAAAGTCTTTAAATCTTTATAAAGAGAAGGCCACCATTCCCAAAATGCTTTTACGTAAGGATTGAGAGAGGTATCAATGATTGGCATTTTCCCAAGTTGTTCAAGGTAGGCAAAAGCGTGATGTTTAGAGGTCGTTTGATACTCGCCATATTGTTTTAACTCTTTCATCCAGCTGCTAGAAATATGAGGTAAGCAATAGGCGCATTTAAAGTTACATGAGTTACTGAAGCTCACTTCGAGATATTTGGGATTGATGTTTTTTTCGCACCCGGCATCAATAGCTTCATCAAAGAAAGGCTTGGCCCATTCATCGTTACTCTTAATATGGCGGTCACTAAAATGCTCACCGGGAGTATCTTCAATCTTCCAGCAGTACTCGCATTCTTTTGGCCTTACTCCTTCAAGCATTAGCTTTCGAATCTTTTTTTTGAAATGAGTATTGTGTAAAGTACTAGGGTTGTCTTTTAATTCTTCCAAGGTTGTTTGGTGAGTGTTGGGATGATGGCATGAATGATTGTGTCCATTCTGCAAATGCAAGGTGACCTGAAACCATTTTGCCAAACAAAATGCAGGAGAAACATTTTCCAGTTTTTCTTTGGTTGTTTGATATTGTTTTTTCAAATTATCGTTAGACATAGATCAATCTCTTTTAATTGAAAGCAGTTTTGATGCTTCCAAATTGATTGGAATATGTGGGCAAATTTGACAAAAACCATATTCATTATCTTTTAAATGAAAGCGAGTTGTTTGAATTTTCAAAAATTTCTCCCTCCATGCATAGTATCGGTGAGAGTGCCAAATTTCATCTAGATTAGCATCGTTAATATTACCCATTTGAAATGGAGAAATACAGCATGGCTTAACTGAGCCGTTAACTTCAAATCGAACGTAGGTAAAAGCAACTGTGCAGGGAATGGTTTGGTATAAAACGCCTGGAACTTGGCCATTTAAAATACTACCAAAATCAAGTTGTGACTTTTCAAACTTAGTTTCATCGCTTGCTTGATGGTCTTCAATGATAGTCTTAAGAAATTCCCTAAAAACTAAATTTACTTTTAATTCATCTGCTCTTTGTAGTGCTTGACTCATGATGCTGAGAAAAAGAGGATAATCTTCTTCTGCGATTGTATATTTTTGATGAATGCTCGAATGTACTTCGAGAGGTTTTAACCAGACCCCGACGCCTAATTCGTGAGCAAGCTCGATCATTTTTACTGCTTCTCTAAAGTTTTGAGAATTTATAATATTTATGATGGTAATGGAAATACCATGTCCATCTTGTTTTCTTAAATTACTTGAATATCTTATATTGGAAATGACTTTTTCAAAGGTTGCATTTGATTGCCGAGGACGAATGGCCTTATAAGTTTCAGCCGTTGCTGCAGATAGATTTATTAGAAAACTAAAATTTTTTCTTCCTTTAGATAATTGATGAAGTACCTCTAGGTCAAGGTGGTTGGGATACTCAAAGTTTGTTAAGACTTCTACTATCAAGCCGCGCGACCTCCAGCGAGAAATAATATCTAACCAGTTGGGATGCGTGAGCGGATCACCTGAACCACCAAATTGAACAGTTTGAATTGTATCGGGTAAAGATTCAAGAATTTCTAAAGCACGTTGATGTGGCATTTGTCGATTCATAAAGTTGACGGTTTCTTCGCTGAGAATTCCGTTGGAGCGGGATTTCATATCGTCGATAAATTCTGGTCCCCAAATGCCACAAAATACACATGAGTGCGTGCATTTATTCGAGAGGTCGATATGTACAGTCTGAAGGCCTGAGAAAGAATTATGAGTTTTAATATTCCATTCATCTAAGTTAGGATTGTTGAATGAAAAATAAATTTTTTCTTTAAAACCTTTAATTCTTAAAGATTCAAAGATTTCGTGAAAAATATTAACCCTCTTTGGGTCGGGGACACCTTCTATGGTGATGAAGGCAAAAGGTAGCTTGAAGCGATTAAAAAACTCTACGATAGTAGGGGCCAGTTGATAATAATTATCAGTTATGATGAATTCCGGAATAATCTTTTTTTGATTTTTGAAGCGAAGTTTTTGCGCTTCAAAAATTATTAAGCTTAATGAATCAATATTAGAGTAAATGGAGTGCTCACTATGAACACCTTTTTGATTAGAACCGACTTCAACAGGAACACCAAACCAGGCAATGGGAAATTCTTCCTCGATCTCTGCCAGGTTTAAGTATTTGGACGTATCATTTATTGAAAAAAAAAGCCTGCTCGTTTGCTTGGTTAAAGAATCAATAATGGTCTTAACATAACTATCAAGACCATCGTCTAATGCTTCAGGGAGTTTAAAATAAACAAACTCATCTTTTTGAATTTCATCGATTCGGAGTTTGAAAGGAGTGTTGAGATCGAAGCAATACATAGGCATGATTTTATACCTAGAAAGAACGAAATCGCAACTCCACCAATAGTATTTTAAGTCTTTAAATGGCCATCAGGTCGGCCAACAATAATAGTATTCCATTTTTGAGCGAGAATTTTCTTTATATTTTTTTGAAAATTTGCATAAGTAAGATTTTGGATTTCATTATTTCCTTTATAATAGTAATCAAGTCCTTGGGATTGCAATACTGGGACTGAATAAATAGAAGCGAAATCTTCATTAGTTTGAACATTGATTAAATTTTGACCTTCGATCATTAGCTTAATTCTATTAAAATCTTCCTCTAATAGGCCGTTATCTCTAATTCTTCCAATAAGCTCTTTAATGGCAACCGTTGCAGCACTCACTTTATCATGCCCAGAGGCCATATAAATTCCGAAATATCCGCCTTCTAGGGCGGCAAAATGTACGGGTTGTGCTGAATAACAAAGACCTTGTCTATCTCTTACTTCAACAAACAATTCAGAAGATTGTCCTGACAAATGAGTTGTTAGCATTTTTAAATAAAGGTTTTCCGGAGAACCAATTCGTCCGCATGGAATCCCATGAAATATTTGAGTTTGTTCTCGGTTAAATGAAATAAATTTTTCAACGCCTACAGTTGATTTATAGGGTTTAAAGCTAAGCTTCTCGGTCTTGCGTGGAGCTAATTCTTCTAATAATGGATTGAACATCTCAAGAACATCTTCCAAAGAGCTGTCCCCACAATAAGTGAAAATAACTTCCTTCTTTTTTAAATTTTTCAAATGAAGTTGAAGCAGTGATTTTTGAGTAAGAGCTTTTATTGTTTCTTTTGTTCCAATTGGATTCATTGCATAGGGGTGTTTGCCAAAGAATAATTGCAGAGCTTGCTTGAAGCAATGTTTAACAGGATCTTCTTTTTGATTAGTAAGGGCCCGTAAAGACAATTGCTTTTCATGTTTAAGATATTTTAACGGAATGTCGGGATTGATTAATGCGCCTGAAAAATGAGGGAAAAGATCCTGCATATTTTCGGTCAATCCATGCATCAAAAGACCATAAGCATTTTTTCCGGAAAAACCACCGATGCTTGAAGACGTTTCTTCGAGATCTAATTTTATTTTTTCATAAGCAATACCATCATGACCTTTGGTTAACATTGAGCTGAGTAAGTGGTAGATGCCGTTTGTTTTTGGCACCTCTTCTGTAATTCCACCGCGTAAATAAGCCTGAAGAACAAATGTCGGAGTCATTGTGTTCTGTCGGTAAATTAATGAAATACCCGGTTTCAACCGAAGTAATTGCACTTGTTGGTCATATTTAGATTTTTCTATTTTATATTTTGCTTTCGATTTATTAAGAAGAAGTTTTTTCTTTAATTGTTCAAGGTTTTGTTGAAACTTTAAAAGATCTTTCTTCGTCTTCGATAGATCAGCCTCTTCAGGTATTTGCAAACTAAGGTGAAAGTTGTTAGAAAAAATATTTTTCAGCCCTTTATTCACGAGACCAGGATCTGTTGCTTTAATACGTTCAATAAATTCTTCTTCACATTTAATATCGCCATTTTGAGCGTAACTATGTCCCAAAGAGAAAGAAAAAGATTCTATCGATTCCATTTCATAAATTTTAGATGAAAGATACTGATTTTTAATTTTTTGAACTTCATCGAAACTTAAGCCTTCAGTTATAGTCTCTGAAATAGTTTTAACAAATTTGGTAAGTAGCTCTTCCATATTTTTAAGGGGAAAAACTAAACGTATAAAGTGCGCGCCACCATTGGACATGAACATGGTTGAGGCTGAAGCCACATTGGCGAGAGTTTTATCTAAAACGAGAGCGCTGTATAAACGAGAGGATTCACCAAAGCCCAGACAATTTAAGGCAAGATCTTCTCCTGCCGCCATCGGAGAATTATAGGTTGGTGCCTGAACGACGAGTGTTAATGTGGCCATTCCAACTGCTTTTTTATGGATGTCCAATGTCGATTTCTCTTTTAGTTTAAACTCGGGAAAAAAACTTTCTGGGCCTGCGGGAAGATTATATTTTTCTATAGTTTTAACAATATGTTCTTTGTCTGACATATCTCCTGCAACAATACAAAGAGAGTTTGAGAGATTGTAAAAAGAATTGCGGAAAAATTGCAGTTGTTCTCTGGAAAAATTTTTAATTGTTTCTTCAGAACCTAATATCGGATGGGCGTAACTTCCTCCAAAAGCGGACTTTTGAAGTTTGCTGAAAGCAAATTGGCCGGGACTGTCGATAGACCGACGGAATTCTTCAAATACGACGCCTCTTTCAGGAACTAGATCATCTTGCTTAAATTCTGGATTTGAAACCATATCGAGCAGGATTTCAACAGATTCAGCTAAATGTTTATTTGGAGTGTTGATATAATAACAAGTGTAATCAAAAGAAGTGAAGGCGTTAATTTCTCCGCCAAAGGTTTCAACTTCGTGGGCGATTTTTGCTCCAGGACGAGTTTGGGTTCCTTTGAAAAACATATGCTCTAAAAAATGGGCGATACCTTGATGATCTTTTTCTTCAAGTGCGCTCCCTGCTCGAAACCAAATTTGAACTGTCGCAGCTGTCGATCCAGGTGAGTGAATGAAAAGAGTATTGAGTTTATTTTTTAATTTAGTCAGCTCGTAGTTCATAAGATAATATTCCTTAGAGAATTTCTGAATTATTAATTTCGTTAAGAAGCTTCTCAATTATAATATAATTATGTTGAAAATTATGCCTAAAATACCAAAAATTATTGATTCACTTTATATTCATTTTCCATTTTGCGCACATCTTTGTAACTATTGCGACTTTTACAAAAAAGTACCGACAGACAAAATGCAAGATTTTAAAAATTTTCATCTTTATTTAGAGGAGTCGTTTTCAATTCATCAGAACTTGATTGAAAAACACGGCTATTCGTGGGCCCCACTCAAAACTTTGTATATTGGGGGTGGGACTCCTTCATTATGGGGAGTAGAGGGAAGTGAATTTTTAGAAAATTTCTTTAAAAAACATCAGATTCAACTGGCCGACGATTGTGAATTTACTCTTGAAGTTAATCCCGGTGCTTGGAATGAAGAGGTATTAACATCATGGCAAAAACTGGGGGCCAATCGTTTTTCATTAGGGATTCAGGCACTCAACGAAGATATGATTAAATATCTTGATCGGGTGCATACCATTCAAGATGTGCATGAAACGCTCCAGTATTTTCATGATCACAAATTGAATTACTCTGTAGATTTTATGCTGGGTTTGCCATTCTCCGAAAAACTCAACAGAAATGTGATCGAAGAGTTAAGCTCAGCGCTCAGATGCAAACCGAGCCATTTTAGTGTCTACATTTTGACTGTTAAAGAGAATTATAAATTTTATTCCGATCTGCCTCATGAAGAATGGATTGCGGATGAATTTTTACAAGTTTCAGACTTTTTGCGTCAAGAGGGATTTCTTCATTATGAAGTTTCAAGTTTTTCACTTCCAGGAAAACAATCAGCGCATAATTTGAATTATTGGAAATCGCACACGGTGGCTGCTTTAGGGCCTTCTGCCACAGGTTTTTTAAGCGAAGAAAAGCTGCGCTATAGATGGATTCCTCAAAGGCCAGAAATGGTCTTTGAGGAATTGAGCGAGGAGGAGTTTAAATTAGAAAAAATCTACATGGCGATCCGTTCTCAAGAGGGAATTCGCCTTTCGGATTTTCCAGAGAAACTTTCTAGTTTGGTTCTGGAATGGGAGCGAAAAGCTTTAGTAACACAACAGCGAGGTGTCGTGACTTTAACATCAAGGGGCTATTTGCTGCTCGATTCACTCATGAGCGATTTATTCTCTTCAAAGCTACTTTAAAGCTCCTTTAAAGCTACTGAGACAACTGCATGTTACTTGCAATCCACTTATATCTGACTGATAATTAAATTATTAACTTTAGCTAAGATATAAAATGCTTATAAAAAAAGAAAATCATTCTTTAGATCTTTATGTATTTGTCTTTTTTTTGCTTGTTGCATCTGTCATTTATTTTCCAACCTTAAAGGCGGGAGCTTTATGGGACGATTGGATTTTTATTTTCAAGTCTCAAAATTTAAAATTCAATAATCCTCTAGAGTATTGGGGGGTCGGTAACAACCAAAGATCATGGCCAATGTTTTTTAGTTTTCTTTGGGTTTTAGACGCCTTTTTTTCAGAAAAGTTCATTTTTTATCATATCGTAAGCCTGGTTTTACATACATCCAATGCTTTTTTGCTTTATAAAATAATGCCAAAATTGGGAGGCAGAAATGCCGGATTAATTGCTCTGTTGTATTTGGTTCATCCTCTCCATTTTTTTTCAGTTACCTGGATCATTCAATTAAAAACTCTGATGTGTATTTTCTTTTTTCTTTTAGCAGCTATAAGTTTTTTAAAATACAGGGAGAGTAATACTAGAAAAGATCTTGTTTTCTCTATTGTCTTATTTGCGTTTTCTCTACTGTCCAAAGCAGCGTTTGCACCAATCTTAATTCTTTTTTTATTTTTTAAAGAACGAAAAGTTGCATTAGTTTTCATTTCTTTGTGCATCTATTCTTTGTTGTTAACTTTTTGGTCAACCCACGTACGATTTTTAAAAAATTCATTCCTGCGGAAAATGCCAACTTCGGTCTCGCGGGAGCTGACGATAAATCCACCTACGCTAGCGGATCGGGCTGCAATTTTTAATACTAGAGGAGTCCCCCTGAGGCCGTTGCCACCTCCGAAAAAGAAAATGGATTATCCTATTACGACCAAATTTGTTTTAGCATTAAAGAATTTTTCAAATTATTCTTTATATGTTTTTTATCCGAAGGAAAATTTATTAATTTATCCAAACACAGTGGTGACTTATTCATTAAGCGATCTAGCTGTGTCGATTGCGATAGTTTTATTGAGCACATTCTTTATTGTTGGTTTTATTAATAAAAAAAAATGGATATCTCTTAGTGGATTATTGTTTTTTATTATTTCAATTGTCCCCTTGACGGGGATTACTTACTGGTCAATTTTTGCATACAGCAATTTTGTTGAATATTGGCTTTGCGTACCCGTTGTTGGTTTGATTGTCTGTTTATCTCAAGAGAACTTAAAGCGCTCCGCTGTCATTCTTGTAGCGATTGTTGCAATTTTTTATGCCGCAAAAACCTTTGAATCAGCAAGAGTTTACACCTCGTCGGATGCGATGATTTTAAAATCTATCGAGCGTTCTCCAAAAAATGTTAACATTAAGTTAGTTCTTGCGAATCATTATTTTTTTACGAAAAGGTATGAGTTATCAAATGCGGTTCTTAAATCGCTTGAACATCAAGTGGAATCTGGAGAAGGAATTCAAAAGTTAGAGATTCTCAATTACAAGGCATTAAGAGGTGAAGATATTGAAGAACTTACTTTATAAATCAAGTTTTTTATATCTATTGTTGGTGTCGATCATTTCCTTCATGGGGATGTATTATATTGGAAATGTTTTTGGCGAAAATTCAGAATACGCAATATCGATGAAAGTTTTAGCACATGCTACACTTCTTTTAAATTCATTTATCATTTATGTAATTTCTTTCAAGGGGTCCGAAAAAGAGATAGTTGCCTTGATCATTTCTTCTTTGTATTTGATTTCACCGATTCATTTTGATGTTTTCTTTTTTAATTTTCAAGTCCAGGCCCTTTTGGCAGAAAGCTGCCTTTTGCTGTCTTACTATTGCTATATTTCAAATAAACAGTGGGGCTTTTTTTTGGGAATACTCTGCTCGGTGTTGTTAAATACCAAGTTGTCTTTTGCTATACCTTTAATTTGCACTTCCAATAAATTAACGAAGCAGCAAAAAATTATGTTAGGAGTGGCATTTGCCATTGTCTGGATTTATTTAACACCACAGACTATTGAACAATTAAATCTTTCGTATGTAAATTCTATCTATTCCCAGTTTCAATTAATTATTGCTCCGATGGTTTTGTCTTTATTTGATAGAGCTATACTCATCCCTAAGTTTTATTCCGTTTCCACAATGTTTCTATTTGTAGTGCTAACTTTACTCTTCTTGGCGTATTCAAGATTTTATAAAAAAGATTTTTTTCCTATTTTCCTCTTTTGTATTTCCGTAGCTGCGGTGGGAGCTTACACACCAATTATCAGATATAGTTATAGTTCTGAGCAGCGATTTCTCTTGTTGCCAACATTGTATCCAACACTATTTTTAGGAATTCTTTTTTTTCTTTTATCGATTCTTACAAAATTAAAACGGGCCCAATCTTATCTTTTTGCCAGCGTGGTGGTTGCTTCTTTTTGGTTTCTTCTAAATGTAAATATACAGTCTATGGCCAAAAATCCGGATGATTTTTGGCAATACTCTCTGGAGCGATTACCAGCAGAATATCTCCTTAAAGAAGAAATAAAATTTAAATACGCGACTTTTTTAATTGATAATTTAAAGCTCGATCAGGCAGAGGTGCTCATCAGAGAGGCCAAAGATGTTTATCCCAAAATTGAATGGTACCATTTGCTAATCGGGATTGAAGCTCAAAAGGGCAAGAATTACGAAATTGAAAAACTTCAAGCAGAACTAATAACCAGAAAAATTCCTTACATGAATAGCGAAGAATAGCGTTTAATAGGTAAGGGCGGTGCTGCATGTTGGAACTGCTGTGGTCAGCGAAGTGATCCAGACATAAGTGCCTGGAGAAGCGCACGCTTTTACTTTTGAATAGGCCGTACACCTAAGCGGGTCTACTGTCTGTGATGTATTTAAGTCGGTAGCGAATTTCAGCGCACCACAATCTTTGTTTGTAATTGAAAGAGGAAGGCATTTCTCAGCAGGGACGTTACCATTTGCATCGTATTCAGCTGCGTATGTTCCGTTAGGGCAAGGATTAGGTGGCTTGGTGTAATAAGTGTCATGGCCCGTAAGACTTATACTGCTAAAAAGGGCATTCGCAATGCTATTGGTTTCATTAAAAGTACAGATTGGAGCATTGCTTGCTGTCATGAGCATCATTGTTCCATTATTGCAGGGGACATCAGGAACAGAACAAGTCAGTTTTGCCGTTGTGTCTATACTAGTCGCGAGCGGCTGGGTCTGAGCAGATGGACATTTGGAATTAGCACTGTCTCCAAAATATTTAGCAGTTGAAGAGTATTGCTGTTCTTTTAAGGGCGCAGTAAAGCTGAGGGTGTTCATAAAATCTCCACCGCTCACAGTTGCAGGCACGATATTATGCAAGCACATATCAAAGGCTCCTCCGGTGTATTTATAAGCACTATTTCCAAGGCACGCATTGGTTATGGTTTCTGCAACAATTGCTCCAGTAGTGGAGGTAGGGGCGGCGTAGCAATCAGTAATCTTGCCAGCAGCATCAGTTTTGATAACAAGGGGAATGCTGACCAGTGCCGTTTTCTTTAAAGTGCTAAGCTGTTTTGCAGGCGATATATTATATTTTATCTGAAGAATTTTGGTCGCTGGATCGATCTGATAAGAAGCGGCAGTGTGGGATCCACTAAAATAGGTGGCTCCCATTGTTAAGAAGCTTAACCCACCTTTTGAAAAGGTAAATGGTGTTGTTTGTTCTGTCGCAAGATCGGTTAAAACTTTATTTCCCAATACAGCAGCACTAGCACAAACCGAGTTATCACTTAGGATCGAACTTAAACGTCGCTTTTCTGAAAGTTCACTTTCTTCAATAGATCTTAGCGCATTAGATGTTGCAGTATTTTTTGATAGGCCCATAAAATAAACAGTATTGGCTGCAATTACAGCAGACAAGACTAGGACTAGCGCCATCGAAAAACCTTTTTGATCAAGCTTAAGCATCATCAACTATTGGACTCCCATCAAATTAAGTTTTTAAATATAATATTATTAAAGCATAATATTTAACTAGGACAAAATTAAATAGATTTTAAAGCAGGACAATTTATGGGCTTTTTTAAAAAATTATCAAATAAAAGCCAAGAATTTCGATTGGTTAGTTGGGTTGACTCCGGTTTTAGTTTGATGGAAACCATGGTTGCTGTTGCCATTTTAGGGGTCATGGTAGCAACAGTTATTAGCCAACTTAGGTCGTCATATCTTGATTCATTAAACGTTGGAGCAGATGCTGAAATTAATAATATCACTAATAGAGTTATATCCGAGATTGGTGATCAGAT